>NZ_MAOG01000156.1:0-19234 GCF_001884205.1 Bacillus sp. NH11B | reverse complement strand
AACCCTATCCAATTACAGGAATATCCCTATTTCTATAATTGGATATTTCCCTATTCTGCTGCTTTTATTATTAGAAATGATGGTATAAGGGGCGCCTTTGAAAAATTACTGATTTCATTGTATGTACCACTTATTACTACTATAATCTTCCTTGTAGTATAGAAATATCCCTATTTCTATACTTGGATATTCCCCTATGCCTCTACTTTTATTATAGAAATGATGATATAGGGGGGAGCTCTTGAAAATTACTGATCCCATTGTATGTACTACTTATCACTACTATAATATTCCTAGTATTATAGTAATATCCCTATTTCTATAATTAGATATTTCCCTATGTCTCTACTTTTATTATAGAAATGATGGTATAGGGGGAGCCTTTGAATAATTACTGATTCCATTGTATGTACTACTTATCACTATTTCTATAATCGGATATTTCCCTATTATTCTGCTTTTATTATTTGAAAAGGTGGTATAGGGGCGTCTCTAAAAAATTACTAATTCTATTGTATGTACTGCACATCACTATTATAATCCCTCTCGAAATATAGATATTTCCCTATTTCTATAATTGGATATCCCCCTATTATTTTACTTTTATTATTAGTAATGATGGTATGAACGGAGCCTTTGAAAATTACTGATTCTATTGTATGTAACACCTATCACTATTATAATCCCTTACGAAATATAGATATTTCCCTATTTCTATAATTGGATATCCCCCTATTATCCTACTTTTATTATTTGAAAGGGTGGTATAGGAAGCGTCTCTGAAAAATTACTGATTCTATTGTATGCACATCACTATTATAATCCCTACCCAATTACAGTAATATCCCTATTTCTATAATTGGATATTTCCCTATTATTCTGCTTTTAATATTTGAAAGGTGGTATAGGAAGCGTCTCTGAAAAATTACTGATCCCATTGTATGTACCACTTATCATAACTATAATCCTCCTTCCAATATAGAAATATCCCTATTTCTATACCTCTGCCATCAAGTTACACTTATGCAACATCAATTATAGGAATGGGTGTTTCTTTTTTAAAAAGCCCCCAAAACAAAAAATTTATACAGCTCACCTGGTAATATCAATTCTTTCGTTTTGGGGTATTTGCTTTTCCTAGCTTGATGGGAGTGGAATATGGGGACATAAGGACTTTTTCAAAAAATAAATGAAGTGGTATAAATGACAGATTCTATTGCATGTACCACATATCACTGCTATAATCTTCTTTATAACATAGAAATATCCCTATTTCTATAATTAGATATTTCCCTATTTTTCTAATCTTTTCACTAAGATATAGAAATAGGGATATAGGGAAATATTATGGAAAATAAATGGAGTGGTATAAATGGCTATTACAATTACTGTTGGGAATTATAAAGGGGGCGTTGGTAAAACCACTAATGCTGTATTAAACTCTTATGAATTCGCAAAAAAGGGGAAACGAACTTTACTCGTTGACCTTGATCCACAGAGCAATGCAACAAAATCTCTTATGTTAACAAAATCTATCCTTAATCCTGACGAAAAGGTAACTTTAACTAAAACATTGATGAAAGGAATTCAAGAGGGGAATTTAGATGGATTAGAAGTTGAAATAACTGAAAATTTACATTTAATTCCTTCTTATGTTGATTTTCAAGATTTCGCAAAATTTCTATATAAAACTTGTTCTTCGGAAGAAGAGGAAGATTTCTACTTTAAGGAATTACTTGAGAAAATAAAACATAAATACGATTACATATTTATCGATGTTCCACCTATGTCAATTGAAGTTACAAAAAATGCAGTTGTAGCTTCTGATTATGTTCTTATAACCCTACAAACACAAGAACGTTCTCTTACAGGTGCAGAAAACTACATTAACCAACTAATAAAATTAAAAGAGCAATATAATCTTGATATAGAAGTTGTAGGTATTCTTCCAGTGCTATTAAAAAATAATGGTAAAGTGGATGAATACATTATGGAAAATGCTCGTGAAATTTTTGGTGAAGAAAACCTATTTGAAAATATCGTTCCACAGATGGAACGTATTAAAAGGTTTGATGTTAACGGTATTACTGAAAATGATAGACATGATTTAAATGTAATAGAACTATACGAAAAAATTAGTGATGAATTATTATCTCGTATCAATGTTTTTGAAAGTATGAAGGTTGGTGTATAACATGGCAAGAACTCCTGGATTATTAGGTCGAAAAAAGAGCAATTTTGATCCAACAGATCCTTATATCCCAAACGAGGATTCAGTTGTAACAAAAAGTCACGACAATACTCCTACCTTTCCACCTGAAAATGAACAAGAACAAGTAAATCAGCAGGAACAAAAGACAGAGCAAACACCAGAGAAAAAGAAATTTAAAAACCAACAAGGTAGTATTAAAATTTCTAGTCAATCTAAGGAAGAGCTTGGAGCACTAATGAAACTTACTAATACAAAATATGCTCATGAAATAATAGATTTACTTATACATCATTATGTAGAAAATCAATTAACTCCCGAACAAAAAAGGAAATTTAATTTATTAACAGAGATTTAGAAATATAGAAATATCCCTACGTGGAAATAGGGATATTTCTATATTTTTGTTTTTAAAAACTATCCTCACCAGTACTTCCTCCACAACCTTATTATCAATTTCCTCATGATATACCTTATGTAAATTGATAATAAGGTTATTTAATTTCGATAAAAAAATATAAGAGCCTTGCTATATTTTTTTGTAGTAAGAATCTTTAAAGTTGTTTAATTCATGTTGAACTCAAGTACCCGTTACTCTATTTAGTTAGACGAGTCATTTATTAGAAATAATTATCAATTGCTTGAATAGCTAATTCCAACGCTTTTATCTCTTCAAGATCAGGAATATCCTTTTAATTTCATTTTCATTGTAGTCTATTTCTTTTGACATCAATGATTTAAGCACTATCCATTAATTTATAGCTCTATTACGTGTATCACATATCATCCCTGTGCTCCTCTCTCGCAGTATAGAAATATCCCTATTTCTATATATCCCTGATTTTTTTTATCAAAAATAGCGAAGATACTCCTGTTTCTTCACCTGAAAACGAGTAAAGACAAGTGAATATATGAAATTTAAAAACCAATAGGGCGGTTTTTCAACTTCTAGCCAATCTCAAGACTCATGTAGAGCTTGGAACACTAATGAACCTCACTATTAAGAAATATGCTCATGAAATAATAGATTTACTTATACATCATTATGTAGAAAATCAATTAACTCCCGAACAGAAAAGGAAATTTAAATTATTAACAGAGATTTAGAAATATAGAAATATCCCTACGTAGAAATAGGGATATTTCTATATTTTTTGATTTTAAAAAATAGCCTCACCAGAACTTCCTCCACAACCGTTCCTTCTCTCATCCCACTGTAACATCCTTATGTAAATTGATAATAAAGTTATTTAACTTCGATATAAAAATATAAGAGACTTGCTATATTATTTATAGTAAGTCTCTTATAAGTTGTTTAATTCATGTTGAACCAAAGTACCAGTTACTCTATTTAGTTAGATAAGTAATTTATTAGAAAAATTATCAATTGCCTGGATAGCTGTTGCTTTGAAATAAAGTTTATTTCATGTCAGTATCTCAATTAGAAACAATCTATTTTTCATTTGACTTTTCCAAAAGGAAATTTAAATGACCTAGATATAAAGAATTCCAAAATTGTCTATTATAGTCATCATCATTTATTAATATGTTATTATCTAATTCCACTAATTTGTTCTTTAATTCATGAAAAGTGTTTATTAGGTCGCGATCCTTGTATTGTTCCTGCTCTATTAGTTGAACCCAATAATTTTTAAAACAATTGAAGCAACAATACATCTTCTCTATAGAAGAATTGACAAAATTTCTTTCTACTCTTTCCGTAATTTCATGTTCTAACTCATATATTTCTCCTGTTGGCTGGTAGATTGTAATTAGATTACCTGAATCCATATTGCTCCCAATAACGAGGTATGATTTAAACTTCTCTAAACTTGCTAAAAACTTTTCTGTATATTCTTTATCTAATATAGATAAAGAATAATCATTTTGTTTTGTCCATTCTACTACATCTAAAAGAAAACCATTAGAATAATTATAAAAATCCGCATTGAGACATTCGAATTCATTTTCTTTAATTTGATGATTAAGTATAAAATTTTTACTAGCTATGGGTAAATTTAATTTGTCTATTTCCAATGTCTTTCCTCCAAATCTTAATGTTTAATATTTTTCTTCGTCTCTTTACAAACTCATTTAAATTTTAGCATAAAGAACTAATTTCCTTTAATGAAATCACTTCGTAGTCTGGCCCGATTGCTGAACAAAAAAAATCCTGCTCAACACAGGATTTTTGATCAAACTTTTTTACAAATTATCAATCTTTATTTTAAATCAACAATAGCTAATTCCAACGCTTTTATCTCTTCAAGATCAGTCATTTTAGTTTCATTTTCATTGTAGTCTATCGTTTTTGACATCAATGATTTAAGCACTATCCATTAATTTTATAGTTCTATTACGTGCATCACATATCATCCCTGTGCTCCTCTCCGCAGTATAGAAATATCCCTATTTCTATATATCCCTGATTTTTTTATCAAAAATAGCGAAGATACTCCTGTTTCTTCACCTGAAAACGAGTAAAGACAAGTGAATGTATGGAATTTTAAAACCAATAGGGCGGTTTGAAAACTTCTAGCCAATCTCATAATTCATGAAGAGCTTGGAACACTAATGAAGCTCACTATTAAGAAATATACTCATGAAATAATAGATTTACTTATACATTATTATGTAGAAAATCAATTAACTACCGAACAGAAAAGGAAATTTAAATTATTAACAGAGATTTAGAAATAGGGATATTTCTATATTCTTACAGTTGAAAAAATATAATCACCAGAACTTCTTCCACGACTTTCTCTTCCCTCTCATTACCGCAATTCCCTTATGATATTCCCTCATCAATCGCTTTGTCTCTTAAGCTAACTATTTAATATTTTCTTTGTATTTGTCTACAATAACACTACTATAATCTCCTATCCAATATAGAAATATCCCTATTTCTATAAGTGGATATTTCTATACCCTTTTACTTTTGTTACAGAAATGAAGGTATAGGAGGGGACTTTTAAAAAGTTACTGGAATAATATACATTACTGTTTCTATTTTATATACCATATATCACTCTATAATCTCCTATCCAATATAGAAATATCCCTATTTCTATAAATGGATATTTCTATACCCTTTTACTTTTGTTACAGAAATGAAGGTATAGGAGGGGACTTTTGAAAAATTACTGGAATAATATACATTACTGATTCTATTGCATATACCGTATATCACTCTATAATCTCCTTCTCAATATAGAAATATCCCTATTTCCATAAATAGATATTTCTATATTTCTCTGCTTTTGTTGTCAACAAATAGCGAAGATACTCCTGTTTCTTCACCTGATAATGAACAAAAATAAGTGATTCTACAGGAGGAAAAGAAATTTAAAAACCAACAGAACAATATAAAAATTTCTGTTCAATCTAAGAAAGATCCTGGACCACTAATAAGACTCACTAATAGGAAATATACCCATGAACTAATTAGTTTACTGATTAATCATTATGTAGAAAATGAATTAGCTCTTGAACAGAAAAGGAAATTTGAATTATTAGCAATAAATATAGAAATATCCCTGTTTCTAAATAGGGATATTTCTATATTTTGGGTATGTTTTAAAACAGGCAAATTCAATAACTACATTAAAAAGAGTCCTATTTCTAGGACTCTTTTTAATACTAATTTTTAGCTTTAACTTACATTTTATCGATGATCATTTGCCTTTTATACCATTGGTTTAATTTGCTTCTCGCCGTACTAGAGAGACGCTTTGTTTTTTTATTATAGAATCTAGAAAGAGTCGGCTGTGATATACCTATCTCTATTGATAGTTCTCGCATAGTTATATTCTTCTTCATATGAATAAACTCTATTCTCTCCCTGATAAGTTGTTCATTTTCATTCGTATCTAATGGTTTTTCTACAATTTTTACTGGATGACTTTCCTCATCTATTGTATCAATTGTTTTCTTTTTCGCTAAGTTTTCCATTGAACTAATTAATTCTTTGGGTGGCAATATTACTATTCCTAACTGTGAATAATAGTTTTTAAACCAATTCTTCTTTGTCAGTTTTTCTTCTTCTAAACCATTATGATATTCCCAATGAGAAATTACTTCTTCTTTTTCTAAATCACTAAGAACATTTTCTAATTGTTCGCGGATACGATTAGGTTTTTGTTTTTGATTTATACCCATAACTGCTAACAAACCTTTATCTCCACCTATAGAATAAGGTCTTTGTAAGCTAGAAAACATTTGACGTATTCTCCATTGCCATGTCAAATATCGAATTAATCTTTTATGATATTTGTGTCTATAACTATTATATTCAAGTGCCTTTTTTGATAATAATGCTGTAGTACTATTAGATCCATATAGATATCCAGATAAGAAACTTCCCGGTTTGATTCGACACGATTCTATCCCCATGTATTCGTTTGTGTTTTTATCTCTCCATAGAACTACGGAATCTAATACAAATAGTCTTTTAATTACCTCGCGTTTTACTTCATAATGCTTACCTGTTTCAGCGCGATCATTTAATACGACTACTTCGTTGTCATCATTTAGATATATAAAAATACTCGCTAGGGCCGCAATCCGCTTCGCAACTTTAATTTTATCTTCTACCCTATAATATTCGACACCATTTGCCTTAGCCTTTGAAATACTGCACATTTCTAAAACTTGTTCATATGAAAAATCAATAAATTCATCAGGCGATTTTGCTTCATTCAACCATTGAATCGTGATGGTATCTAAACAATCTGCAGTTAGATCATCCATATTACTCATTACACCATCTACTAATGTATTCCATCTTGCTGTCTCTTCAATGTTCGTTAACTTTAGATCTTCATCTTTATGAGAGGAAAGCTGTGCCACTCCATTACTATCCTTTGTTTCAATAGGATAAGATTTTAACCGTGTGTTTTCATCTTCTTCAAATTGATTTTTAGCTATTCCATCTCTTAACTTATAATAGACCGCGGAGTTATTTACTTCTAAATAGTTTTCATTCAATATGTTCGCATCTGATTCACTTGTTGCTGTATGCACTATAGTACTAGCTGTCTGATTTTTACGAAACTCTTGTTCAATAAAGACACCTATGGTCTCATGAATAATTAATCTGTAAGTATCTATATTTTTAAATATATCTAGAGGAGAAACACCTTTTCTTTGTTGTTGCTCTAACCACTGTACAAGCATTGAAAATGATGGAGAAAGGTATTCTGAAGTCACAATTTTACTTTGATCTGCTTCAACATCAACATAATAGGAAACCCATTTCTGCCACAATTGCTCATCTTGTTTATACAGTTGTTCAGTTATTGATAGTGCGTCTCTAAACAATTGTAGAACGTCTTCCATTTAAATTCGGCTCCTTATATACATTTAGTTATTATTGATCTTAACTTGAAAATAATTAGCTATATGATGTTCCTTTTTATAAAACTAGAAATAAAGTCAGAGTATTCAATTCTTTTATTTCACCCTTAACATGTTAAGGGCTCTAGTTTGCATACTTATAGCACACTCTGTAACTGATTATACAAGACTGAATCGATTTGTAAAATCCAAATAGCAATTATAGAAGTACTTTTACAATAACCTATCTTTCATCCATTAGCTCTTTTTCTATTAGATTTTCAGTAATACTATTTATAAACATAAATATTTATTATTTTTTATATAAAAATAAACAGATTTAAATGCCGATACAAAGCATAATTTATAATATCTTTCTTAAACAAACACCATACATTTTCATAGCAAAGGAATGCAAGTATACTGATTTATACTGCATTCCTTTATTGTAATTGTATGTCCACTATATTTTTATTCTTCCTTTTCTAAAATGAAAAAACTAACATCCAAATTTCTTATTTTTCACCTCTTTCTGGATCCACTCCATTGTAATAAAAACTCTTCATTAAATGTCCAAGCTATTAGCTATCCCTCCTAAACAACAATAATTTTTAAAATAGAAGTTCCAACTGTTATAAAAACAAAGAAAGAGTGGAAAAGCAATACACAAACGTGTAAATCACATGGAGTAAACTAATGAAAAAAGAATGAAAATTCTGATAATTTATCCACTAAGGGTTTTCGTTTACTCTTTCTTTGTTGTTATGAGTTTAACATTAAAAATAACATAAATCAACAAAAAAACAAAAAATTCTTATATTTTCGACATTTTATTTATTTCGCTCTAATTTCACCTTAAAAACATGGTTACAGTAGCTTTAAGATAAAGTTTAATCGAAATAATGTCATTAACCTTAATAAACGAACAAAAGAAAAGAGCGTATTTAAAAAAAATCGTGACTTTATTTCAAATCCACACTCTCTCTAAAGTACCTCTTACATTTAAAAGAGAAGTGAAAGTAAAAATGTATGGATTAAAATAATAATGTAACTTCGAACACCCCAAATTCATCAAAATGAAAATTTATAGCCATATCATTCCCCTTTCCATCAAAACATGAAACAAAAATGATATTATGTAATTCTTTTTACTAACTCGAAATTTTTTTCTAAAAGTGCTTAAAGCTTGATATATAAGCTTTTCTACTACACCTATACTATTAGTTATGAAAATTTATAGCTATATGATGTCCCTTTTTTTTAGATGAAAAACCCCTTAAACCTTTTTATATTAAGGCTTTACATGTTTATAACCTTATTTTCATGTATTTATGCAACATGAAAATCCATAGCTGTATGATGTCCCCTTTTTTACCCAAACATGAAAACTCGCTTAGCTACTTCATGTTCCTTTTGTAATTATAAAATTACAGATAAACCCCATTAACATCACTGTTTAAAAGGGTTCATCTGTTTAACTCGCAATTATAAACATGAAAATCTATAGCCATATCATGTCCCTTTTTTTTTTTTGAAAATCGATATAACTGTTGATTTAATCATGTTTACAAGGCTTTTTTGCTATTTCACTTCTTTTCTAGCAATATGAAAATCCATAGCCACATCATGTCCATAAAAAAAATTCTAGGAAGCCTGAAACCCCTTGATACACAAGGGATTAAAGGGCGTTTCATCTTTTTGTTTTTTCTCTTAAAGGGACGTATTTCGGCAAATTTCGATTTGGTATAATCAAAATTGGTATATTTTATAGTGTTTTGGCATTTATTTCTGAATTTATAGGTAGGAGGTGAAAAAGATGGGAAAATCATTTATTATTCGTAATCAACGTAGTCTAAATGGACAATCTACAAATGCAGTTTTAGTAACACTGAAGTCTTGGCAAAAACTTGTTGAAACTTTCGAAGAGAAATACTACAGCTATAAAGATACATACCTTGAGGATATTGTTGATCATATGACATATGAGGAGCGTATTGCCGATGTGGATGGCTTCGTAGCACAGGCTAAACCATCTTTTTCACGTCGTACACTATCTGCTATTTCGGAAACAATGGGAAGAAAGCATAAATTATATGGCCTTACAAACGCAGATTTGGAAGTCTTCTTATATCTACATAAAAAATGTTACACGAATGGAGTCATTCCAAATGTAACAATACATATGATGTGGGAAGATTACAAACTATATAAAGAAGAATTTGCTTACATACAGCATTCTCAATTCTATATTGCATTAAAGAAATTAAGTATACATAACATTATTACGATTGAAAATGAATTAGATGGTCGATATACAATTAAATTAACTCATTTTATGAATGAAGAAACTGAAAAAGCGAATGCATATGTTTATATTAGCCAGGTGGTATTTACGAAAGCTTTCTTTGAGCTATCAGTTGCATCTAAGAAGCTATTCTTAGATATTGCTATGCAACAGCACAGTGAGACTACACTAAAACGTTCCTTAGACAAACAAGATGAAAAAGGGAATAAAACTCATTTTGGTGGGATGTACCGCTTTTTACATAAAAAATATCCACATCAAATTCGCGCAGTTATGACAGAATTAACAACTGCATTACCATGTACAGGGACTCCACTATTCAAAATTTGTAAATTACAAAAAGGGGTTAAGAATAAAAAAAGATATACGACTCTATATCTATCCTTACATACGGATTTCTTATGTGCAAAAGAAACAGGAGAAGTACAGTATCGCGATCCATTCACACCAAAGCTTACTTATGCTCGTAAAGCTCGTTTTATCGAATCCGTACTACAAGAAATGAATATTGGTGAATTTACACAAGACATGAACAAATTTATCCATGTACTTAAATATACATGCCATCGACAAATTCGAAGCGTAATTCATAGCTTACGTGACATGATAGATCGTAATGAAGAGTATCCAAGCAAATTAGTATATACACTGAAAAAATTATTAAATCAAACATCACAATATCAAATTCTTGATACCGCAGCTAAAGAGGGTATTTATCCTCTGATTACACAACATGTTCCAAAAGAACAAAAAGAACAAGCTGTATTTGATTTCGGATTGCATTTCTCTATGTACTCTCTGAGAAACATCAAAAAGTTGTTCCGCAAAACGTATGAATTACTAAATTACAAATTTGCTGTACCTGTTACAGAGGAATCTTATCACCGCAACTATCTAAAGTATCAAGAAGAAACGTTGTTTAGAAAGTACGCTTATGAACAAGGTACAAACCTAAACGCTTATATGGCTTTAGAAATAGAAATACGTGAACTCTTAAAGGTAAGAGGACATAAAGAACGCTCTATTCCTAGTGATGTTCGGGAATTGTTCATTGAGAAGATAGATAGATTACCGAAAGAAAAGCTTCGCGTTATTGAAGTACCAGATAACTTTAATTTAATTACATTTATGCGTGCCTTTGAACAGTTAATACGCGCTGGTATCCCAGTAACAACGGCTGAGCAAGTACTGACAGCAATGAAAACGAACTAATCATAATCAGCTCTCTATTTTTGAAAAAAATTCAAGATAGAGGGCTATTCGTGTTGATACGTTTATTTAAAAGAATTTTATTCATTCTTCACATTAAGTAACTTTAATCGATTCTATTCAAAATAGAGTCTTTTTTTATGCAATCATATACAAAAATAGTATAGTACCTATCTATATTTCCACACATACTTCCATAAAAACATGTTATAAGCTGTCTATATACATTCAAATATCTACAAGAAATCATAAGAAAAAAATTAAATTTCGTGGATAAGTAGACAAATAACACATAATGTGAATAATTTAGTACCATTATCATTGATATAAATGGCTTATATGCCTTCATCTATCAAAAATCATCAATATTAATGTGAGTTATGTGTGAAATTAGGATTATGTTGATTAAATAACATGTAATGTGAATCTTTTGTGGGTAACTACAATAAGATTGTGGAGATTCATTGAATTCATATGACATTTTACGATTGAATAAATATGTTTAATAATGTATTAAATTGTTTCATTTTTTATGTAGGAATACTAAATTTCATTTATGATTATTTGTAGATTTTAAACCATAATAATACCTAATTTTCCATTGTTAAATTCTACTTTTTATGATTTTTTACGCTATGAAATGTTAAGAGGCTTTGTTAGAGTAAGGATATACGTACATTTGCCAGTCCTATATAAGTTTTATCTTTATGTTTTTAATATATATAAGATATATATTTATATTAGATTTTATTAACGACTCTTCAATTGCATTGTTGCTAAAATGACTGAAAAAATTAATTTACAGTTTTTAATTTTATTTTCGAACCACTTAAAAAAATCATACAATCACAAAAGAGGAGCACATGCTACCAACATGTGCTCCTCTTTTGATAACTGCTACCGTCAGGTGGTGGCTATCAATTATCATTTATTTTTACGAAAACCACTCTTTTGCTGCTTGTGACGGCGTAAAGAAAGGGTCGTTTTCTTGTTATTAGCACAGTTTTAAAGAATTTAAGATTTTTGTCGAACGTCATTCCTATTTTGGAATGACGTATTTTTTTAGGGACAAATTCGAAAATCCGTATCATTATCATATGTATTTAGTGTATCTAGAATTCTATATGGATGGTGAAGACATATGAGTCAATATCAAATGCTGTATAATACACCTTATCTGTATTCTTCTCGAACATTGAATCAAATGTACAAAGCTAATAAGAATGAAGAAAACATATGCGCTATACAAGAGCATATGTTACGTCACAAAGTATACCTGGACCAACAATACCGAGGTTACTATTATTTAAGTCAAAAGATTGAAGAGGAGTTATACGGCGAAGAACATGCATTGTCATGGAATGAGCTACTGGATGATTATCAACTTTATAGAGATCGTAAGGGGAATTTATCTATCAAACCGAAAGGATGAGATAAACATGACAATCATTGGAGAGCTAGGGATTGTATATGGCGTGACCGGAGCTTCAGTTTTAGGAGTAAAATTGCTGAAGAAGAAAGGGCTTTATCTTCCAGGTTGGTTGCTACGTGCAGGTCTTAAATGCTTGTTGATTGGAAGTGTTTGGTACGTTCTAATGGATATACTAGATATGTTTCTACGTTAGTATTACATCTGGTAGTTGAAAGTGATTATAATAGCGCATCTTAAACAGCTTTTGATAAGCTTCCATACAGGCTCAACTACCTTAAGGAGGTATGGAGGGAATGTTGTCGCTTTTATTAATTCCAGCAACCTTTATAACTGTAGCTTATTTTTATCAAAGTAATGGAATGAGTGATAAGAAAAAAATTGCAACGTTTTTTGAAATTACAAAGATATGTGTTCAACATAAAGGTGAATTACAATACCCCATTTTTATAAAAGAAATTAAAGATGATATAAGTATGAATTATGTTTACAAGTTACCACTTGGTGTACCTAGTCAACTTATCCAAAAGTTAGCTGAAGTATTAGAAGAAGGTCTATATAAACCTGTTAAAATATCGTTTCACCACAGAGAGCTTCATATTCGAGTATTTAGCGAACAAATACCTGAAATGTGGAATTGGTCTAAGGATCTATTAAAAGAGCGTACATGGAGAGTTGTGATGGGCAAAGCGTTAGATAAATATGTATATCATGATTTTGAGAAAACACCGCATATGTGTGTAAGTGGAATGACTCGTTTTGGAAAGACAGTATTCTTAAAAAATGTGATGACTAGTTTAATTTTGCAACAATCTCAACACGTAAACTTCTTTATTATCGATCTGAAAGAAGGGTTAGAATTTAGTCCTTACAAAGAGCTATCCCAAGTTGTAGAAGTAGCTGAAAATCCGAAACAGGCGTTAGAAATGTTGGCTAAAGTACGTGAGAAAATGGTTAAACAAATTGAAGTAATGAAGAAGTCCTACTTTACTAATATCATAGATACATCCATAAAAGAGCGATGTTTCATCATAGTAGATGAAGGAGCAAATCTTTGTCCTACACAAGGATTACCTAAAAAACAACGTGATGTATTATTTTTGTGCCAAGAGATGTTATCTGAAATCGCAAGAATCGGAGGTGGTTTAGGATTCCGACTCATATTTTGTACGCAATATCCAACCGCTGATACATTGCCAAGACAAATTAAACAAAATGCTGATGCGAAAATAGGCTTTCGATTACCAACGACGGTCGCTTCACAAGTTGCTTTGGATGAATCAGGACTGGAGGATTTGCCGTCTCTTCCAGGAAGAGCGTTGTTTAAAACAGATCGTACAGAGGAAATCCAGGTACCTTATTTAAAGGATACAGATATGTGGGAGTTGCTAAAGCAATATAAGGTGGTGAAGAAAAATGAGACATCAAACACTCAAACAGAAAGCGAGACAAATCGAGATTTTATCCACTTTGGGTAAGTTAGATTTTTTAACTAGGAGGCAACTACAAGCCATACACTGTCTAGGGAGTATTCGAAATGCAAATCGTGTATTAAAGGATATGCACCCGTATTTTCACATTACAAAAATGGCTCGTGAACACGTATATTATTTAAATAAAAAGGGACGGAATTTATTAGGGATTACAAAAGAAGTAAAGAAAAGTAGTCAATTACAACACATATTAATGCGAAACGAAAGCTGGATGTGGCTTGGATTTCCAGAATGGAAAACAGAAAGACCTATCGAGTTTTCAACTAATGGTCAAAGGTATCAGATTATTCCTGACGCAACGTATTTTGAGGATAATGTTCCCCATTTTGTTGAAATAGATCGTATGCAACATATGAAGGCAAATGAACATAAAATACAGTTATATGGCCATATAACAGATATCTATAAAAGACAGAATGCTATTGTTCCAGTAATTATCTTTTTCACATTATCAGACTATCGGCAATCCAAATTAGAACAATATGCTGCAAAACAAAATGTGTTTATGAGAACATTCGTGATGGACCACATATTTTAGGAATCATAAATATTGATATCCCAAAAATCATGATAATCAATGCGGTTATCAAATTTTCTTAGTGTTTTAATGATTTTAGTTGCGGATGTTAAAGTGGGAACACGATCCTTTTTATTCGCTAAATCACTTATTAATGATTTACTTAATCCAGTTTTTTGCACTAACCACTGTTGCTTAATTCCTCTACGATCTAAATAGTCACCAAATGGAGTTCTTTTTTTTCCTAGACCAAACATAAGGAATTCCTCCTAAATACAGAATATCGTACTTATAGCTTGTACAATATTCCATAAAACTAAACCTTTGTTCATAAATATGGAATTATAATTTGAAACAAAGCATAGAATAATATAAAGAAAATCAAAAAATATGGAATAATTTTGAGGAATCTAGCATTCATAGTAATAGCTACAAGTTGCTGATACACTATCCTAATGGCAACTTGTTGCAAAAGGTATTCCTATAAAATTAAAAGCTTAAACCCATTGGTACACAAGGGTTTAGGCTTTTTTTAATTTATGGAGAATGAAAAAGAGTTTAATAAATTAAGAGATCCTATATTGTTCAGTGGTCGAATATTGAAGAATTATATATATAATTTCACGTATCATATTGTTAAGTCTATATTTTTTAAACAAATTCCGATAATGAGACGTTATGTTAACCGATTATGTATACAATATTCAAAAAAATCTTTACCATCGCATTATTAAGATGGTAAAATCTAGAAAAAGAGGTGAGGGTTATTTCGAATGTAATTAATAAGGTTGTATTTAAAAGAGCTATTAACTTTTTCATATTAGGGGTAGCACTAACAGTTATTGCTACCATAATAACTTTTATAATCAATCCAGATCTAAAAGAAACACTGGAAGGGATAGGAAATAGAATACCAGATCAGGTAAAGAAATTAACAGGTATAGAAAAGGTATGGACATATATTGTTAATAATGGTTTTATCGTGCCTTTACAAATGTTTATATTAGCCTTGATTCCAATACAATTTTTATATGTTATACATATAATTTTAACTGCTTCACTTCTTGGGGTTTCTTTTGGAATTGCGTTACAACTTGGTTTTAAAAAAGGTTTTGTGATGATAATTTCATCCATCCCTCATTACCTTGTTGAAGTTTTCGCTTTGTGTTTATTTGCGGCTATTCTTTTTGAATTAAATAAATTTATTAGAATCAAATTAAAAATTATGTTCAAAAAGGATAAAGAAAGAGTATCTCTTAGTAAAAAGATTTTAGAAGTAATAAAAATTTATGCTATTTTAACTTTACCTATAATTATCGTTGCTGCATTCTTAGAAACTTACATAACTAATATCATATTTGATTTATTTTAGGAACTTTATATGCTTGATGAAGATTGGGATTTACCTAAACATAATACAAACTGTGCTTATAACTACCAATAACGATAATTATGTAAATACGAAACCCCTTCAGCAAGTAAACTGAAGGGTTTTTTTCTAGATACATTGAATCCCAATAAGTGGGATTCTGGTAACTACGGTTGTGTAGAATGTATATGTTTGATTTTAAAATAAATATGTATATACAAGTTTTATAATTGTTACGTGTTGCTTTGGAATAAAGTTTGATAAAAATGAAGTTACAAACCTTTATTTAACAGCAACAACAAAAACTCCATTTTGAAAAAAAGATTGATCAAAATGGAGTTACTCTTTTTAACTAAGTATGAGATTTTTATAAAAAAGTTTAATCAAAACTCACTTAGAATCTTTTACTTGAAGGAATAAGGCATCGCATCTTTTTTATGAACATCGTTAATTTAGAATAAATTTTGACCACATCTGTAATTACTTGTAAAATGTTATACATAGAAAGGTATTTTAGGATAAATATAGAAGTGGTATGTTTTTTAGTTTTAAAGGGGCTAAAGCGCATCTTTTTTATGTTTTGAGAGGGAGAATTGGAAAATCATATGAAAAATTTTAAAAAAAGTACAGGTAAAATTTTACTAGCATCTGGATTAGTAGTTTCTATGTCAGCTTGTAGTGTAACTAGTTTATTTGGAGACAAAGAAAAAACAAATGCTGAATCTAGTAAACAAGAAAGTAAGGAAACTAAGACAGAAGGAACAAGTTCAGCTAAGTCAGAAAGTAAATCATCTGAAACAAAGGAAAAATCAACTAACTCGAAAGAAGAAAGTAAAGATGTTAAGATGATTATGGTTTTACCTGAGGATTATCCACAACTTATGGTAGACATTGAACAAGATTTATTAAGACGATTAGATTATTATGATGCTTCTGTAAGAGATTGGAGAAAAGGTAGTAAATCAAATGCTGAGGTAAGAGATAGTATTAAAGACTTAGATAAAGTATTTGATAAACTAGAACGTATAGATGCACCTGGTAAATATAAGGAAGACCACAAAGAAATAGTAAAAGCTGTTCAAAAGTTAAGAGAGACTTTCAAGGAAATAGAACAGTTATTTGACTACTCAAAAACGCCTAAAGATACTGATGATGTAATCGTAGATAAAGCAAACAACAAATTAGATGAAGCAAAACGTATTTGGACTCCTATCTTCAATAAGTTAAAAGGAGAAGCAAAAGGTGGTACAGATACTTCTTCAACAAGCAATTCTTCAAGTAGTACTGATAAACCAAAACTAGCTAGTAATAATCAAGCTAAGACATATGATAACCAAGCTACAACTGGAATATTCAAAGGACAAATTGACACACCAGACTCAAGTTCAAGTAAATATAAGAATGTACAAAATAACCTCAAAGACGGTACTGAGGTTATCGGTAACTGGGCTATTGATTTAGGACAAGGGGTAAAAACTACTTTAGTACTAAAAGGAGATAAGACATTTGTTACATATGTAAATGGTTCTTATCCAAGTGAAGATAACATTTTAACAGGAACATATACTGTAGACCTTGCTTCAAAGCAGTTAACACTAGTAATGGATAAAGTAAAGAAAGACGGTCAAGAGACGAAGATACCGAATCCTGTTTATACATCTTATAAAATTGAAAACTACGATGGCAAAACATTACAACTATTCCACATAGACGAACAAGTAACAATTTGTTATGTAAAACAATAAATAATTAGCAAAAAACTCTGTAAAATGATTTTTACAGATGTAAGTTTGAATTAACGTTTGATTAGAAATATTGTATGCACCTTGATTTTACGCGAAACCCAAAGACTCCATTTTGAAAAAAGATTGGTTAAAATGGAGTCCTTTTTTGCTAATTAGTATAAAAATTTTATAAAAAAGTTTGATTGTTTTGTTATCCGTTATTTCACCAACGCCCCCGTTACTTTAAGTACGTTTCGTCACAATCTTAGTCGTTATAATGATTTTAATCATATATTCCCCATTCATACAAAAAATAATAGCTATCAGATTGTCCGAATATACAATCATAAACATACCCCTTTTGTACTTGTATTGTTTCAATATGACTTAATCTAATTAAGAGTTCTTTAATAACTTGTTCTGGTGCATTCACATCAGCTAAATCCCTTTTAAATCTACTTATAAAGTCATCTTTGTTTACTGACTCTATGCTAATACATACTCTTGAATAGTATGTATTAATCCAACCATCTTTTAGTGCCGTTAGCCATTGTTCGTCTGAAGGGTCTGGCTCATCACTAATATCCCATTCTTCTCCATCGAACAATTCCTTTTTAAATAGTGCAGAAAATGCCTCTTGAATATTATCAAATTGACCTTTTCTGGCGAATGTTAAGTCTACTTGCATTGCATATTCATCTCTAAATTCATATACATCAAATGATAATTTTGACAATCTTACATTTGCAATTTGTCTGGCAAATAAATTGAGATCATCAAACAATTCTTGAATTTCTTTATTCATCATAATCCCCCCTTCTTCCTAAAGTTTTGATATTTTAATTATTGATGTGTAACTAATCTGCGTTGTTGGTTCACTAAGAAAAACAAAGTGTAAGTAATTCCGGTCACTTTGAATTCCTAAATTGAAAGAGACAAAATATCACAACTTTTTTATAAACATCGTGACTTTATTTAAAACATCGCGTCTTTTTTATAAACGTCGTAACTTTATTTTAAATCCACAGCTACTGGCAATTTGTTATTTTATTTATTTCCCTGAAAGTAAACTTCTGTATATTAGTTTACTTTCAGGGATAGGAATAGCACCACATGCCCATCAACCTAATATTTTGGAGTACCTCTAAAAAAATTCACATCAGATACAACAAAAGAGCCTTACCTCTGTAGGTAAGACCCCACTAGTATAGTTATATATATTTACATAACAATTAAGAAACTGTAAACATATAACACCAAGCATATAACACCAAGAAGCAGAACCCTAACATTCCGCCTACAGCTAATACCTGTTTAACCCAGCTCTTGAGTTTCAGATTACTATCAATCACTTGCATTCTTTCCATATCGTTTCCTCCTATTAAGGAGAACCCTTAAAGACTCTCACCTCGATATGGTACCATTAAAGAATGACTAATTGGGGTCTAATTTTTGTCTAAATGTATAATATTGCCCTATATGCAATATTACATATAAGAATGTATTGATAAAAATGTAAGCGCTTACTATAATAAAAGCATAAAGATAAATCACATCTTAGCATCAACAACAAAGGAGGAAATAATATGACAATCGCAATGGCAGTTTTATCATTCTTAGGTGGAGTACTTCCATTAGTAACAGA
>NZ_MAOG01000155.1:0-5973 GCF_001884205.1 Bacillus sp. NH11B | reverse complement strand
AAGCACAGCGTATCCTTTCTAGAAGAACAAAAGGTTCTTCGAACTGGAATAAACAACGTGTGAAAGTTGCACAAATCCATGAACATATTGCAAATGCAAGAGCTGATTACTTACATAAACTTTCTACTGAAATCATCAAAAGCCACGATGTTATCGGTATGGAAGACTTACAAGTCCATAATATGCTCAAAAATAGAAAGCTTGCAAAAGCGATTGGTGAAGTATCTTGGTCCCAATTTCGAACGATGTTGGAATATAAAGCAAAATGGTATGGTAAAAAAGTTGTTATGGCATCCAAAACATTTGCTTCTAGTCAATTATGCTCCAATTGTGAATACAAAAACAAAGACGTTAAAAATCTAACCATTCGTGAGTGGGATTGCCCTTCTTGTGGCGCACATCACGATAGAGATCGAAACGCAGCGCTCAATCTTAAAAACGAAGCAATTCGTCTCTTAACCGTAGGAACTACGGGGATAGCCTAATGAATTAGAAACCGTTAGGTTTCTGTACTTAGGAATCTCCCACTTCAAACAGTCCGCGAGGATGTTAAGTGGTGAGTAGTTCAAATGGGATAGGAAGGATTGAAAGAACTTTATATACATTAGAGTGGTTGCAGATCCCTGTGCTTAGAAAATGTGTACAGGTTTGATAAAGGTGAAGCAAAACATGTACTTGCTCGGGCTGTATTTTTTAATCGATTAGGAGAAATTCGTAATCGTTCTTATGAGAATCAATTATATAGAGCGAGTGGTTTGCAACTTCTGATTTCAGTAATTGTATTATGGAATACGGCATAATATACAAAAAACGTAGGCTTACGCCTACTGACAGAAAACGAGAAAGCTCATAATCATCTAGTTTACATAAGTAATCTTATCGGTAGTTGTAAAAATAAAAAATATTCCGTCTCAAAATCAAAAGTATTCTTATCTTATTGAGATATAATTAAAAATTTCTAAGATAGTTTTTATCTGCATTATATTGTGATTTTTATTTATTCGACTATCCTATTTTTTAGAAATTACAAGGTTTATATTATGGTCTGAATAAAATAAATAGATATACAGAAAAAACCTTCCATCTCAAAATAAAAAGTAATCTTAGTTTTTGAGACGGAAGGTGAAATTGAAATGTCACCACGACATATATTCCTTCCCTATCCGTTTGAAAGAACCGTTTATCTCTTTCTTAATAAATAATATGGTACTGAATAACAATCTTTTCATACAATCAGTTCACTTTCTTACTATTTTCCACTTCAAATTCTTTCGGATATATTTCTTTTAACATCGTAGAGGTACTCCCCCCCCAATATTTATTAAAAGGTGTACTTAATTTATTTTTCACCATCCATTTCCTTCCTCCCATTTTTAATAACTGTGAAACAGATATCCCTGCTTTATTTATTTCATCCTTAATTATTTTTTTCGCTTTCTCTTTTTCCCAAAACCTATTAGGTACTACTTTTAATTCCCATTCTTTAAATTGATTTGGATACGCCTCATTTAACATCTTATAGGGGCTATCCGACCAAAACTTCATGAGCGGTGTCCTCAATCCGTTATTTACAATCCACTTCAAACTATAATGTTTCTTTATATCTTCCTGAGACATGCCCTTTTCTTTGATGATCTGCTTAAAAATCTTTAAACTCTTTTCTTTATCGTTCCAAAATTTATTGGAAACTCTTTTTAATTCCCATTCTCTATATTCATTGGGATATGCTGCATTTAACATCTGATAAGCGTTGTTATTCCAATACTTCAACAGTGGTGTACCTAAATTTCTTTCTCTTAACCACTCCCCACTATGCACATCAAGTACGTCTTCTTTTGTTAATTTTTCTTTTTTCTCAATCCACCAACGTAAGGCCAACAACCCTTTTTCCTTAGTCCAAAAATTCTTAGGAACACATTTCAATTCCCACTCTTTAAATCGATCGGGATATGCTGCATTCAACATTTGATAGGGGCTACCATTAAAATAGCTCGAACATACCTCGCCCATTTTATTTTCTATTAACCACTTCAAATCATACTTATTTAGTAATTGATACTCTGTTAACCTTTCTTTTTCTTCAATTATTCTCCTTAATATTTCCAATCCTTTTTCATATGTCCAAAAACACTTAGGAATATGCTTTAACTCCCATGGTTCAAATCGATTGGGATATGCTGCGTTTAACATCTCATATGGACTACTTCGATAAACCTGCATCACACTAGTTAATTTGAATTTTGTAATAAGACTCTGGTTCCATTCTTCTTTAATATCATCATTGCTCCATTTTAAAACTTCCTCAATTAAATATCGCGTTACCCTCCTTTTTGATTCGCCATTCACATCTTCGCTCCACGTACCACGGGGAAAACTTTTTCTTTTTCCATCTAATATTTCTCGATATATTTCCTCTATTTTTATTGTCAAGAATAGTTCACTCTCTTTCTAAAACTTCTCCTTATTCTTACCAGAAGTAATACCATTTGTGGTTTTATTGAAACACGAAGTTTTCGACGCGCAAATAGTAGAATTCCGCCAATTACATTCAATTATTTCAATGAAAGGATTAATGTAATTATAAATATTATAATGATTAAATGCAATATAATAAACTATTAATATAATTTAATCGTACTTTGCATACAGTTTTCTTTTATTTAGATATGAAAAATTGCATCAGAATATAAATATAAATCTGGAATGGAAATTTTTTGTGCTGAAAACTATATAAATATTGTTATCCAACACACCCAATTGATAACCCTAGTAAAAAGGGGCTAAATTTTTATCACTACTCATATTTCTCCTCCAAATATAGACTTATGATTTAGAATAATAGGACTAATTATGATGCAATTTGTAGGATTTTTATACTTTTTGTCGAATACATGTAAAAAGGAGGGAATATGGCATGCTGTTCACAGGATTCTTCATTAATCTATCTATTTTTTCTTTCCTAGCTAGTTCAGCTATTTTTATTCAAGTATTTATAAGGAAAATGGATAATAAATTTATCCATTTATTTTTGGGAACATATGCAGGTATCATAGCTGCTATTTTGATGATTTTTAATTTTAAGCACATGGGATTGTTTTATGACTTGCGAGCCGTTCCTCTTATTATTTCGTTTATTTATTTTGGTCGTACAGCTGGTTGGATTACGTTAATGTTTATTTTATTTATGCGTATTTTCTACCTTGGTGGTGATTGGGGACCAGCTTTGATAGCTGCTTTAGGCATTGCTACTATATATACTATATTCAAAACATATCTCAAAAATACCCATCCCTTTAAAAGCGTTTTTCTTTATCTAGCTGTTTATCTAGCCATAATTCATTGGGTATTTGGATTCTTTTTTCCTTCTATCTCACTTATACTTCTTGACATCCAAGGTACATTATTTATATCTTGCGGACTCTTAATTGGTGTTTTTCTTATGGAATCCTATCAAAATTTATATTACTTAACACAAGACCTAGCTAAAGCGAATGAAACTTTACTAGAATCAAAGCGGGAATTAAGGGATACCGTACATGAACTACAAGGAGGTATTGTTAAATTTAAAAAAGTAAATGGGAATTTTATTCATACTCTGTGTGATGGACAATTATTTTATCAACAAGGATTTCACTCTGAACAAGTTGTAGGGAAGCTTTTACCTACTATAGATCCTTCCATTATTCCATCCCATTTAGTTCCTCGATTACTAAAGTATTATCAACAGGCATGGGATGGTGAAGAAGTAACTTTCGAACTACCATGGCCAAATGATGAGACTATGATACTTTTCTCTCTTAGGCCAGTTAAAAGAGAGGGAACAGTCGTTGAGGTGGTTGGTTCTACTGTTGATATAACGAAAAGAATAAATGCGGAAAATGAACTAAAGGTAACGAAAGAACGACTGGAATCGTTTATTAATCATAACGTAGATGCTATCACTATATTTGATTTAGATGGACATATGCTGCAAGCGAATAAAGCTTATGAGAAGATATTTGGTTGGTCAGAAAAAGAATCAGTAGGAAAAAAATTACCTTGCGTACCTGATTTTTTAATGAATGAAACTTTAGAGTTAATCAAAAATATTAGTAATACCAATATACAAGATCCTGTTATTACTAGGTTAGAAACAGTTAGACAACGAAAAGATAAAACTCTAATTGATGTAAACGTGACGGTTTCACCAATTCTAGATTTAAGGGGCAATATAATTGCTTTATCAGGAATTTGTAGAGACATTTCTGAAAGGAAACAAGCAGAAAGAGAACGCCGTCAATTACATCAACAATTAAGAGACAGTGAAATGAAATACCGTGCGCTCATCGAACAAGCAACTGACGCAGTATATGTAGTAGAGCTAAATGAGGATCAACTTCCGGCTCGATTTATTGAAGTAAATCCTGTTGCGTGTAAAAGATTTGGATATAGTAGAGAAGAGCTTCTTTCGATTCCATTTCCTAGTAACGTTCCGCCAGATTCTCCGATAATCAAAAGAGTGATAGAAAAAATTAGAGAAGGGCAAACTTCTTTCACTTTGCAAGATGAATTTGTTTTTCCGACAGGGAGAACAATAACAACTGAATTTGGTGTCCGTGTTTTTAACTTGAATGGCAAAAATGTTTTCTTGAGTATCTCTCGAGATATCACAGAACGGTTAAAAACAGAAGAATTATTACGAAAATCGGAAAAACTTGCTGTAGTAGGTCAATTATCCACTGCAATTGCTCATGAAATTAAAAATCCTTTAACAGCAATGAAAGGGTTCATGCAGTTATTAAAATCAATGGAAAATAAGAACACTGAGCATTATATAGATATAGTGTTAGCAGAGGTTGAACGTATAGATATTATTACTAATGAATTTATGACATTAGCAAAACCCGAGGCATTAGAAATTAAAACTAATGACCTGAATGTATTAACGAAGCAAATTGTAATGTTACTTGAGCCTCAAGCAATTATGAATTGCATACAAATTACAACTGAGTTTACATCTGATACTTCATTCATACTTTGTGAAGAGAATCAATTGAAGCAAGCTTTTATAAATATCTTAAAAAATGCGATTGAAGCAACACCAATGGGAGGGGAAATCTTGATTCAAATCGAATATGTGCCTGATCAAAACCAGGTAAACATTCGATTTACTGATTATGGGTGTGGAATTGAACAGGAACGTATACCTTACCTAGGAGAACCATTTTATAGTCTCAAAGAAAATGGCATCGGTTTAGGATTAATGATCTGTTATAAAATTATTGAGAAGCACCAAGGAAAGATACTTATTGAAAGTGAAGTAGGAAAAGGAACAACAGTTAATATAAATCTTCCTATATCTACTCCCGAAAAAGAAAACTCTTATTCATCTTCTTAGATACATCCTAGAATCATGAAGTACAGCTATACAATTTATTAAATTTTCCCCTTTAGATTTGATTATCTAAAGGGTTATCTGTTTATGTTAAGAAAATCTCATATTGTACTCTCGCCATTTAACAGCTTTACGAACTGTTTGAAGTAGGGACTTCTGGGGAGGTATAAACTTTCTAATAATCTTAAATATAGAAATTTCCCTATTTCTACAAGTAGATATTTCTATATATCCCTACTTTTGTTATCAAAAACAAGTGAATATGCAGGAGAAGGTTCTGGTGCAAAGATAAAATGAAAACCAGTAAAACGCATATATTCCTAACAGAATTGTATTTTATGCTACAAGTTCAAACAATTGATGGATGAATTCTTTCTGGTTTTGGACAGACTGGTCCCGTAAATCAATCTGTTCTTTTTTAATCATATGCATAGCCTCTACTCCAGAAAGAATGGATGTAGCTGTGTCAAAGCATTTGAAGCCTAGTATAGAACGGATTCGTTTCTTTATAGGGGTAGCACCACATCGCCATCAAGCTAAGCTTACGCAAAGCCAATTTTAGGCGAGATTGTTTCTTTTTTCTAAAGGGCAAGTGTAGG
>NZ_MAOG01000154.1:0-613 GCF_001884205.1 Bacillus sp. NH11B | reverse complement strand
CGCAACCAGAGGGTATTGGGTTCGCCAAATCAAAGTATCCAGAAGGGTTTGGTGTTAACTATCATGATAAACCACACGGTTCTTTTCAAGGACGTTTTACAACAGCAGCGGAAGTATTATATTGGGGTGCCTACTGGGGAGCAGATGGTGATGTTTGGTTAGATTTAGGTAGAAGTCGTTGGGTAAAGGCTGAACATTATAATTACTGGCCTTTCAAAGCAGTATCAAAGTATCCAGAAGGATGGGGAGTAAATTATTACGATGGTATTGATGGTCCATATAAAGGTACAATTTCTTCAAAAGCGCCTGTCATGATTTATGCTCGTAAAGAAGGATGGATCGATGTTGGTAGAAATAGTTGGGCACCTGAAGAACACTTTGATATTTTAGATATTCGATAAAAAAACAATCCCAATAGAAGCTATTTTTTATGTTTTATAAGAATAGAAAAATTAGTTAAATAGTGTTCCGTTGCTTATTCAAAATATGCACCTGGTTTCGGTATTAATAAATACTCAGCGCCAGGTGTTCCAGCTGGAAGCTACTTAGGCAGAATGGATGGTTCTCTTCCGTATGACATTTACTCTCGCAAAGATGGTTGGATTGATATTGG
>NZ_MAOG01000153.1:0-24445 GCF_001884205.1 Bacillus sp. NH11B | reverse complement strand
TCATTAACATAAGAGAATAGTAACGTGCTTTCACCTTCAAGAATAGTCTAAATCCTTAAGTTGATGGATGTGGGGTACAACCCCATAACAGCGCAGATAAGGTTAAAGAAACATACAAGTATATAAATCTAGCTAAATGAGGGAAGCCCTGCAGGGATGCAGGGCTGTACTAAGATCATCGAGTTTATAAAAATTTCTTGGACTGTAATAAGTTTAACACATAATTTTAAAAAATTTTATATAAGGATGTTAAGGATTTGTGAACAAAGACAAACCTTAACTTGTTGGAATGTTCAGATATCTAACAGTATCCCGCACCTAGCAAATGGGTTCCTGGATATTCCGATGCTCGAAAGCATCAAGAGAAGGGAATTGAGATGTTTCCATGTCTCGAACCAACATATATTGTAATGATTTAGAAGGAAACAAGTACTTATGTAGATTTGAACATTATGAAGTGGATGGTCGTTTTGAAGGTGAACCGCCAGAATGGAAGGTTGACATCATCGAATTAATGCCAATTATCCCTATCTTTGAACTACTCACCACTTAACATCCTCACGGACTGTTTGAAGTGGGAAATTCCTAAGTACAGAAACCTAACGGTTTCTAATTCATTAGGCTATCCGCGTAGTTCCTACGGTTAAGAGACAAATTGCTTCGTTTCTAAGATTGAGCGCTGCATTTCGATCTCTATCGTGATGTGCGCCACAAGAAGGGCAATCCCACTCACGAATTGTTAGATTTTTAACGTATTTGTTTTTGTATTCACAATTGGAGCATAATTGACTAGAAGCAAATGTTTTTGATACTATAACAACTTGTTTGCCATACCATTTTGCTTTATATTCCAACATAGTCCGAAATTGTGACCAAGATACTTCATTAATTGCTTTTGCAAGCTTTCTATTTTTGAGCATGTTACTGACTTGTAAGTCTTCCGTACCGATAACATTGTGGTTTTTGATGATTTTAGTAGAAATTTTATGTAAGTAATCAGCTCTTGCATTTGCAATATGTTCATGGATTCGTGCAACTTTCAAACGTTGTTTATTCCAGTTCGAAGAACCTTTCTTTCTTCTAGAAAGGATACACTGTACTTTTGCTAACTTCTCTTCTAATGCACGAAAGAATTTATGGTTCTTGTATGTTGTACCATCAGAAAGAATGACAAAATCTTTTAATCCCACGTCAATTCCACAAGTGGATTCTATTTTAGGCATTTCTTGTACCTCTGTTTCGACGAGGATAGATACAAAGTATTTACCACTTGGGTTACGGCGAATCGTTGCATTTAGAATACGACCTTCTACTTCACGACTTTTGGCAAAGCGAACAAGGCCAAGTTCCGGCAATTTCATTTTGTTGCCTACAATTGCAATGTTTCCATTCGTTTGCTTAGTTGTGTAGGATTGGATCTTATTCTTTTTAGACTTGAAACGTGGAATATCATTTTGTTTCTTGAAAAAACGTGAAAAAGCATCTGCGAGGTTTTTTAATGTGGATTGAAGAGCAATACTATCTACTTCCTTTAACCAGATTGTACCTTGCTTCTTTTTTAATTGAGTGAGCTCGGCAGAGCAAGAAGGATAGGCTAATCCTTTTCCTGTTTCTTTATAGGTGTTATTCCATAGAGCAAGAAAATGGTTAAATACAAAGCGACTGCAACCAATCGTTTTAGCAATTACTATTTCTTGTTTCTTATTTGGGTAGATACGAAATTTATATGCTTTATTTACTAACATAGGTTGCACCTCACTTTGTTATAGGATATCTACAGTATACAAAAAAAAGTAGGCTTACGCCTACTGACATTCATCTCCCACCTACCGTTGGACTAGCGCCCTTCACACGCTTGAGGAAGGAGTATTCTGTCAGAAAACGATAAATTAAAAAGGCGAGACATTCGACGATTCAATCGTCGAATGTCTCGCCAAATGGAACTAGATGGAGTTTTTCAGTGGCTTCATATAATACCGGACCCATGCTCAAAAAGCTACCTAATGAAATAACCTATCTAATTTATGGAGGTCACTTCAAATTGCCGTGCCCCCACAAAATAGACACCCCCAATAACCCCCGAAAATAAACATTTTTTGAAAAATTTATAAAAAGGAAAATCGACAAAAATCTCTAAAAAAAGGCTCTATACTAGGCTTCTTAAAAATCCCAATATACAAATTAAAATAGTATAAACACCCATAATTATTCCTAGTATTGTTTTATCAGGAAAAATTTTACTTAATTTTCTGAATGAAATTTATCCATAAATATTATTTTTTTACTTATCAGAAAATTCCACTTTTATGATAATATTGGTGGTGCAGCTCTGTTGCAAATATTTGAATTACACAAATATCTATATAAGGGGGAATGTGAAATGGAAAAGGAATATATTCATGAAGAAATGCTAGAGCTTGAAGATCTTGAATTAGATGAAGAGGATTTACTAATTCGTGCAGGCAAGACATTAGGTTAAGTTTTAAAATAAGGAGGTTACATATGCAGTTTAACTGTATATGTAACTTTTTTTAAGGTAGGGTATACAGTATGAAAGAAAATAAGATTATTTTATTATATGAAAAATTTATAGAATTAGACTATGAAGAAGAGTTAGATAAAGTACCAAAATTAAAAAACAGAGGGGTACTTTTGAATTTTTGGAAAAAATGGTATGAAATTAGTGAAAAACAATTCGAATTTATAATTTGGAAGTCCATTAATACCGTAGATACTTTAGATGATCTAGTCAAAATAACTGGGACTTTAAGTTTGGCTTTAAGATTATTAAAAGTATTAAAAGAAAGAAATTTAGTTGAAATTATAGAAAATAAAATAAGGTTTTCACAAGATTTAACAAGTAGTATTTTATATGAACCAACCTCTCTTCCTAATACAGGATATGAGAATAAAATAAACAAAAAAAAATATGCTCAATTTAAAGCTACTTGGGATAGTTCGTTGAGGAGAGCTGAAATAATAAATCAAGAGTTATCATCTAATAAAAATATCTTTTTTTGCGGAGATGATGATTATACAAGTTTGGCCCTTCAACAATATAAAAACAGAGAAATAAGTGTAGGAGATATTGATGAAGAACTGATTGAATATTTTAAACATACAAACAACGATATTAAGTTTTATAATTTTGATGTTAGAAATGAAGTTATAGAAGATTTAAGGAATAAGTATGATGCAATACATTGTGACCCTATAGATGATGGTAGAGGGTTAGATTTGTGGTTAAATAGAGCTAATGAATTATTAAAAGGTCAAAAGGGTGATTTAATTTTTTTAAATATAAGTGTTAAAAGATTAGGTAGTAGGGCGGTTTATTTGCAGAATTTCTTGACATCTTTAGGTTTTTATTTAAAAGAAATTATTCACGATTTAAGTTCTTATAAAGTGGCTGAAGAGCCTTACATTGATGAAGAATTAATAAAAAAGGACTTAGATGGCATTGGTTTTTCTGAAGATACATTCCATAATTTGTATATTCAAACGGATATGTTAATTTTTGTACGATTAATAGATAAACCAACCCTTTTTCCGCAAGAATATTATGAGATTAGAAGAAAAATATAAAATAACTGCGAGGTAATATAATGTATGTTTTAGGAGTCAATGGGTGGGACTTTGATGTTCATGATGCAAGTGCATGTTTATTTTATAATGGTAAATTAATAGCTGCAGCTGAAGAAGAAAGATTTATTCGTCAAAAAAAGGCATTAGATAAAATTCCATATAATTCAATAGCTTATTGTTTAAAGGAAGCTGAAATTACTCCAAATGAAGTAGATCATATTGTTATGGGCTGGGATGTAGAACAATTATATTTTGAGAAGTATTCAAAGAAGCTTAACAAAGATGAATGTCTTGAAAAGATTTTTCCGAAGAGAATTTTTAAGAGAGATAAAGATCCTCAAATTCATATGTGTTCTCATCATTTGGCACATGCTTCTGGTGCGTTCTTTAGTTCGGGATTCAATGAAGCTACCATAATAGTTATTGATGGAAGTGGAGAAGAAGAGTCAATAACAATAGCAAAAGGAAAAGGTAATATAATAGAAGTACTAGAAAAATACCCGTTGGAACATTCTTTAGGTATTTTTTATGAAGCATTAACTGTATTTTCAGGTTTAGGGAGGCATAATGAAGGGAAGTTAATGGGCCTATCTTCATATGGGGAAGAAATATTTGAATTTCCTGAAATACTGGAAAATCCTTTGAAACCAAATAAAAATACAGTTAGTATGAACGGTAAATATTTTTCGGTATTAAAAGATTGGATAAAAGTTATTAATAGTATAACAAAGATAGCTCCTAATAATATTAAATATGAATATAATCCAATAGATTCAATACTATTAATGAATTCATCAGTAATGGAATATAAAAATATTGCAGCCTCAGGTCAGGCAGCCTTGGAAAGAGCAATTGTTAAGCTTGTAAAAAAAGCTGTTAGTCTAACTGGAATAGATAATTTGTGTCTTTCGGGAGGAGTAGCATTAAATTGTATAGCGAATAGAATTATAGCTGATTTACCAGAAGTGGATAGTTTGTACATTCAACCAGGTGCTTCAGATAGTGGGGTAAGTATTGGAGCAGCTACATGGTTTCTTGCCGAAAATGGTATAGCGCCCATGTTCACTGAAGATCATGTATATTCTGGTCCGGAATTTCCTGATTCTAGTATCTTAAATATATTAAAAAAATATAATTTATCATATATAGAATTAGGTTCTAATAAATATGATAAATGCTCCGAGTTATTAATTCAAAATAAGATAATAGGAAGATTTTCTGGAAAGATGGAATTCGGTCCTAGAGCTTTAGGAAATAGAAGCATAATAGCTAACCCTCAGAGGAGGGATATGTTAAATAAAGTAAATACTATTAAGAAAAGAGAGCAATGGAGACCATTGGCTCCTAGCATCATAGATGAAAACGCTTCTGTAGTATTAGAAGAAAAAATAAATAATCCTTATATGCTGTTAAATTCTACTGTTAAAAAAGAGGTACATCATTTAGTTCCAGCAATAGTTCATGTTGATGGATCAACAAGGGCTCAAGTAGTTACGAGGGATATAAATTCTGATTATTATGAAACAATCTATAACTTTTACCAGAAAACGGGAATTCCTGCAGTTATGAATACATCGTTTAATGTAGGAAAAGAACCAATTATATGTAACCCAAGTGATGCTATTAGGTCATTTTATGGATCAGAGATGGATGCCCTTTTATTAGGTTCATTTTTGATTCTTAAATAAAGGAGGAGAGATTTTGAGAAATAGAAATTATTCTAATCTACAGGATGAAAGGGTAAAGGATTTGGTACTTAATAAAAAAAGTTATCCTTACTACCCAGAATATATACTATTAGATTTAATAAAAGAGGAAACAGTTTTTAAACGAGGAGCTTGCTCAAAGTATATTCATCATGAAGAGTTCAATACATGGCAGGAATATTTTTGTGGGGATTATTACGAAAAGCCTCAGGGGAAAAAAATTGCTTTTTTACAAGTTTGTTCTTGGGCTAAACCATATGACTTTTCATATATTGGTAAAAAAATTAGAGAAGTTACAAATAAATACCCAATGGTTCATCCAATTATTCTATCAAATGCGGGAATTATACCATATGAATACCAAATGAATCCTACTTTTTGTGCGTACGATTGGATGGAAGATATTGAAGATCCAGTAATTTATGAAGAATTAATGAAAGAATATAGGGATAAATTGATACAAAGAATTAGGAGATACCTAGAATCAAATTCATACGATGTAGTAGTACAATATGGTATACCGGTAAAAAAATATTCAATGGCTCCTGCAATTAAAGATATTTGTGAAGATCTGGGAATTGCTTTTCTTTTAACCCCAGATATAGAAACATATAGAAATAATAAAGGTAAATTAGTCGAGTTAAAGGATTCAGGAGAATTTTATTGTTTAGATGAAGTTTTGAGTAGTATGGATAATTGTTTAAATAAGGTGAGTAGATATGTTGAATCTATCAATTGTAATACCAGCTTATAACGATATTAGATTGGAAAAGTGTTTAAAAAGTATTGATGAAAATGTAGAGGTTGTCGTTGTCTTAAATGGTGCAACAGAAGAAGTAAAAAAAATCGCCTATTCTAGCAATGTAGTAATTGGGGAATTACCTACACCTAATTTAGCAAAAGCTTATAATTATGGAATTGAAATTTCTAGTAAAGATAATGTGTTAATTATGGATTCAGATTGTGTTTTTATGCCAGGTACCATCAATAAGTTATTCAAATTATTAGATGCAGGATCTTTGGCTAAAGGAAGGGTGATGTTTTCCTTTAACAGCAAAATTGGAAAAATCATTGCACGTGCAAGACATATACATACTTGCAAAAAAAATGCATATTCACCTCCATTGGCATTTAATAAAGGAATCTTAGCGAAGGTAGATGGATATTATTTTGATGAGAATTTATCTTGGACAGAGGATTATGATTTTGATATTAGAGTTCAATCTGCAAGTCTTAAGATTTTATATGATGATAATGCAAGAATTATTCATCCAGAGTTAAGCATTAAGCAAGATTTGAAAAGTTCATTTAATTATGGGGTAGGTCATGCACGTGGGGTTTTACACAAAAAAAATGGTTATTATGAACCTAAAAATAAAACGAGGTCGATTATTAACTCATATAAGTATATCAAAAAAAAATACGGTTATTTAACTGCTTTCTATCTCATATTTTGGCAGATTGCCTTTTATAGGGGATATAAAAAAGAAATACATTAAGGAGGAAAACAATGCAGCAACAATACGATGAAATTTCTGAATTATACGACATTATCATCCCAGAACCTGATGGTATTTTTGATTTTTACAGTGGTTTGGTAAAACCAAATGATGAAGTTTTAGATTTGGGGTGCGGTACTGGTAGATTATCTTTTATTCTTGCTGAAAAAGGCGCTAATGTAACTAGTGTTGATATATCAGCAGGAATGATTGAAAAAGCCAGTAAGAAGTTAGATGAGATGCCAAATATTAAGGATAAAATAGAATTTAAGGTTTCTTCTGCTATAGATTTTAAGTCTGAAAGAAAATTTGATTTTATATTTATGTCTGGTGGTGTATTTGAATATTTACTTACATCGTCACAACAAAAATTAGCTCTTAGAAATATTAAATTACTATTAAAAGAAGGCGGGATTTTTGTTTTCGATATTATTACACCTCCAACTATTCTTCCTTATTCTAAGAGAGTGAGTGATGGAGGAAATAGTCCTATTAAAGGGGAGAATTTTAAAAATTATAAAGTTAAATCATGGGATGTCGTAAAAGCAGATCATTATAAGCAAATAGTTGAAACCACTTGTTATTTTGAGGTTTATGACATAGCAGATAATTTTTTAAGTGAAAAAAAATTTAGATTTCTTGCAAAATATACTTTACCATCCGAAATGCAGTATCTCTTAGAAATAGAAGGATTTAATATAAAAAATTTTTATGGTGATTACAATAAAAATCTTTTTGGGAGGAATAGTGAATTTATGGTGTACGAATGTAGGAAGCAAGGGGAAAATTTTAATGATATACAGTGTGAATAGACGCTCTTAAAAAAGTATATTTTTCTAGTGGAAATAAAATGTATCCAGTTAGTATACTCCAGAGTAAATAATTTTTAATTAAAATAATAGGTAAATGATTTACCTGTTCAATAAAGGTGATGCTGAATGAAGGATATAGTAAAAAAACATTTAGTTATAGCGCCACACCATGACGATGAAGTCATTGGCTGTGGTGGAACAATTGCTCAAGCTATTAGTAAGGGTGAACATATAAAAGTAATAATAATTACAAAAGGAGATTTATCTGGAGGTGTAGGGGATTTAAATGAAATTATTTCAAATAGAGAGAACGAGTGTATAAATGCTTGTAATGCATTAGGGATAGAAAAAGGAAATGTTAAATTTTTAAAGAAACCAGACAGATCACTTGTGTATTCTTTAGATTTTGTGGAAGAAATTATTCATGAAATCTCAAAATATAAGCCTAATTTTATTTATTTCCCCCATGATATGGAAAGTGATAGGGATCATCGAATAGTAAATGAAGTTGTATCAGAAGCTATATTCCTGTGTCAATCAGGGTTCTTAAAAGAGAATTGTGCTCCGATGTGTTTACAGTATGAAGTATGGACTCCCATGAAAAACTATCAGGTTGTAAAAGATATTACCAGGTTTATTGAACTGAAAAAAGCATCAATTAAAAAATATGAATCCCAACTTAAAACATTAAATTTGGTTGATGGAGTTTTGGGGCTAAATTCTTATAGGGGTATGCAGGCAGGAGTGCAATTTGCAGAAGTTTTTAGAGTGGTAAGTAAGTAGTAAAAAGGAGAGAGAAGATGGATATCATTGAAATTGAAAATGTATCAAAAACTTTTGAAAGAGTAAAAATTGAAGAAGGATTAATAAACTCTTTCAAGAGTTTATTTAAAAGAGAAAAGGTCAAGGTTACTGCTTTAAGTGATGTGTCATTCAAAATAAAAGAAGGTAAAATAATTGGGCTTATTGGCGCGAATGGTGCTGGTAAGTCTACCTTAATGAAAGCAATGGTTGGGTTAATTAAACCAACTTCCGGGAGAATTTTGGTAAATGGATTTAACCCCCATGATAAGAAGAAAGATTTTTTAAAGTCAATAGGCGTTGTTTTAGGACAAAAAAATCAGCTATGGTGGGATCTTTCCCCTTACGAAACATTTTTATTACATAAAGAAATATATGAACTGTCTGATACAGAGTTTAGAAAGAATGTAGATGAATTAGCTAAAAATCTTGGGGTATCAGAGATTCTTAAATCGCCAGTAAGGAATCTCTCGTTAGGAGAGAGAATGAAATGTGAGTTAATTGCTTCAATCTTACACTCACCTAAGATATTATTTTTAGATGAACCGACTATTGGATTGGATTTTCTTGCTCAAAAGAATATTAGAAATTTTCTCAAGAATTATTGCAAAGAAAGAAATACAACAGTTGTAATAACTAGCCATTATTTCCCGGATATATATGAGTTATGTGAAGAATTAATAATATTGAAGAATGGAGAAGTTGTTTTTAATAACAATTTCAAAAAAATAAAAGAAGAAATTAAGAGTTATAAATATATATATCTTAGCTTTGAAAATGAAATAAATTCTCAAGATCTTAAGAAATATGGAGAAGTTAAAGAATCGGATAAATTTAGTGTAACAATAAAAGTTCAAGATAAGTTAGTGAACGAGACCATATCTAGCATATTAAAAGAATTCAATGTTATTGACTACAATTTGACTGAAATGTCATCACAAGACCTCATTGAAGATATTTATTCAATGGAATCGACTGGAGTGAAAATAACAGTATGAAGAAGTATTTAAAACCAATGATGCTTTCATTTCAAGCGGTTTTTCAGTATCGTATGAATGTTGTATTATATATGATTTTTGGTTTAATACCGCTTGTGGCTTTAATACTATTGTGGCATTCTCTCTTTGAAACACAAAGCAATATTCAAGGTTATACTCTTGAAATGATGATTACTTATGTAATAATTGCTAAGTTAATTGAACTTTTACTAATTCCTGAAATGCACTGGTCGATAAATGAGGAAATACAATCCGGTGAATTATCAAAATATCTTATAAAACCATTTTCATATTTTGGATATTGGTTTAGTCATAATTTAGGTAACAAAATTATTCATTTACTGATGTCAGTGATACCGATAATACCGATAATATTCCTGAACAGGGATTATTTCCTTTTGCCTACTTTAAAATATACTTTCCTGTTCATTCTTTCAATAGTAGGAGCATTAATACTATATTATATGATTTATTATTTGATATCACTCTTCTCATTTTACTTTGTAGAGATATCATCCTTTTTCTTTACTGTAGATATAGTATTAGAATTATTATCTGGATCGCTTATTCCGCTTGAATTTTTACCAGCTCCGTTAAATACAATAACTCAGTTTTTACCTTTTTCATACTTAATTCACTTTCCGGTAAATGTATATTTAGGAAATTTAAGTGGCACTGAAATTGTAAATGGATTAATTTCACAAGTGATATGGTCTTTAGTTTTCTATGTCCTTATTAGAGTACTTTGGAAGAAGGGGTTAAATAAATATGAATCTGTTGGTGCATAAATATGTTTAGATATTTAAAAATGTTAAAAGCAATTCTTAAAATTAATTTAAGTAATATTATGATGTATAGAGTTAACTTTTTTTTAAATATATTAGATAGCGTTGTTTGGTTCATTGTTACATTAGTATTTTTTAATAGTATATTTGATAGTTTTGGTAATATTAATGGTTGGAATACAAATGATATTTATTTGTTAATTGGAACAAGTGAGTTGATAAAATCTTTGATGTTTACTCTTTTTATTAATAATCTACCGTATATACCGAGTTTAGTTAACCAAGGAAGTTTAGATCAGATATTGTTTAAACCTATTAATAGTCAGTTTCTAGTTTCATTAAGAAAGCTTGATTTAGGGAATTTAGGGAACTGTTTACCAGCCGTACTGTTAATTAGTTATGCATTATTACAAAAGGGGGAGAGTGTTAGTATTGTAAATGGATTTTCTTTCTTGGGTCTATTGTTTTTAGGGATTATACTCTCGTATTCTCTGTGGTTTATTGTAATGACTTTATCTATATGGTTAACCAAAGTTGAAGGTATGCATGAGTTATTTCTTGGTACTATGACATTACTTAGATACCCATCTTCCTTATATAAAGGAATAAGTCGATTTGTTTTTTTATTTATTTTTCCTATTGTTATTGTTAGTAATATTCCAACTTATGCTTTAATTGGTCGATTAGAACTAAACGATGTATTCGTGTTAATGGGTTATTCTATTGGATTTTTTATTATTTCAATTTATTTTTGGAAGTTTGCCTTAAGATATTATAACAGTGCAAGTAGTTAAGGGGAGAAGGGAGAATAAAATGTACTCTAATGATAAAGCAATAGTTGTTTTTAGTGGTGGACAAGATAGCACAACATGTTTATTTTGGGCAATGCAACAGTTTGCGGAGGTGGAAGCTGTAACATTTAACTACAATCAACGTCATAAGTTAGAAATTGATTGTGCAGCGGAAATTGCGAACGAGCTTGGCATTAAACATACAGTGATAGATATGAGCCTACTAAATCAGCTAGCTCCAAATGCGTTAACAAGGATAGATATGGAGATTACACACGAAGAAGGTGAATTACCATCGACATTTGTAGATGGGCGGAATTTACTATTCTTATCATTTGCTGCTGTATTAGCAAAACAAGTTGGAGCACGTCATATTGTGACGGGTGTATGTGAAACTGATTTTAGTGGTTATCCAGATTGCCGTGACGTGTTTGTAAAATCGTTAAACGTTACATTAAATTTATCCATGGATTATCCCTTTGTCATTCACACACCACTTATGTGGATTGATAAAGCAGAGACGTGGAAATTATCTGATGAACTTGGGGCATTCGAGTTTGTTAGAGAAAAAACATTAACTTGTTATAACGGAATCCTTGGTGATGGTTGCGGTGAATGTCCAGCATGTCAACTTCGTAAAGCAGGATTAGATACGTACCTACAAGAACGCGAAGGAGGGAATGAATAATGGAAAACTTTTTCGGATTTCGCATTGTAGAAAATTTGCAAAAAATGGACAAGGATATTCAGCGTGAGCAATTAAAATACCATAATAAAAGAGTAATGGTCAGCAAGGAATTTACATTTGATGCAGCACACCATTTGCACTGTTATGAAGGGAAATGCAAAAATTTACATGGTCATACATACAAAGTTGTATTTGGTATTAGTGGATATGTAAATGACATTGGACTTGCAATTGACTTTGGAGATATAAAAGAAATTTGGAAAAACGAAATAGAGATTTATTTGGATCATCGCTATTTAAATGAGACATTACCAGTGATGAATACGACTGCGGAAAATATGGTTGTCTGGATTTATGAAAAGATGGCGGAAGCATTAACAAAAGGGAATCGAGCAGAAGAATATAAAGGAGCTCGTGTCGAATTCGTACGTCTCTTTGAAACACCAACGAGTTATGCAGAAGTAAGACGGGAGTGGATATTCGATGAGTAAGATTCCTGTGTTGGAGATATTTGGCCCAACCATTCAAGGAGAAGGAATGGTTATCGGACAAAAAACGATGTTCATTCGCACAGCAGGTTGTGACTATAGCTGCTCTTGGTGCGATTCAGCCTTTACATGGGATGGCTCAGCAAAAGAACAAGTTAGACAAATGGCGCCAGAAGAAATTTGGAATGAACTTGTTGAAATTGGTGGAGAAAATTTTTCTCACGTTACAATTTCAGGTGGGAATCCCGTTTTGCTGAAAAATATTCAGTTTCTTCTTACTATATTAAAAGAGAATGGAATTCGTACAGCGATTGAGACGCAAGGGAGTAAGTGGCAAGAATGGTTACTTCAAATTGAAGAAGTGACAATTTCACCTAAACCACCAAGTTCGAAGATGAAAACAGATTTTACGATGCTAGATTCTGTTATTCATAAATTAGAAAGAAAAGATTTTAGTTTAAAAGTAGTTGTATTTGAAGATTACGATTTTGAATATGCAGTAAAGGTGCACAAGCGATATCCGCAAGTACCATTTTTCTTACAAGTTGGGAACGATGATACGAAAACGGTGGATGATGCAGCGCTTATTAAAGACTTATTACAGAAATATGAACGGTTGATTGAAAAAGCTGTACAGTGTAAAGAAATGAATGATGCAAAAGTATTACCTCAACTTCATGCTTTAGTATGGGGAAATAAACGAGGCGTATAAATAATAGCATTTTATGAATAAATTAATAAGGTGGAAATAATATATGAGCTTAAAAACAATCCAAAGTGTAGAAATAGATACTGACAAAATTGAAGTAGCAGTAAAAATGATTCTTGAAGCAATTGGAGAAGATATTAATAGGGAAGGTATTTTGGAAACCCCAAAGCGAGTAGCAAAAATGTATAAGGAAGTTTTTCAAGGTTTAGGTCAAAACCCTTCTGAACATTTGTTAAAAATATTTAATGAAAATCATGAAGAATTGGTATTAGTTAAAGAAATTCCGTTCTATTCTATGTGTGAACATCATTTGGTACCTTTTTTTGGGAGGGCCCACATAGGTTATATTCCTAATAATGGAAAAGTAACTGGGTTAAGCAAATTAGCTAGAGCTTTAGAAACCATATGCAAAAGACCACAGTTGCAGGAAAGAATAACCAATGAATTAGCAAATGTAATTTTTGAAACTTTAGAGCCAAAAGGAGTAATTGTAGTAATTGAAGCTGAGCATATGTGTATGACAATGAGAGGTGTGAAAAAACCTGGTTCAATGACTATAACTTCGTCATATAAAGGAATATTTAAAGATAATAGTACACTTCGAAGTGAAACTTTAAATTTGATAGAGAGATAGAATTATATCGTTATTATGCTAAAAAAGAACATACAGAACCTATGTTAAATACAAATTTGTATTCTATTCATGAGCAAACGTATAGAAGAAAGTAGACGCTCATTATCGTAGTACGTCTAATCGAAAGGCATTGCTGAAGACTTTGGCAGTGCTTTTTCTAAATCAACTTTTTGATATTTTTCATTCTGCTCACAATATCATTTTATATTTTTTGAGAATATATCCACACCTATCGGCATATATCTTAAACACAATAGATATATGAAAGGGTGAGAGTATGATTTCATCATATTCAGTAAGATACATTTTAATAACAGGTAATACTTTTATAAAAAAAGTGATTACTGTATATGCATCTTCAGCTTTCTTTGCGATTGAAAAAATCAAAAAAGAATTAGAACGCCGCTTTTCTAATCCTACAAAAATTGAAGTCTATGCAGTATAAATATTTAAAACAATTCAAACGGACAAGGTGAAACGGGATATTTGTTTAACCTTGTCCTATTTCGAATTTATTATATGTTAATTACATATTAAAATTCATCATCACCAATTAAATTTCCTACATCATTATCCTTTGTAAGTCTTTGCTTCAAGTAATTTTCTTTTGTAGTTCTATCATTTTTATGGCCAACTGCAGCTGCAATGACATGAGGTGCTAGCCCCTTATAATCATATAAATACTGTACATAAAAATGTCTAAAGAAGTGAGGGGTAATTCGTATATTCTCTGTAAAAAGTAACTTGGTATCCTTAATAATTTTAGAAATATATTGTGACAAGTAATTCTCTCTATAAGCAGTATGGTTCTTTGTTTGAAATATAGTCCCACCATTTTTATTCCTAATGTTTACAGGTAACCTTCTCCGGATTCGAAATGCAACAATACGATTAAAAATGTCCTTATTAATAGAAACAATCCGTTCATTATCTCCCTTTGTATTAACTGTTAAATAGTAACGTCCACGTATAGCGTCATACTCAAGATCTTCCCATTTGGCATGAGCGACTTCTGCAACACGTAATCCCGTAGTAGCCAGGACCGATAATAAAGCGTAATTGATTTCATTGTCCTTATAGTAATGAAGTAGATGCTTCACTTCCTCATATGATAACTCGCGTTTTGGTTTATGTTGTTTATTAACGGTCGTACTTAGAATCTCTACATGAAGAGGTTCCTGGATATATTGAATTTCATACAACCATTTCAAGTAAGAGCGGATTATACCAAGTTTTCTACTAATCGTAGATGCTTTGTACTTTTCTTTTGATTGATAGGAGATTGCCTCCTGGGATAACCACTTTTGGTAGTTTCGGATATGTCGTTTTCTTAAGTTCCTCCAAACTTGGCCAATTACATAATCTTTAACATCTTGCTGCAGAAACTCTGTGCTTTGCTTAATAAAAAAATAAAATTGACTTAGATCACGAGCATATAGAGTCCTGGATGCATCCTTTATACGTTTTTCTTGGTCAAAATGTGTTTGCCGATTTAAATAGTAATACAATATTTCTTCATCTGAAAATCCCTCATATGTATATGAATCTTCTCTTTCGTTATTTTCCTTTTTAAATTCAGCCTCATTTATATAATCTTGATTCCATATCGCAATTATGTTTGAGAAATTTTGTTTTTGTTTCTCTATATTTTCTAAATAAGTTTCACTATGAATTGTATTTAAATTAAATTTCATTGTTACCCAACTCCATATTAATTTCTTTTATATCTAATATTATAACTGAATTACATTAAAAGTTACTTACATATTAAGATTAAATTTTATAAAAATGAAAGTTATGGATAAGCATAGAAAATGTTCTATTTTCTATGTTTATTATCAAATTATTTTTATAAATTATCTTTTATATAATTTATAATTATATAAAAGATAATTTAATTAGAAAGTGAATTTTAATTTCATATAATTTTAAAAATAAATTAAGTTGTGATTGTGTTATAATTAAATTTACATTATATATTTTTATTAATTTAACTTTACATAATAAAATTATTGATTTCACATAACAGAAGTTTACACATAGGAGGAAAAGGTATGTTTGAAAGACAGGAAATAAATATGAATACGAATGAAGTAAAAGCTTATTTAGGAATTAGTAGCTTCATTTTTAATACTCTTATGAAACAAGGACAATTAAATCCAATTAATCGAGAGACCTGGCGTTTAGATGGTAGCTTTTTATTTAAGCGAGAAGACATAGAAAAACTCAAAAAAGATCGTGAAACAGAAGGAATTACCTTATATCAGGCAGCAAAAGATTATAATGTGAGCATGTATCAACTTGAAAAGTGGATAGAAGAAGGAGTATTGACTTGTACTATACAGAAACATCGTAATCGTGAGACTAAATTTGTAAATGAGGAAGAAATAAACGGATTGGTACAGCGATTGGATCAGGCCAATACGCTGTATACATTCTCACAAAAATATAATGTAGTATTGTTCCAAAAATTTATGGAAGGTAATAAATTAGCACGCATTATATCCATTCCGAAGCGCGGGGATATTGTGCTTATTGATGAGTTTGGAAACAATATGACACTAGAAGATTCAATTAAAATGGGGTATAAGCCTGCATATATTTTATCTGATAAACCAAGAAGTCATCACCAAAAGTTTGTAAAGTTTCGTTTTCCTAAATCAAATCAATTGCGAAGTAACATTTTTCACTTAATTGACTTAGTATTACAGTATGTATCACCAAGAAATATTAAGATTTCTGAGGAAGATGGTTTTTGGTACTTTGATGTACGTCAATCCATTATTCAATTACCAATGCAAATGCAGGTAGAATGGATTGATTGTTTAACCCCATATATAATAGAAGGAAAATTAACAAGACGTGTTAATAATAGCGTGTATTTAGATAGCAGTAGTGTTACTAAGGCAGTAACGATAACAAGCAGTGAATACCATGCAATCACAAACATTGTAAAAGAAACGAACAGTTCTATTGAAGAATTTATTGCATCCGCTATTCGTGAAAAGATTTATGATTATCAAGCATCAGACAACTAAATTACAAAAATAAAGAAAAGACGCTTTAAAGTGTCTTTTCTTTAGATAGATCAGAAGTTAGATTTCCAATCTAATATGAAAACCAAATGCAGTTTTTAAAATTTAATCTGAGTTAATAACAAATTCTAATGTAATAATACATATTGTTGAGCTCAATATGTATTAAGCTAACTTTCAATTACTCTTCGTTTTACTTCAAAATCAATTGTGTTTTTTGTGCTTACTTTCATTCAATACACCAACAGCTAGAAATTTAATATTTGCTCCTATACTTAAAGGAAATATTACTCCTCCTATTTTAGTCTGAAAAAAATAAAATATAAATAATACAATAGAAAGTGCAATACTTAAGATAGCAATTATATAATATTTATTCATAGACTAGCTCCTTTTATTGTAATTTTGAGAGAGTTTTATCTTGAATCTCATAGATATAATCACCTAGTTGATTTTTAAACTCTTCAATATGAGTAACAAATATTAAACTATTACCTTTTTCAAGAAACCTAATTAAAACTTTGTATATTTCTTGTTGGGAAAATTTATTGTATGAGAACATAAGTAATCAAATCATGCCACCTTTCCCCCTAAATTCCTCTATCCATAAATCATTATAAAAAAGGATGTTTCTATAACGAGAAATAGAAATAGAAAGAAAAATAAAAATATCTGAATTTTTAAAATGCAATTTTGCATTAATAATAACAAGATAACGTTTTTTTTGTATAATTCTTTAATAAGATGCATCTTTATTATACATAGTATTGAGAGGAGAAATAAAAATGAAGAAATCCGTCGTTACATTACTAGCAACCGGAATCGTTTTAGGGGCTCCATTTTCAAATGCCTTTGCAGAGGAACAAGTATCGCAGCAAGAAGCTTTGGACAAAATGGAAGTCGTTCAAAAAAAGTGGAATGATGAACAAGGAAATCCATCTTTCCTTTCGGGAGAATTATCTGATAAAACAGTAGATTCAGAAAAAGAGGTAAAATCGTTCCTTGAAGAAAATAAGGAATTATTTAAAATCAACCCACAAACTGACTTAACACTGAAAGAAGTAACGTCAGATGATTTAGGAATGAAACATTATGTGTACATTCAATCTATTAATAAAGTTCCAGTTGATGGTGCACGTTTCATTGTTCATACAAATCGTGAGGGCAAAGTAACAACGGTAAACGGAGACGTACATCCCGCTGCCGCTGACCGTTTGAAAGGAAATACAAAGGCAAAGATTTCAAATGAAACTGCCCTTTCAAATGCATGGAAACATATTAATCTAGCAAAAAAAGATACATTTGTAGAAACAAGTGGGACTACGTTAGAACAAATGAAAGAAACCGCAAAATCTACAAATGAAGAAGCTGATTTAGTTGTTTATGAAAAAGACGGAAATTATTACTTGGCTTATAAAGTACAATTACAATTCATTAAACCTTATGGAGCAAACTGGAAAATCTATGTAAACGCAGAAGATGGAACAATTGTAAATTCATATAATGCAGTTACAGATGCAGATACTCCGCAAAAAGGCTACGGCTACGGCGTATTGGGGGATCGAAAAAGCCTGAATACAACTTATAGCAGTCAATATGGAAAATACTATTTAAAAGACACAACAAAACCGATGAATGGTGGCGTTATTGAGACAACTACAACTAATCATGGCACTGATTGGCAAAATCCAAGTAATTCCTCTCTATTCGATACAGATAATGCTTGGATAGATAAGAGCCAAGCTCCTGCAGTTGATGCTCATTTTAATGCAGGAAAAGTATATGATTATTATAAAAATGTTCATAACCGTAACAGTTTTGATGGAAAAGGTGCAACGATTCGTTCTGGAATTAATTTCGGGACCAACTACAATAATGCATTCTGGAATGGACAACAAATGGTATATGGTGATGGCGATGGTGTTCAATTCGCACCGCTGTCAGGTTCTCTTGATGTTGTTGCACACGAACTAACACATGCGGTAACTGACAAGTCAGCTGAGCTTGAATACCTAAATCAATCCGGGGCACTAAATGAATCTTTTTCTGATGTATTTGGATATTTCGTTGATCCAGCCAATTGGGATTTAGGAGAAGCTGTAACTACGCCAAAAGTTGCAGGAGATGCACTTCGCAGCTTATCAAATCCTGAAAAGTATGGCCAACCTGCTCATATGAATGACTATCAATATTTACCACCAACAGAAGAAGGAGACAATGGCGGCGTACATATCAATAGCGGTATTCCAAATAAAGCTGCTTATTTAACAATCAATGCTATTGGTAAGGAAAAAGCAGAAAAAATCTACTACCGTGCTTTAACAACGTACCTTACACCAACTAGTGATTTCAGCAAGGCACGTGCTGCATTATTACAATCTGTTGCTGATTACGATGGCGTTAATAGCGCGACATATCAAGCTGTGCAAAAAGCTTGGAATGACGTAGGAGTAAAATAATAGTTTCATTGATAGAAAAGTGTAAAAGGACACGCTTGATAGGACTATCTGACGAGAGTGTCCTTTTTTCACTGTATTTTTTATCGTATACTTTATTTTTTCTCTTCACGGGGTAGCACCACATGCCCATCAAGCTAAGAAAAGAGAATACCCCAAAACATGAAAAAATAGCCCTCCACCTGGCCAAAAAGGATAAGGTGAAGGGCTATTCTTTATACTACTATCACTTCTTACTATCTTGTACGAATTTCAGTATTCATACATTACAAAGTGCTTGATTAATCGTATGCTTTTACATCTGTTAATGATGGAAGGGAAGCAATTGCTCCGTAATTTGTACATGTTACAGCACCTACTTTATTTGCAAATGAGATAAACTCTTTTAAATCTTTGAAGTTATGAATAAGAGTTTGTTCACTTTTTGCAATTTGGTATAACATCGCTCCGACGAAAGCATCACCAGCACCAGTTGCATCCACTTGTTTAATGGAAACAGAAGGTACAATAATTTGAGAGTCCTGTGTTGCAAGAAGAGTGCCGTCTTTTCCGAGTGTAATAGCTACAACTTTAGCCCCGTAATGTAGTAATTTCAGAGCTGATTGTTGTAAATCAGTTTCTTTAGAAAGCATTGTGGCTTCTTCTTGGCTTACCTTTACGAAATGTGCGTGTTTTATAATGGATAGGCAATCTTGAGAAAATTGCTCTATATCTGTAATTAGTGCATCTCGATAATTTGGATCAAAAGAAATAAAATGATTATTGTCTTTCGCAAACTGTAATAGTTGAAAGTATGTTTCCTTTAATGGACTTGATAATAAGGCAGTTGCCGAACCGAAATGTATTAGATCATTACGTTTTATTTTCGATAAATCAATTTTATTAAAAGTGTATTCACCATCAGCTCCGCGCATAAAAATAAAATCTCGTTCGCCATCTTTATCGATGGATACGAAAGCAAGCGTGGTTTGTTTATCTTTTATGAGCATTGAAGTATCAACATGTGCACCCTGTAAAGTTTGCTCTAGAAAATCACCGAATGGATCATTTCCTACTTGTCCCATAAATGTAGCGTGTCCACCTAATTTTGTAATAGCGGCGGCAACATTAGCTGGAGCCCCACCAGCTTTCTTTTCGAAATTTGCACCCTCTACTAAAGAAACATTGGAATTTCGACAAACGAAATCAATTAATAATTCACCTATACAAAATACATTTCTCATACAATCCCTCTTTTAAGTTTATATTGTGTAATTGTAAAATGTAGTTTTGCATCTGAAAAGATTGCGATATGCTGTTTCATGTCTTTTCGCGGAAATACTCTAGACGTAAAGACAGTGGAACCATCATATAAGAAAATTTCTACGATGCTATTATCTACAAATATTCGCAGTTCTATCGTATCGCGAATACCAATTTTTTTACAACGTTCGTACCCATACTCTCCGCCGAATTGATGATGGAAATTGCGGCGATCTACGGAAACAGTTCCTTTTTCGCGGTTAAATGTAATCGGTAAAGATTCCTCTTCATTATGGAAGAGGGAAAGGCCAAATTTGTTCGCATCATCTGTTTTAAGAGTGACAATTAATTCATATGAGTATTCATGGCCAAGAGTGGTTAATACGTTTAGCCCAGTAGGTATGTCACCTGAAATCTCTTTTTTGGTTGTTCTTAGCTTGGTTAGTTCTGAAACTGGTTTTTGTTTTAATATATTATTTTCTAACACTAGTTCTCGCGGAAGTGTTAAACAATGAGCCCACATATAGTCGTCAGAAGGATATGTTATTTCGCTTGAGCCCGCCCAAGCAAATAAAAGGCGGCGCCCAGACGGATCTTCTAAAGTTTGAGGGGCATAAAAGTCGAATCCTTTATCAACTTCGTAATACGCATCAATATGGAAATATAAATTTTCGATATCAAAATGTCCAATTGCATATACGACATTATATACATTTTGAAAACTTTCCTTGTTTCTTTTGATTCCTTGTGGCGAAAAGAGTAACACATCTTTTCCTGATAGTTGGAAGTAGTCGGGGCATTCCCACATAAATCCAAATTCTTTTAAATTTGTTTGAACCTCACCTTGGAAATGCCAACTGTATAGGTCTAGTGACTTATATAATAATAGAGTCCCCGTTTTATTTTCACGTTGTGCTCCGAGTAACATATAGTACGTATCGTTATTTTTCCATACTTTTGGGTCACGTACATGCTTCGTATATCCATCAGGGATCATATCAATAACAGGATTATTACTATATTTAGTCATCGTATATTGAGAATCCATCGTTACCATACATTGTTTAGCATCGCGGGAATCATCAGTTTTTTTTATATTTCCTGTATACAATAAGTGCAGGAGCCCATCTTTTATAATAGAACTACCGGAATATGCGCCATGCGATTCATAGCGTTCAGTCGGGATGATGGCGACTGGCATGCGCTCCCAGTTAATAAGGTCTTTTGATTTTACATGTCCCCAATGTTTCATCCCGTGTATCGGGCCAAATGGATACCACTGATAAAAAACGTGATATTCATCATTGTAGTATGATACACCGTTAGGGTCATTCATTAATCCATATGGTGGATGGATATGATAAATAGGTTTCCATGAATCTTGATTTGCAATTTCATTTAAAGAATGTAATTCTTCTTTATTAGATTGCAGTATTGTTTTATATTTCGACATAGGTTTTCACCTCGTTGTTATTTACTTTCTTTATATAAAATGAATGTGGTAACAAAAGCAGTAATAACTGCGATAGCGAAGCCGATTACATAGTGAATCACATTCATCATTCCAAGAGGTGCAACAATTGTAAGCATTGGAATACCTGTTAAACCATATGCATTTGCTGCGACTTGCATCCAAACAACATAAGCACCTCCAATTGCGCCTCCAATAGCTGCTGCAATAAATGGTTTACCAAGTTTTAAATTGACACCAAAAATAGCTGGTTCTGTAATTCCTAAAAATGCTGAAGCTGCTGCTGGAATTGCAATTTCTTTCGTTTTTTTGTTTTTTGTTTTGAAATAAACTGCTAAAGTAGCCCCACCTTGAGCAACGTTCGCCATTGACCAAATAGGGAGTAAGAAATTGACACCGATATCTTTATTAGCGAGTAAGCCAGCTTCAATAGCATGGAAGCTATGATGTAAGCCAGTAAGAACGATTGTTGAATATAGCCCACCGAATATAAGGCCAGCTATTGGTCCTGCAAATTGATAAATAGTATTTAAAAGGTACGTAATACCGTCACCGATTTTATATCCAATTGGTCCGATAATAATAAGTGATAAAAAGCCTGTTATAATAATTGTTAAGAACGGTGTAACTAATAAATCTAAAGAGTTCGGAACACGTTTTCGGAGTTCTTTTTCAATTGTACTCATAACATATACGCATAATAAAATAGGTAAAACAGTGCCTTGATAGCCAATCATATCAATATCCATACCAAGGAAATGTAAAACAGTTGGTTTTGCATTTGAAAGAGTCCAAGGATTCGTTAAGCTTGGGTGAGTTAATATGCCGCCAACAACTGCACCTAAGAAAATATTTCCGCCAAATTCTTTAGCAGCACTAACCCCGATTAAAATAGGTAAAATAATGAAAGCTGCACTTGAGAACATATCAAGCAATTGGATAAGTGAGTGATTGCCAGGAACTAATTTAAACGCTTTCAACATTCCGAGTAGACCCATAAGTAAACCGCTTGCGACAATAGCTGGAATAATTGGAACGAAAATATTGGATAATGTCTTTGCAAGTCGAGCGAACGGATTCATTTTTTTCTTAGGAATATCGTTTGATACTGGGGAATCAAGTTCGGTCATTCCAATTAGTTTTGAAAATTCATCATATACTTTGTTTACTACACCAGTTCCAAAAATAATTTGATATTGATCAGACGTTGCAAAAGCACCTTTAACCCCATCGATGTTTTCGATTTCTGCTGCATTTATTCTTGTTTCATCTTTGAGTATAAGACGAAGGCGAGTAGCGCAATGTGTAGCGCGAATAATGTTTTCTTTTCCGCCGATGTTCTGTAAAACTTGCGTTGCGATTTGTTTCATATTCATAAAAATTCCTCCTTACTAATACACTTTCTATTTATGGAACCGGTTCCGTTATTGATTAAAATAAAAAACAGGGGTGTGATGTGAAAATCCTGTTTTTAAAATGTGGAACCGGTTTTATTTTTTATTATAGAGCGTCTTTAAATTTTGTCAACGCTTTCTTGGATTTTTAATGTATAGCGAGAATGTAATATTTTAGGGATTGTTTTGTTTTCAACAAGCTGTGAAAGGGAAGTAGCAGCAAGCTTACCAGCATACTCATAGTCAAATGCGATTGTCGTTAAGCTAGGGTGTACCATTTCTGAAATATCATATCCACCGAATCCTGCTACAGAGATATGATTTGGAATAGAAAGGTGATTAGAATGAATTACTTTCATTGCTCCAAGGGCGATATTATCTGTAGCACATACGACAATAGTAGGGCGGTTGTAATCTAAAATATGCTGTACTTGTTTCATCGCATCTTCTATTTTGAAAGTTGTTTCGTAATAAGAAACGGTGCAAGTAGGATCTAAATTTTCAATCGCTTTTTGAAAACCATTTTTTCGATTTAAACCAACAGAAATATCATCTTTTTCTACTCCTAAATAGGCGATATGACGGTGGCCTTGTGATAATATGTATGCACCTAGCTCATAAGCAGCGTCAAAATCATCATGAACGAGGCAATATTGATCCTCATATTCTTGACCAACAAATAAAATAGGGGTAGTAGAATTAGCGATAATGTGTTTATGCTCTTTTGTTAAACTTTTTGTTAATAAAATTATGCCAGCTACTTTTTGTTTTATAAAGTTTTCCATTGCTTGAATTTCCGTTTCGATTTTTTGATTCGCATTTGCAACAAGCATTTGATAGTTATTTTCTCGCAAAGTATTATCAATCCCGATAAGTGTTTTTGTTGTGGCGAAGGAATCTAATCGGGGGATAATGACACCAATTAAATTTGTTGTTTTTGCTTTTAAACTTTGTGCAAATGTATTGGGAGAGAAATTAGTCATTTCAATAATACTTTCAATTTTTTGTTTTGTTTTATCACTTACATATCCACCATTTAAGTAACGGGATACAGTACTTTTTGCAACACCTGCTAATTTAGCGATATCTGCAATTGTCTTAGCCATAGTATTCCACCTTTGTATTAAAAAAAATGTTAATTTTATTATATGAAGAATTGAAGGTTACGTAAACAAGACAAAGAAATTAAAATTTTGAAAGAATTAATTACAAGAGGAACATGTAATGTAACTCAAATTGTAGATATTCTTGGTATCCCACAATCTACTGTTTCGCAGCATTTATCGTTTTCTGACAGAAGACTCCTTCCTCAAAAATGTGAAGGTGTGAAACGCCAATTTTAGGTGGGAGA
>NZ_MAOG01000152.1:0-4274 GCF_001884205.1 Bacillus sp. NH11B | reverse complement strand
AACATAAGAGAATAGTAACGTGCTTTTAACTTCAAAAATAGTCTAAATCCTTAAGTTGATGGATGTGTGGCGAGACCCCTTAAAGAGGATTAATCTTTATAAACAAAAGAGCAGCTAGCAAAAGCTAACTGCTCGGTTCTCCAAGGGGGAACAAGGAGAAAATCTAATGTCATATACAGTATTGACGGAATATTGAGTTTTATTCAAAGGGACTCATAATCTACAAATTAGATTATGATATTTGCTATAACCCATATCGCCCAGAAAAGAACTAAAAGTTCTATTGAAATCCAAAGTGCTTTTTTCTCAGGTTTTTTAAACTCTTTTATTAAAGAGAAAACAGCACTAATTGCTATAAGGATGAAAAGAACGAGTCGTATTGTATCCGGCATTTTAATCACTCCTAATTTTAAATTAAATTCATTATATAACGATTTTAAAATTTTTAGATAATTATTGGTGAGAATTAAGCAAAATTTAAACAAAATAATCCTTTTAATAGGTATCAACGTGAGTGAGTGGCGCTTATAACCAAGCGTGCGACTCCTGTGAAGGTGTTAAAAAGTGCAGGGGGACGGGTATTATTAACAGGTGTCATCTTTATGTTTGATAGTTGTGTGTAACTATATGTACATTTCGGATATATGTATTAATCTGAAATATATGCTTGCCTGACCAAAAGGAACTCTTACAAAAAGGGTTCTTTTTTTATAAAATGTGTACCTTTTTGTTAAGAAAATCTTAAGAAGCTCTCTCACTTTTTATTAAGAAATGCTCTTTATACTTAGAAATGTGTTAAAGAGTATATTCATTCTGATTTAAATTCCAAAGAATGAATAAGATGACATCTAATTAAATAAGAAAAGAGGAAAAGATAGATGAAAAAAGCATGGATTGCTGTTTCAGGATTAGTAGTTGTAGGAGGTGGATTATTGACTTATATAGGAGGAGAAACAGTAGATAGATTTAATCCGTTAGTGAAAGAAAAAGATGTGTACGTTCTTACAAAAGGGGAAGCAAAACCTGATCCTAAACACAACGGTAGGAGATATTTTTACGAGTTAAACGGAGTGGATACATCAGGTAATGAAAATACCGTTAAATTAGGGGTTTCTAAAAAAGATGGTTATTCAGATTCTTATTTAAAGGTTCATGTAAAAGGAAAGTATGTTTACGAATTTGAGAAAGTGCAGGAAAAAGAAGTTCCTGAGAAAGCAAAAGAAAAACTTAAATAATAAATGTGATTGTTTCAAATTAAAGAAAAGGTAGGAAATATGATGAACAACTCAGTTGTAAATGTAAAAAATGTTCAAAAAGTGTACGGTAAAAAAGGTGAAAATCAGTCCCACGCTTTAAAAGATGTATCCTTCTCAATTCAAGAAGGAGAATTTGTTGGAATCATGGGACCGTCCGGTTCGGGAAAAACAACATTATTAAATGTAATTTCAACATTAGATTCTGCAACTGGAGGTATTGTTGAAATTGCTGGTATCGATATCACTAAAATGAAACAAGGAGAACTTTCAGATTTCCGTTCTCAAAAATTAGGTTTTATCTTCCAAGATTTTAACTTATTAGAAAATCTATCTATTCATGAAAATATCGCTCTTCCACTTTCACTTCAAGGCGTCCCATCGCGTAAGATTGGTTCAAAAGTAAAAAAAGTAGCCAATATGTTAGGGATTTCAGAAATACTTCAAAAATATCCATCTGAGGTATCTGGTGGACAAAAACAACGTTCTGCGGCAGCACGAGCGCTTGTACATGAACCAGCAATTGTTTTAGGGGACGAGCCAACAGGGGCATTGGATTCAAAAAATGCAACAAGCCTGTTAGAAGCAATGAAAAATTTAAATGAAAAACAATATGTTTCGATTATGATGGTTACCCATGATCCATATAGTGCAAGTTATTGCCAGCGTATTTTGTTCATCCAAGATGGTGAGCTATATAAAGAAATTCATCGTAGTGGTACACGTGAATCGTTTTATAAAGAAATTTTAGATGTACTAGCGGATTTAGGTACACAAAAAGGATAAGGAAGGACAACCACCATGGTATTTAAACTTTCTATGTCAGGACTAAAAAGTAAGCTAAGTGATTATATTGTCTTACTAGTTGGTCTTGTTATGTCAATTTCAATTTTTTATATGTTTCAAACGCTAGCATTAAATAAAGCATTTATCGAAGCGAATTCTACTATTCGCTCAATTAGTATGGTGTTCCAAGTGGGAACATGCTTGCTTGGAATCATTACTTTCTTTTATGTTCTATATGCAAATTCTTTTTTGATGTCTCTTCGTCAAAAAGAATTTGGGATGTATATGATGTTAGGTGCAAAAAAACATAAGGTGACATTACTTATGTTTCTGGAAACAATTATGATTGGGGCAGTATCCTTAGTAATTGGAATTATAGTAGGTATAGGGCTTTCACAGGGAATTGGTAAACTCCTTATGAAGCAACTGGATTTTACGGCGAGTGGTTACCAAGGGCTTTATGTCCCATCGATGCTAGTTACTTGTATGTTCTTCTTGGTATTATTTGTGTTATCTGCCATTATGAATAGTGTGAAATTATCACGTATCTCCGTTCTACAACTTGTACATGCAGATGCTTCAGCAGAACGTACAATGATTAAAGGGAAGTGGACTGGGATTGTTTCATTTTTAGCCATTATTTTATTAGGAATTGGATATGCTTCCATGATTTATATGAATAAGTTAAAAGAACAGGGTCCTATGATTGCGATGCTTACCACTACAGCGGGAACATATATGTTATTTACTTCTGTACTTCCGCTTATTATTCAAAAATTAAAGAGTAATAAAAAGCGTAGTGAGAAAGGCCTTAATGCTTTTACATTTGCACAATTAAACTTTCGTATTAATAGTTTGACAAAAGTACTCGCAACAGTAGCTATGTTAGTAGCACTTGGCGCAGGAGCAATTTCAGGTGGAATGGCTTTCAAAAATAACGTAATGAAATCGACTGATCAAATTGAAATATACGATACAGTTCTTCATAATCCAACAGAAGAAGAAAAGAACATTTTAGATGGTATTACATTTAAAGAAAAAAATGAATATCGCTATAAAGTGGATGAGAAGTATATTTATTACTTGAAAGAAGATTTAGAGAAAAATCGTCCGCTTGTACAAGCTGGAATAGAAAAAAAGGATAGAGGAAAAGTAAAACGAGTTTCTGAAAATCTTCCTGTAGGAGCAATTTCAAAATATGGTGAGGAGAATAGGGAGAACACAAATATTATCCCAGAAAAGTGGGATGACGCTTTAGGGTCTCTTCAACCAACCTATTTAAATTACATGGAAAAAGTAAAAAAAATAGTAAATCAAAAAATGTATGATGGAATTCAAGAAAAAGAAAACACCGTTGTGATTGGAAAAACGGATGATTTTGTAAAACATTTAGACAAATGGAAAAAAATTGACGAGTTGCAGCTAGTTAAATATAAACATGTCACAGCTGAAGATATCTTCAGTAAATATCAAATATATAATACAATTTACGCCAGCGCCAGTGGCACAGTATTTATGGGATTCTTTTTAGGTATTGCTTTCCTTGCGATGATGGCAAGTTGCTTAATGTTTAAGATTCTTTCCGGTGCATCAAAAGATATTGTACGCTATGAAATGCTTCGTAAAATTGGGGTTCGTCATGAGCTATTAACAAAATCTATTTACAAAGAGCTATTTTTAGTGTTTTTATTCCCAGGAATAGTAGGTATGGCTCACGTGTTATTAGGTATGAAAATTTTTGGTTTTATTTTAATTGATCCATATTTCCGTATTTGGTTACCAATCTTAATATTCGTAATTATCTATTCAATCTATTACTTTATTACAGTTCAATTGTATAAAGGAATTGTTCTTCCTGAAAAAAAGAGATAAGAATATGGTATTTTACTGTATATGCTTAATATATAAGTAGGGATATCTATTATAGTGAGTTTTTTTAGCTAGCAAGGTAGCTAGGTTGAATTTAATTTAATATTTTCAATATGAATAAGAGAGAAAGAGAACATAATTTAATTTATGTTCTCTTTCTTTATCTAGATCCTTATAAAATAAAAATATGTTATTCGGCTGAATTTCATTTTACCCTTAGCGCAGAAAAATCAAGGTTTATCCTTCCAAAAAATGTATTAGCGTGGGTTTTATGTCATTTGGTTGGCGGTACCCCATCACCATCAAGCTAACAAATAAAAACACCCCCAAAATGAAAAAAACGATATTCTTTCTATCTAAATTGTA
>NZ_MAOG01000151.1:0-26855 GCF_001884205.1 Bacillus sp. NH11B | reverse complement strand
ATTAGACCTCTATTAGTCATTCCTTAATGGTATCATAGCGAGGTGAGAGTCTTTAAGGGTTCTCCTTAATAGGAGGAAACGATATATGGAAAGAATGCGAGTGATTGATAGTAATCTGAAACTCAAGAGCTGGGTTAAACAGGTATTAGCTATAGGCGGAATGTTAGGTTTCTTCTATTTGATGTTATATGTTTGTAGTTTCTTAATTGTTATGTAAATATATACAGCTATACTAGTGGAGTCTTTCCTACAGAGGTAAGGCTCTCTTGTTGTATCTGAGGTGAATTTTTTTGGAGGTATTCCAAAATATTAGGTTGATGACGATGTGGTGCTACCCCTTTATTATAAATTATCGAACTGATGACATATATCGGTTATATAAGTTAGAACATTCCTTCATACAATCCCAATATATATTTCTGATTTCCTTATTCGGACATAATTTTAGATAACCTTCACTTTCTAATATGGAAATAAGAGGTTTCATTTCATAATAATATTCATAATTTTCCTCTTGTGTTAAAAGATTTTTATAGCATTCCAATATTTTAATGTAATTGTTATCTATCAAACGATAGTTACATTTTGCTAACTCCGAATAATAAAAATTGTTTATTTCCCCTGACATATATTTAGAAAGAGATTTTTCGTCATCTCCTAAATAAGAAAGACTGGCTTGAGAGTAGTAACGATATCTACCATCCCTATACAATGTTTTGGAAATACGGAATTTATGCCATTTTATTACTTCTTCATAACGAAATCCTAATACGTTATAGCCATTTGAAATCATAACAGGTTTACGATTCAATATATAATCAAAAATAGCAACATTCAATTCACTTACATCGAGATGAGTAATCGAAGCCCAACAAATATAATTGTTATCCAATCTGCCTAAAATACACACTTCTTTATCAGGGCTAACATAAATGTCAAAAGAAACTTCTTTATCATCTATTTTATAATTAGGTTTAATATAATTATTTCGATTAACTAAATTATATTCTTCCATATCCAATATCTAAACCTTCCTTCGATTTAATCAATATCACCATAGATTATTAACAATATCTGTCTCTTAAACTCTAACATAAATTGAGGTGAATTTTTACTATTCTACCATTTATCCTTTTTAACTAAATTAATGTAAGCGTCAAATATTCCCCACCTACAATTTGTAAATAACCCACGAGATAATCTCCTTACATACTACATGTGAAGGTTTTTTTATGAAAAGACACCTATTTAAGAAAGAATAGGAAACTTATATTCAAGGGGTAGCATCACATCACCATCAAGCTAAGATTTTGAAGTGCCCCCAAAACGAAAATTTTGTGCATTTTATAGCAACAAAGTTCATTTTTTTCGTTTTGGGGGTAACCTGCTCTGTTAGGTTGATGAGCATGTATGGTGACCCCTTATAGCATAAAATATAATTCCGTTATGAATTTACTATCCATATTCCTCTTCCTATATTTGCACCAGAACCATAATTTCAGTATCCACAATGATATTATTTTTTGTACCAGAACGGAAAAAAGCTGCTGTCCTAATGGGACAACAGCTTTTTCATTATGCTACGTCTTCTTTTTGTTCCTTTTGTAGAGTACTATTTTTGTAACCGTAACTGAAGTAGACAACAAGTCCAATTACAAGCCATATTGCAAAGCCAATCCATGTTGTTGCTGGGAGTTGTAATGCTAAGTATCCACAGAATAGAACAGCTAAAGCAGGAATCCATGGTACCAAAGGTACTTTAAAAGCACGCGGTAATTCTGGTTGTTTTTTGCGTAAAATAATTACTCCAATTGATACAACGATGAATGCGAATAATGTACCGATATTTGTTAATTCTGCTAGTTTACTTAAAGGAACAAAACCAGCAAAGAAAGCAACCTTAGTGGCAGTAATCCAACTATTGATAACAGGTGTTTTTGTTTTTTTATTTACGCGAGAAAGTGCTTTTGGTAGTAAGACATCGCGGCTAATTGCGTAAAATAATCGTGTTTGTCCATATAACATAACAAGTAATACCGTTGTAATTCCAGTAATCGCCCCTAAAGAAATGAAACCCGCAACCCAATCTTGTTGAATGTATTGTAGTGCAAATGCAACAGGGTTTTTCACACCTAACTGATCATAAGGTACAATCCCAGGTGAACTACCCGCCACTTATCTAAGCTTGAAGTGGGAGCTTCTCAGTTCCACGACGAAAGTAACCTTTCATCTCCCTGAGCGTTGCTTCGGGGTGTTCCACCCCTAGATGTCCAACGCTTGGACGCTCTTTTGGTACGGTTGATATTTTACACAGGAACCGAATGGCTTGGTTTTCGCACTCTATTTTCTTCCTGCAACCTCATATATCAAGTTATCAAAGAACTTCATATAGCTAGTTTATCAAAAGTTTTTGGCTATGCCAAACCGAAATTCATCTCCCACTTACCGTTGGGCTATCGCCCTTCACACGCTTGAGGAAGGAGAATTCTTTCGGTAAATTCGTTAAAACTAATGAAACAACGATATATAGAATCGTACAAATTGTTAAAGAAGCAATAATGCCGATTGGCATGTTACGCTGTGGATTTTTGACTTCTTCAGCAGCTGTTGATACAGCATCAAATCCGATGTAAGCAAAGAATACAGTTGCAGCCCCAGTTGTTACGCCAGAGAAGCCGAAAGGCATAAAGGGTGTCCAGTTTTCAGGCTTTACATAGAAAGCACCAACGCCGATAAATAGTAAGACAACAAAAAGTTTGATAGCTACCATGATAGCGTTAAAACGCGCTGATTTTTTTGCTCCTCTTGTTAATAACAACGTCATTAGAAAAATGATACAGATTGCTGGTAAGTCTACATATGTTCCCGCTTCAGGATTATATGCGCTTGTTAAAGCCGTAGGTAATGTAATCCCAAATCCACTTAATAGACCTTGTAAATACCCTGACCAACCAGATGCAACAGCTGAGGAAGCTAATCCATATTCTAAAATTAAATCCCAACCTAAAATCCAAGCGATTAATTCTCCAAATGTTGCATAGCTATAAGTGTACGCACTACCGGATACCGGTACAGTTGATGCAAATTCTGAATAACATAAGGCTGCAAATACACAGGCTAAACCGGATAAAATAAACGACAAAACAAGTGCGGGTCCTGCGTGTTCTACTGCGGCAACACCGGTAAGAACGAAAATCCCAGTTCCGATGATAGCGCCGATCCCGAGCATAGTAAGATCAAATGCACCGAGTTCTTTTTTTAAAGGTGCTCCTTTTTGTTCTGACTGTGCTAATAATGCTGAAATAGATTTTTTTCGAAATAGATTCATATAGATACCGCACTTTTAGTTGTTTTAATATTCCGAAAAATAATATCATTTTGTCGTATAATGTCGAATCTTTGTAATTCGTATTTTAATTCAAATAAATATTTTTGTAAATATTTATTTTCGGAAAATTAAACCTTTTAAGTGTACCTTTATTTCTTTTCACTTAATCTCTCTGTTCCAAATGTATTCCTTTAAGAGAAGGACTTATATCCCTATATAAGTCCTAGGGGATTGTTTGCATATTGACTTTAGTTTTATGTACAATAAAGCTAAAGATATAGTCTGAAACAGGAAGAGGAAAACCATGTCCAATTCATTAGTAAATTTACGTATCGATTTTGCATTTAAGCAGTTATTTGGCACAAATGGGAATGAAGATATTTTAGTTGCCTTTTTAAATGCCATATTAAAAGATTCTTTAGAATCACCTATTGTTACCCTACAATTAGAAGATCCACATTTGCATCGAGAATATGAAGAAGATAAATTATCAATTTTAGATATTTCGGCTACATTAAATACAGGAACAAAGGTAAATGTAGAAATACAATTGAATAACAATCACGATATGATCAAACGAAGCTTATATTATTGGGGAAGGTTATACACCTCTCAATTGCAAAAAGGAATGCCTTATAGCTCACTTCATAAAACAATTACCATAAACTTGTTAAACTTTGTGATGTTTCCAGAATATGAAGCGTTTCATACAACAGGAATCCTTTGGAATCAGCAACAACAAAAGTTATTAAGTGACGATATCGAAGTTCATATTGTAGAGATTCCAAAGTTACTACAGCAATGGCGCGAAGAGAAAGTTAATCCGTGGGAAGATTCGTTTGTTCGTTGGTTATTATTATTACCAGCGAATGAAGATGAGTATCTCACACAAACATTGGAGGACATTGCCATGAACCAAGATCCGATTTTACAAAAAGCAATGAATAAGTGGGAACGTATGAGTCAAGATTCTTCTTTCCGTCAAGCATATGAAGCAAGAGAAAAGGCCTTAATGGATGAGGCTGCAAAGTTTGCTCATGCTCGTAATGAGGGGAAAAAAGAAGGAATTCAAGAAGGGGTTCAGCAAGGAAAAATACAGATGATTAAAGGTATGCATGAACTTGGTGTACCACTTGAAACGATTGCTAAAGCCAGTAAATTAGGAATAGATGAGGTTGAACGTATTTTAGAACAAAAATAATCAACATCAAAAAAAGAACCTCTTAATTTTAAAAGAGTGATCCCAACCGTTATAAAAACAACAAATTAAATTTTCACAAAAGAAAACAACCTGTATAAAAACAGGTTGTTTTCTTTTATAGGGTAAAACAAAGAAAGAGTGGAAAAAAATGCACAAACTTCTACGGCACAAGAAGTAAAATGATCCGAGAAAACTAAAAATTCTGATTTCTTACTAGATAAGGGTTTTTGTTTTCTCTTTCTTTGTTGTTATGAGTATAGCATTAAAAACGACATAAATCAACAAAAAATCTCATAATTCTTATTTTTTCGACACTATACCGTAATTCCTTTGTGGATCTTTATATATATATATAATTATATTTAAAGTCATAACTTTTAGAATTGAGGTGACCATCATGAGAAGTTTCGGTTCATTAGTAATTTCTACTATATGCTCAGCAATTCTTTTGAGACCCCCACGGCTAAAGCCGCAAGCCCTACTCCTAACGGTGTGACGGGTGGGATTCTTGAATGACTAAACGTTCGCAGTCCATTTCTGTTTTGAACAGCCTTCAAGATGAGGGCATCTCATTGCCCCTCCTAAGACAGTGCATATAGCATCTTAGGCTGATTGACTATTACCATCAATCACAGGTGCATATCGAATATTCATAGCACCGACTAAATCACGATGTTTTTCAAATCCGCACTTACACTTGTATTTTCTGTCTTGTGCCTTGTTCTTTTTAGAACAGTTTGGACATGTTTGACTTGTGTATGCAGGATTTACAAACTCAACTTTAATACCTTCTAAATTCGCTTTGTATTCAATGAATTGAGATAGACGATAAAATGACCAAGTATGCAAATTCTTTTCGTTTTTACGACTTGTTCTTGTCGTCTGTCTAATGTTCGCCAATTGTTCTAAGCGAATGACAGAAATCTTATTTTCTGTAGCAAAATTTATAATTGCACGACTTATTTTATGGTCTTGGTCTTTCATATATCGCTGTTCTTTATCATCAAAATTACGAATCGCATTCAATTTCTTCGATTCACCCAATTTCTTACGTTTTGATTTAAACATACGTCTGACATATTTGTTTTGTCTGCCATTACCAAAGAATCGAGTTTTTTCATCATCCGTCACTGCCACAGCAGGAACTTTCAATCCTAAGTCTACACCCATAATTTTTGTTCCTATTTTTTCAGTGGTAGGAATGGTGACAGAAATTTGGGCAATCCATTTGTTTGATTTTTTCGTGATGCGAAGCGTGCCTAATTTGTGTTTTAACACATCAAAATTACGGTTGTGTTTATCAATCGATAAGGCACGAACAGACACTTTCTTTGTTTTTCCATCTATCATTAAAGGTAGACGGATATAGGTGAAATCAAACGAATAGTTTTGATTGTTCCACACACAAATGGGTTTCTTTAATACTGGTATTATTTTATATTTTGCCTTCTTTACTTTTTGAAACACACTCTTAGCATCTTTGATAGTTTGATTTTTCACTGCACTTGGAAGGTTTACAGGAACATCTTTTGTAGTCTTTTTAGTTGTTTTCTTTTCGGCAACCATTTCAGATACAAGTGCGTTGATTGTAGAGATATATTCTTTTCCCATAGCATTTAAGATGGAAGCCTGTTCTTTTGTAGGAAGTAGCTTGATTTTTACTGTTACAGTTTGGTACATTTTTCTTCACCTAAATCCTTAAGAAATCTGGCTCTTTTAAGACTTTTGTATTCGTCTAAAGTTATATCTCTCACAATTGACCACGAACCAAGCCACATCATTTCTCTGATATAACCATTCGGAATTTTAATTTGGGAAGTATCACAAGTATTTCTCTCACACAGAACAAACAAGGCTTTATTGTAATCATCTTTATATTCTCTGTTAAATTTATGGTCTTTCATAAATTGTTCAAATCCGCAATTACTACATTTAATTTGCACCTTTCTCAGCCCCTTGTCTTTTGTTGTTCCACATATCGTTTAATAGTCGCACTCGATACATTTCCTGCGGTAGATACAAAATAGCTACGTGTCCATAAACTCGGCAAATGTTTAAGGTGAGGAAATTCCTCTCTCAATTTTTTTGAAGTCACTCCTTTGATTTTTGCCATAAGATCAGCAGGACTAAATGTTGGCAGTGTGTTTAAAAACATATGTGTATGGTCTTTGTCACACTCTAAAGCGACAATGACAATTTCTAATTCGTCGCATATTTCTTGTACCAACTCTTTAAAGCGCTCTTCTACATCTGTACGAAGGAATATTTTCCTCCTATATCGAGGACAAAACACAAAATGATAGTTAACTAAGGATACGGTTGTATTTGTTCTTCTATATTCATTCATATATCAAATGTATCAGTTTATATAACAAACTGCAACAGGAAAGTATACAAAAATGAGAAAACACTTTTGTATACTTAAAGTACCACGAACCTGACGGTTTTCAGTGGCACTATCATCCCACCCCTAAAGCGGGGTGCTATCGCACCGTAGTGGGCTTTCCCGTTCGAAAAATCTGTAATCTCGAACGCCTACTCCTTCTATGATAAATTCACAACTGGAGGTACATATTATTGGGTTAGCGGCATCATAGGCATCATATTCCTTCTATTCTTTATCGCAAACATGCGAGATATCATCAATAAGAATTATAGAACTTCAACAGACTAGGAGTGTATACATATGTAGAAAAAGATTCATAATTATAAGTTTCATTTAAAAGATTTGAAATTTATGCTCTGGCTGTTCCTTGTCATTGGTTCCTTATATGCTTATGAATTCTTCTCAGGACTAATGTTCCACCAGGAGTTTTGCTGGCTTAAATTAATATGTATGATAATAATAATCCTGGCATTTAGGGATACTAGAAAGAAGCTTAAAAACAACGATTATAGAACGGCATAATGTAAAAGGAATCCTTTATGGGTTCCTTATTCTACGGAAAAATCTCGGCTGAATCCCATTATAATTTTATAAAAATATAAAATTATAAATCACCCCAAAACTTCCACCAAGACTTCTTTTTCAACCTAGCTGCCGCTATTTCTTCCTGGGCTGATACAATAGTACGTTTTGCATCTTGAATCTCCCTGACCATCTTCATAAGATTATCATCCCTTAGCTCTAACCTCTTTTCTATCTTTTCTTCACGTTCCTTCCGATCTTTCATGTCTTCCTTTATTAATTTATTTCTTTCTTTAATATCTTCTTCGATTAATTTGTTCTTTTGCTCTATACGATCACCTAGTCTCTTTTCCATTTCTAAAAGGTTAGCTTGCTGCACCTTATTAATCTCATCTATCATAGCGCTATATTGTTGCTGGAATTGATACTGCATTTGATAAGGAACTGGATCTGCCCCCTGGGATTCCTCTTTCTTATTATGGATTCCAAACTGCTTTGCAATCATTTTCGCAGCTTTTTCTAAAGTCATGCCATCTTGCTTACTCAACTCTACTAACTGTTCAATAAGTACAACATCAAACTCTGTATATTCCCTTCTCCCCCGACTATTCTTTCTTACATCATACCCTTCACGTTCAAGGACATCCGAATACTTTCTAAGTGTGCTGCCACTTACCCCCAAACGACTATAGACTTCATTGCTGGTATATACTATCTCAGTTTCTGACATAGCGCTATGCCACCTCCTATAAGGAAAATTCCATATCCAAGGGCTAATACCTCTTAAAATCCATCGACGAAGCTCGCACAGTCTTTGCAAGGTTTTGTCGGAAATAAACATATCCTCATAGCGCTATAGCTAAAAATCGGCTGCTAATAAAGGGAACATATAATAGTTGCAACATTCTTTATTTCATTTTTACATTATATTTCAAATCCCCTTCATAAAAGAACATAAGTTCGTGTATAATAAGAACAGACGTTCTTTAATAGAGGGGAGGAATCACAGTGTATGACTATTCAATCCTACCGAATAGAATCATCTTATGTGTTGATTTACGAAGCTTTTACGCCTCAGTAAGTTGCATCAAAATGGGATTAGACCCAATGCATACAAAATTAGCCGTAGTAGGTGATGTGAATAGAAATGGTTCAATCGTTCTAGCTGCAACTCCACCATTAAAAGCATTGGGTGTAAAGAAGATGGCAAGGCTATACGAGATTCCTCGTAGAAAAGACATTCTTGTGGTAAATCCAATTATGAGCACCTATATAAAATGTTCCAACTATATAACAAAATTAGCTTTACAATACGTTCCTAGTGAGGATTTTCACCAATACAGCATTGACGAATTTTTCATGGACATTACAGATAGTATCCATTTATTCGCTCAAGATCCACACGAATTCGCCATGCGGTTTAAACATGAAATATATGACCATACACGAATTGAATGTACAATCGGGATTGCTCCTAACCCATTAATGAGTAAGGTTGCTTTAGACATTGAAGCTAAGAAGAACAAAGACGGGATTGCTTTTTGGAAGTACGAGGATGTACCTGCAAAACTATGGAGCATACGACCACTTAATAAATTTTGGGGCATATCATATAAAACAGAAGAAAAGTTAAAACGAAAGGGAATACACTCTATTGGAGATTTAGCCAATTATCCCCTTAAATACTTAAAACAGAGCTTCGGCAAGATTGGAGAAGAATTACACTTACATAGCCACGGAATTGACTTTAGTCGCATTTCAGAAAAATATGTTCCTGCCACAACTTCTATTGGAAAAAGCCAAATTCTAATGCGTGACTACACAATAGAAGAATTTCCGATTATTCTACTGGAACATATTGAAGAAGTTTGTTATCGGCTTAGAAGACAAAACAAACTTGCTCAAACCATCCATTTTTCTGTCGGTTATAGCAAGAGTTATACAGGTGGCATTAGAAAAACACATACTTTAAACCGCCCAACAAATCTAACGATGGATATTTATCATATCTGTACATACTTTTTACATCAACAATATACTGGCGAACCCATTCGCAGCATAAACATATCCTTAACAAACCTACTTCAAGAAGGAGAAGAACAAATTTCTCTTTTTGATAATCTCACGAAACGAGAACAAGAAATGAAGTTAACAAAAGTAATGGATGAAATACGCACAAAATTTGGGAAGAACAGTATTTTACGAGGGATTTCCTACACGCATAGCGCTACAGCTAGACACAGAAACACACTATTAGGGGGACACAAAGCATGAATAACGTCAATATGCCAAAAGGAAGAGGAATGGTCAAATGGACTCCATTCGCAGCAATGCCTGAACAGTTTGCTGGTATTCGTGAAATCATTAAGGAGAAAAACAAAGTAACTCGGCCGATCTTAACCACTGAAGAAAAAGAACTGATTGAGAACATGTTGCTTTGTTCCTTATTATCTGAAGAAGAAATACTAATTACATATTATGAAGATGGTTATTTACTCTCTAACTATATGACTGTTGTTGGTATTGACCAGCAAAATAGTGCTGTCATATGTACCGATGCTTTTTATAATAAGATGACACTGCGATTTTCTAATATAATAGACGTAAAATAGAATCGATTTAAGTGATTAGGTTTGAATAGTTATAAAGGAGTGTATAAAATGCAAGAGAATCCGATAAGAAAGAATACAGCAAGAACTTTTATTCATAATGATATAAATAACTATCCCTATTTAAGTATACCTATGATTATCAATGAGGAAGATGGAAAGCTTTATGAAATTTTAAGCGCTGGTTTTCATATTAATGATGCAGTAGGAATGATAACAACGGACGGTTTCGCTACAAATAGGGTAAATACACCGATTTTAACAGTAAAAAACAGCGATGGTAGTATTCAAATATATCGCTTACCTTTAGAACTTGAATATTGGGTACTTTCATGTATGTGTTCTGCTTCAGCAGGAAAAAGCCCGTTTCCATGTAAAGTTGCTTTTGGAATAATTGATACTAAATTCCATGTGGAATTCAAATGAAAAGGAGTAATATTTTTTGCTCCTTTTGTTGTTTTAGAATAAAGTTTGTTCAAATTAATTTTCGTACATCTTAATATAAATTTATCTCAAAATTCGAAAGTAAACTTTTGAATTTTAGTTTACATTCAAACCTTTGGTTTTATTAACTTCATTACAACTTACTCATTTTCCCCAAAACCAATGACGGAAGTATACATTCAAAACACGATAAAACAAGGAATAAATAACCAACTAATAAATATATTTTTTCTGAAAATTTATGCTATAATTAATCTGTACAAAGGTTGGTATCCTTTTACTTCTAATATTGTATGGATTTATATGTAGTACCCTACTACTTAAATATGGATCTACAAACAAAAAAACTAGTATCATACTAGTTTTTTTGTTTATTTAGAATAAATAAAATTTAAAAAAACATAAATATTCATGTTACCATATATTATGACACTCAATTTTGTTTATACCATACAACAAAATTAAACTAATCCCTTATCTATAATAGATAAGGGATTAGTTTGTATAAGTAATTTTTATTTAACAATTTTAATCCTGTCCGAGGATTAAAAACCATATTAAAAATTTACATAACCCCACTTATCGGTATTCAATGTATCTAGAAAAAACCCCTTCAGTTTACTTGCTGAAGGGGTTTCGTATTTACATAATTTTCGTTATCAGAAGTTGTTTTTAGATGATCAGTTTTTATATTTTAGGCTCTGTTAATATTAATTGTTGACTTTCAAAAAAAACCGCTTCTTATAAAGAGCAGTTTTACTTATATTCATTCTTATTCAAATTCTGAAGCGTATTCTTCATATACCTTTAATGTATTAAGCAGTCTAGCTGATTTAAGCATGATTTCGTTTGATGAATCAGTTACACAAATGTCAATAAATCGGTTATCGTTTCTGTCACCAAACAATCCTTCTGACTCAAGTTCCATTAACACTTTTAATAATTCATTCAGCAATGTATCTATTAGCGAATCAAAGTCTTCTTCGACGGTTTCATGGTATCTTTTAATAGTTTTATTCACTTCATCAAACATTCCGAAATCGTCCCACTCACTCCACTCAACAGCCCCATATCTATAATAGTTGTATAAAGGGTCTGATTTATTCACCTTAATCAGTCTTTCTTTATTAGCTACTGGTCCAATGCTACTGAAACAGTCGTCCGTCATTAGGGAGTATCCATATATTGTATCATTGCCACACCTAGATGTAAGTTCATTATAGTGACAACGAATTGCATTTTTCAACTGAACATGTAAACTTTCTTGAAGATGCATTTTCACCGTATCTCCTCCGTTCTTTTTGTAACGACATGTTGTTACATACTTCAATCTTAACATGAAAATCAACATTAAACGTTAACTGAGCCATATTTTATAATAGTTCCGTTTATATCTTTAAACTTTAAAGCAGTCTTAATAAAATCTAATGATTCTGGGCCATCGTCTAATTTATTAGGAAGGATTATGTACCATAAACTCCATCCTTTATACTTTGATTCACTAGGTAAGTATTTATCTAAATTTATTATATGTTCCGAAGCAGATTCATAAGATATTTTGCTAATGGATGGATTTTTAAAATAACCAAAAATAACTTTTCCATTTGAAACTACAAGCGTAGGTGATATACCAGAATCTTGTACTTCTAACTCACTTACATTTTCTCCTCCGGCTGTCCCACTAACAGTCCATTTTCCGTTTTTCATTTCTAAATCTGCTATTGAAATATAATTATCAGGTGTAACGAAAAAAGCTATTTTTTCATCTATCTTTATAATACGTCCTAAAGCATGATATTTATCTATTTCTGTATTACTTGTTGGTTTTAATCCTTGTTTTAATGCTTCTTGCTGTGTGTCGTATCCTTTTGAAATTGAACATCCACTAATGATAAGGGTTAGGAAACCTAATATAAGATGTTTTCTAAGTTTTTTATACAAAAGTTTTCTCCCCTCTTATATTTTGTGAAAATATGGATTCATTACATTCTATCGCGAAAGAATTAGAATAAATCGTACATTTTTTGATGTATATCCTATACATACTCGGTTAACATAACGCATCATTATTGGTAGCAAGGACAAAGGCATCCCCTTACTCTCACAAGGGATTCACCTTTTTCTATGATTCTATGCATCTTTTTATACATTCCTATCCTGGTGCGTCTTCCGGCTTCCCCATAGTTCCCTATGTCCCCCGATTTTTTGCATAAAATCTTGCATGTATCCTTAAGTTGATGCGCATGTATGGTGACCCCTATTAAGAAAATTTGCACCAGTCCCTTTTTGAGCTATTTTAAAATCTTTTACTTCACGAATTTCTTTACCGATAATTTCTAATGCATGCCCTATTATTTTTTTATAAATCACTCTAGATTCTTATAGTATAATACCTATTTAATGACGTATGACCTTACTCTTGGATTATTGAAAGTTATATTAAATACTTTACTATATTAAAGTTGTTTTTAATAACTATCATTACATCGAGAAAGTAATAGTCAATATTTAAGAACGAACATTTATACTGATGACAGCCTGCTGTAAAAACCTTAAGAATTCTTAAGAACTTTTGCCCCTATTTCTTAATGTTTGGACTCTAGAGTATGATTATGAATGCAAAGATGAGGTGTGATTAATTATGAATACGATTCGCTTTCTAATTTCTGTATACAGTGAACAAAAAATTAGTCGTTCCAGCCCTTCCAAGTTCTAGATTTCTTGGAGACAAATGAATTGAAGGAACTAAATTGAAGAAAATAAACATTGTCAAAAATGGGCCAAGCACAGGTGTATTCAAAGGAAAGTTAATTAAAAGTAGATGGAGTCTAATGAATTGTATATAGTTTGGCCCTATATAATGAACATTTTATTAAGGTGAACAGTATCACTATATTCAGTATGTTGTTTCTTGTTTTTCGCTGTTAGATTTACAATAAAGAGACGATAGACATGTCTCACCTGCAATTGTCTTTAAATGTTCAATATGAGAAAACATGTGGAGGAATAAAATGGAGTCAAACATTCTTATTGTTGATGATGATAAAGAGATTAGAAATCTTATCTCTGTATACCTGGAAAATGAAGGCCTAAAAACTCAAAAAGCAGAAGATGCTTTGGAAGCTTTACAATTGTTAGAAGTAAAGGAATTTGATCTTATTATTTTAGATATTATGATGCCGAATATGGATGGTATTGAAGCTTGTATGAAGATTAGGGAAGATCGCAATATGCCTATCATTATGCTATCTGCAAAATCTGAGGATATAGACAAAATTCAGGGACTGGCCTCTGGTGCTGATGATTATTTATCAAAGCCGTTTAACCCATTGGAATTAATCGCTAGGGTAAAATCCCAATTAAGAAGGTTTAAAAAATACAATACGTCAATAGAACATAATAAAAGCATTCTAGAAATTGGTGACTTAACCGTGAATACAGATACTCGTCAAGTATGGGTAAGGGGAAAAGAAACAAGGCTAACTCCAAAAGAGTTTGATATTCTCGAACTACTTGTCCGTAACAAAGGGGTTGTCCTGAGCGTTGCAAAAATATATGAAGCCGTTTGGAAAGAGGTTTTTTATAAATCAGATAATACCGTCATGGTGCATATTACAAAAATAAGAGACAAAATTGAAGAGGATTCTAAACATCCCATTTATATTAAAACTGTTTGGGGAATTGGATATAAAATATGAAGAGAGTTAGTTTTAGAAGTAAGATCATTATAAAACTTCTTGGTGCTGTAGCAGCTAGTTTTTTTATTTCATTTAGTTTTACAATCCTCATTTTTCTATTCGTCATAGAACCATTATTTAAAGAACACGAAGAATTTGGTATGTTTGAAGCCAATTTGGCATTGTTGTTCTTATTCGCGTTCGCAATCTTTAACTTTATAATAATTTTTTTAATATTGGTTCGAAAGAAAATAGTATATTTGAAGCTCATTTCGGATAATGTGAATGATATTGCAAATGGAAAACTGGGTTTGACCATTGGGATTAAGGGGAAGGACGAATTGACCCAACTTGCTCAAAATATCAACCATATGTCCAAGGAATTGGAAAATACATTTGAACAAGAAAGACGATTAGAACGTACAAAAAATGAACTTATCACCAATGTATCTCATGACTTACGCACACCGTTAACATCTATTATTGGCTATATAGATTTATTAAAAAGAGGGCAATACAACAGTAACACACAATTACAGGAATACCTTGAAACCACTTATTCAAAGTCACAGAGACTGAAATATTTAATTGATGAGCTGTTTGAATATACTCGTTTATCAGGCATAGATGCTAAGTTAAACTTTAATGAAGTTGATCTATCAGGTTTGTTGGAGCAAATAGTTGGAGAATACATTCCTATATTTGAAAAAGAAAGTTTAAACGTTCAAAAATCAATAACGGAAGAAACAATACCTATTTTCATGGATGTAGAAAAAATGGTACGTGTATATGAAAATCTGTTTATGAATGCGATAAAGTACAGCATGAAACCTTCCGAATTATCCGTATGTCTTGAATTAATAGATAACAAAGCGATTTTGAAAGTATCAAATAAAGTCGAGAAGCCGCCTGTTAGCGATCCTAATAAATTGTTTGAAAGATTTTTCAGGGGTGATAAGGCAAGAAAAAATGATCAAGGAAATGGACTGGGACTTGCTATCTCCAAAAGGATCGTTGAACTTCATAATGGTAATATACATGCAGAATATAAAGACGGCTGGATGTCCTTTATTGTTGAACATCCAATTAAATAGAATGGCTTATGGAATTACAGGTTCCATAAGCTTTTTTTATAAAAACTTAAGAAATTTTAAGGATTTTACGGGGTGTTTCCTAATTTTCATAGTTTATCATGGATGTATTCAAAGTGATGAGGTGAGTGAAGAAGATAAAAGGAAAGATTTCATTGTAGCTTAAGGGTAGATGCAACATGACTATTTTGTTAGTAGTAAACAAACATAGTAGCTTATTGTAATGAAATAAAAAAACGTAGGAGGATATATATGATAAAACCAGTTGTAGATGTAAAAAATATTCAAAAATTGTACGGTAAAAAAGGTGAGAATCAATCACACGCGTTAAAAGGTGTATCATTCTCAATTCAAGAGGGAGAATTTGTTGGTATTATGGGGCCTTCTGGTTCTGGTAAAACAACATTATTAAATGTAATTTCAACGTTAGACACAGCAACGGGCGGCATTGTTCAAATAGCAGGTACGGATATAACGAAAATGAAACAAGGTGAGCTTTCTGATTTTCGTTCACAGAAATTAGGATTCATTTTCCAAGACTTTAATTTATTAGAGAATTTATCTATCTATGAAAATATCGCACTCCCACTTTCACTTCAAGGTGTTTCTTCTCGTAATATTGGAAAGAAAGTAGAAAAAGTAGCTGATATGTTAGGCATTACATCTATACTTCAAAAATATCCTTCTGAAGTATCTGGTGGACAAAAGCAGCGTTCCGCAGCAGCACGTGCGTTAGTTCATGAACCTGCAATTATTTTAGGGGACGAGCCAACTGGATCTCTAGATTCTAAAAATGCAACGAGTTTACTTGATGCCATGACAAGCTTAAATAAAGAGCAAGGTGTATCCATTATGATGGTTACGCATGATCCTTACAGCGCAAGTTACTGTCAGCGTATTTTATTCATTCAAGATGGTGAGTTATATAAAGAAATTCATCGCGGTGGTACCCGTGAAGAATTCTATAAAGAAATTTTAGACGTGCTTGCAAACTTAGGCACACAAAAAGCGTAAGGAAGGAAGTTCAATCATGTTATTTAAGCTTTCTATGTCAGGCCTAAAAAGTAAGTTGCAAGATTACATTGTTTTACTTGTTGGTCTTATCGTATCTATTTCTACTTTTTATATGTTTCAAACGCTATCATTAAATAAAACGTTTCTTGAATCTAGCTCTTCTATTCGGGATATTGTATCTATATTCCACATTGGTTCCTTTCTGTTAGCGATTATAACATTTTTCTACATTTTATATGCAAACTCTTTCTTAGTATCTCTTCGCCAAAAAGAGTTTGGTATGTATATGATGTTAGGAGCAAAAAAGCATAAAGTTACACTACTTATGTTTATTGAAACAATCGTATTAGGCGCAGCGTCTCTTGCGATTGGAATTACAGTTGGAGTAGGACTTGCAGAAGGTATCGGACAGTTACTAATGAAGCAATTGGAATTTCCTGGTGAGGGTTATCAAGCATTTTATATTCCATCTATAACTGTTACGTGCATCTTCTTCTTTGCACTATTTGTACTATCAGCAATTATGAGTAGTATTAAATTAGTACGTTTTTCCGTATTACAACTTGTACATGCAGATGCACAAACAGAACGTGTCGCGGTAAAAGGAAAAATGACAGTTGTAGTTGCATTCCTTGGTTTAATTTTGTTAGGTATTGGTTATGCATCACTGATCTATATTCCACAAGCGGGAATGGCTGCTCTTGGATTAATGGCCCTTGGATTGACCACAGCAACCTTTGGTACTTACCTTTTATTTGGATCACTTCTCCCAGTCATGATTAACAAGTTAAAGAGTAATAAAAAACGTTGTGAGAAAGGCCTCAATGCTTTTACTTTTGCACAATTAAATTTTCGTATGAATAGCCTAGCAAATGTGCTTGCCACGGTAGCAATGTTAGTGGCCCTTGGAGCTGGTGGGATTTCTGGTGGTATGGCATTTAAAAACAACGTAATAAAAATGGTTAATGGTAGTGAAATTTACGATTCAGTCGTTCATAATCCAACAACTGAAGAAAAGAAAATTTTGAATACTATCTTATTTACAGAGAAGCTTGAATATCATTACAAAATAGATGGTCAGTCTATTTACTATTTAAAAGAGGATTTAGAGAAAAATCGTCCTTTAGTATTGAAAAATAGTAATGAGAGAGCAGAGTTTGGGAAAACAAAGAGAGTTTCAGAAGAGTTGCCAATTGGTGCAAACGTGAAGAAGTCACCGCAACAATGGAGTGAAGCTTTCGAAATAATCCAGCCATATTATATGTATCCTGATCATGAAATAAAAATTGTAGACAAAAACATGTACCATAGTATAGAGGGTCGAGAAAGTACTGTGTTTATTGGGAAAACAGATAATTTTAAATCATACTTAAAGGAATGGAAACAACTTGACGAATTACAGTTAGCTAAATATACAAGTATGAAACCTGAAGAACTAAAGAGTAAATATCGAATGTATGATTCTTATCATGGCATGTTCAGTGGATTGATGTTCATGGGCTTCTTCGTCGGAATTGCGTACTTAGCAATGATGGCAAGTTGCCTTATGTTTAAAGTTTTGTCTGGTGCATCCAAAGATTGTACGCGTTATCAAATGCTTCGTAAAATCGGTGTTCGCCGAGAGTTATTAACACAATCGATTTATAAGGAGTTATTCTTCGTGTTCTTAGTCCCAGCAATTGTTGGAATTGTTCATGTATTAGTTGGTATGAACATGTTCGGAGCCATTTTGATTGATCCATATTTTCGTATTTGGTTACCAATTGTTATTTTCGTAGTGATTTACTCGATTTATTACTTCATTACAGTTCAATTGTATAAAAGAATTGTGCTTCCGAAAGAAAATTAATGTAATGATGTTATTTATAAAAAGTATCAACATAATCGGACCCTGTTTTACTGTAGGAGTTTAAACAGGCGAAGTAACACCCTCGAACAATCGCGGGTGTTTTTTTATATTGTTTGAAATGGATAAAGAGCATAGTCTTTAATTACATATACCAATATGTTCAATGGCTAAATAATACAAACGGTATGAAGAGAATTTTTACTCTCTTCATACCGTTTTACATTTGTTTATAAGTTTCATATGAAATTAGTGGGAGGTTGGCAGCATTTCTTTTATAAATAAGACTCAAAAGTTACCATACCTGATAAAGGAAATATTAATGTAACGCTAGTTCCTTTATTCACTTCAGATTCAATGCCAATTTTCAATCCTAATTTTGAACACAGTTTTTCGCAGAGATACAAGCCCATTCCTGTACTTTTGCTAAATCTCCTGCCATTCTCTCCAGTAAACCCTTTCTCAAATACTCTATTTATATCTTTAGTTACTATCCCTACTCCATTATCTTCTATAGTTAGTATTACTGAGTTAGTTTTCTTAATTGAGTATATACGTATCATTTGTTCTTTGTTATTTGAGTACTTAATAGAATTTCCTATTATTTGATTAATAATAAATTCAACCCATTTCCCATCACTATATACAATCTCATCAATATTCTGTATATCTAATTTTATTCTCTTATGAATAAAATCCCTATAGTTTTTTTTAATTACATTCCTTACTATATTATCTAGGTTAATTGGCTTGATAATATAGTCTTCATAAACGTTACTACTTCGAGAATAATACAGAACCTGTTCTACAAACCCCTCAATCCGATCTATTTGAGAGTCAATTTTATTCGTTACTTCATTTTGATTATTTTCTATTATAAGCTTTGTAGAAGCTATTGGTGTCTTAATTTCATGCACCCATGTCTCTATATATTCTCTGTAATCCAACTGCGTATCTCTATAATACTTTACATTTTCATGCATATCTCTACTTACTTCTTTCAGTATAGCGTTAAGCTTTTCCCCATGTATAAAGTTTGCTTCCTTTACAACCTCTGGAAGTAAGTATTTTTTCTCCAAGTTTTCTAATATGCCATTAATCTCATTATAATAATTTTTACATTTTATAAATTCTATAACCATATATGAAATCAATGGAAAAAACCAAATACAAAAGACAAAGAATATGATAATGAACGGAACATGCGCAGTTAGCAATATACCTGCTAGTATAATAAATACCAGTACATTAAATAGTATTACTACCATTTTATCTCTAATAAATTCACCTATATTCATGGCATTATATACCCTAAGCTTCTTCTTGTTGCAATTGGATTTTCTATACCTATATCTTCAAGCTTTTTTCTTAATCTATTTATATTAACAGTTAAGGTGCTATCATCCACAAAATAATCAGATTTCCATAAAGTTTCGATGAGTGAATCTCTTTTTACAATATTTCCGCGATTATTTATTAAACATGAGAGTATTTTAACTTCATTTTTAGTTAACTCTACAGACTTGTCTTGATAAGTAACTGTTGCATTTGAAAGATTTAAATTAAAATCTCTATAAATTAAGATATGATTCGTCTTGAAATCTCCAGTTGTTCTTCTTAAAATGTTTGTTACTCTTGCTAATAGTATTTCTGTATTATAAGGCTTTGTTATAAAATCATCTGCTCCTAAATTCATACTTATTAGTTCATCTACATCACTATCTCTGCTTGTAACCATGAAGATTGGAACATCTGAAGTTTTACGTATTTCTCTACATATATAATAGCCATCGAACACAGGAAGATTTATGTCTAGTAATATAAGGTCTGCATTCTCACTTTCTATATATTCGATAATATGATTAAAATCTGTGGGAGCCTTTACTTCATATCCATACTTTATAAAAAAATGTTGTAATTCTTCTCTGATGATTTCATCATCTTCAATCAGAATGATTTTTTTCATGCCTTTTCCCTCCCTATACAGAATATAAGGCTATTACATCTTGAGAAACAAAGTGTAATAGCCCTAATGAGCATTATAAAATCAAGTATTACTTTTTACAATATTTTTATACCCGACATATGTCGTGTAGAAATATACTACATAAACTACAAGAAGTACTAAGCCAGTCATCAATGCTGGTAAAATAATGTCTGTTTGTTGAAATGCATTAATAAAAATATTGACTAAATAAATTCCAACTACAGAATGAATTATGGCAAGAATAACTGGAAGACTAAAGTATACGAAAGTTTGAATAAAAATCGTTTTGTCGATCATTGTTCCATTTGAACCAATTCTCTTCAAAGATTTATATCGATCTATACTATCACTGGCTTCTGATAATTGTTGAAGAGCTAATACAGCCATACTCGTTATTAAAAATACAATACCTATATATATCCCAATAAACAGTATGATAGTTTTCGATCCCTTACTTTCTGCACAAACTTCATCCTTTGATTTGCCTGCTATACGATTAATATTTAATTTCGGGCCATTTTCGTCATAAAAGCCCCGTGCAACGTTATCATATTTTTTATTATATTCTTCTCTATTTCCATCTAAATAATTTACATTAAGTACGGATGCAGTAATTTTGTAGCCTGATAAAAACTCATCATTTATAACGATTGTGAAGTAATTAGTATGCACATCAAAAGTGTAAAGATTCCCTTGTATAACTTTAGCGTTTTTTATTAGATATTCTTTTTCTTTAATATTCACCTTATTGCTATTTTTTAATCTTTCATTTGTCGAATTAATAAACCGGCTTTCATTTGATAAAAATAAAATTTCATTGTTATTTAAAGTGATTTCCTTTTCACCTTTAAGATTTAAAATTTTATTATAATCAGATACTTTAATAAAATCTATACTGTGATTATAATCTTTAAGTTCTGGTACAAAGTCCACCACTTCCATCCCTGTTTGATATACATTATAAGATACATATTTTTCGTTATTACTTATTTTAAAATTAGCTTTATTTAATACGTCTTCTATCGTGTAACTTTCATCCTTATTCTCCAACGTAATACTGGCATCAAATGGTGTTACTTCTTTCATTGCTGCGTCCATCATTCTGTTAAAGCTGATTCCTGTAGATAAAGCCACCAGTGTAAGGCATAACATTAAACAGATTACAGACATGGATATAAAATTTGTATTAACCTTACTATTTATTTGTTTGATGATAAATATATTTAACCCTTTAAAATAGACTTTTTTATTCTTCTTTACAACATATAATATAAATCCAGATAAACTAAAGAAAAACAGCAATGTACCTATTATGCCAAGAATGATTGATACCATAAACATAGGATTCATAAAATTCAATCCGATTTTTAATACAGTCACATATGCATATCCAAGTGACGCTACACACATAATAAATGTGATTACATAGATAAGAGGATTTCTAAATTTTACATCTTCGTTTTTTCTACCTGCTGTTAACATATCAATTATTTTATATTTTGAAACAACATATACATTAAATAACATAACAAGCAAAAACATGATTCCAAAGTAGAATACGCTTTTACCTATAGCACCTGTTGAAATTGCAAATTTATATTTATTGATGGGCAATTCAAATAACTTTAATGCAAATGTAGATAATCCCTGCGATACTCCAATACCTATTATAAGTCCACTCACTAAAGATATAACGCCAACTAGAAATGTCTCTGTTACTAATATTCTGGATATGTTTCTTCTTCCCATACCTAAAGTCATGTATATTCCTAATTCTTTTTTACGTTTTTTAATTAAGAAATTATTTGCATACAATATTAAACTACCTAATATTACGGATACAAATACTGACACATTTGAGATAGCGTTCATTACTGTAGGCACATACTTTTTATCTGAAGCGCTAATTTCCATAAGTGCCTTTTGTGATTCTATGGAGTTAAAGCTATAAAATATACAAACAGCCAGTGTTAGTGTTAAGAAATATATTGCATAATCTTTAAGACTTTTCTTTACATTCCCAATAGCAAGCTTAGAGTACATTATTATCGTCACCTCCAAGAAGGGTTATAACTTCGATAATTTTAGTAAAGAACTCTTTTCTGGAATCATTTCCTCTTACCAACTCGATAAATATTTTGCCATCATTAATAAAAAGAATTCTACGAGCATAGCTTGCTGTAAACGCATCATGAGTAACCATAAGTATGGTAGCTTTTAAATCCTTATTTAGACTTTCAAATCTTTCGAGTAATAATCTAGCCGATTTAGAATCTAGCGATCCTGTTGGTTCATCTGCTAGTACTAAAGATGGTTCTGTTACGATAGCTCTTGCCGAAGCAACCCTTTGTTTTTGTCCACCTGATATTTGATAAGGGTATTTGCTTAATACTTGTTCAATGTCTAAATATTTTGCAACTGCTTGTATTTTGTCATCAATTTTTGAACTTTCCTCACCTTTTATTGTTAACGCTAGGGCAATATTTTCATAAGCAGTAAGGGTATCTAATAAATTAAAGTCCTGAAACACAAACCCTAATTCATTTTTTCTAAACTTATCTAGTGACTTTGATTTCAACCGAGTAATGTCACTATTATTGATTATTATTTTCCCTGTCGTAACATTATCAATCGTTGATATACAGTTAAGTAATGTAGTTTTGCCACTTCCTGAGGGCCCCATTATCCCAACAAATTCTCCCTCATCTACCTTAAAACTAATATTATCTATAGCCTTTGTTACGTTATCTTTATTACCATAATATTTTTCGATTTTTTCTACACTTAATATATTTCGCATTAATACTTCTCCTTTTTCATTATAAAAATTCTTTAACTTCCTTCATTTTATATAATTTCATTACTAGTATCGGTGGAATTACATTTCATTAACATTACATTTTTGTTATATTGAATGCTACCTCTACATGTAAGTTATCAGAAAAAGCAGTGGTATATGTAAGGGTTATTCGATGCCTTACCAAAGAGGCAGATAAATGTAGGGGTATCTGTTCTGGTGCAAAAAACAATAAGACTTATGTAATTAGTGGAAATAAACAAACTGGTTACGGCGTAACAACAGCTCTATTTAAAAGACATGGATTCATAGTCATTTCAGAAAAAGATTTTGAAAACAGAAAAGGATTTGACCGTTAAGGCCAAACCCTATTTATTTTTATTATTTCGCAGCTAGTTTTTCTTTCACTTTCGCAGGAATCTCGTCCTGCTTCACTTCTTCCCAACCTGATACATCTTCTTCAACTTTTTTATCAGAGTAGTAGACGCGTAGGAATGCTTCTTGACGAAGGTTTTTTTGAGTATTGAATTCTAATTCTTTTTTCTTTACCGTCTTTATCAAATCCAGTTAAATTATAATTAAAACGTTTTGATGTTTCTCCGTTACCAATCAAAATACGTACAGATTTTAAATTCGGATGGTTTGCTAGAGTTTCGTTAAACTGTTGGTGGTACGCTTTATAGGAAAAGCCCTAATTTACTTCTTCATATTCCTTCATAATTTTATCACTTATTAAAGGATCTTTTTTGTTTGCATAATATAATTACCACCAACTTATATGAGAGGTAGTCTTCAGTGGGACTGGATTCCAACTTTGTGGTATTGTTTGCCATGATTTGACCGTTCCATCTTTACTTTTAATAAATGCTTTAAATTCTATATTTCTTTCAGCTGGCAACACAACATTTCCTCTCCAATCATTACTATGAGAATCATAATATAGTTGAATTGGATACTGTTTCGTGTCCCAACTTCCTAATTCCGCACGATTGCCAGTAATATAAACAGTATCTCCTATTGTTGTAGGAGCATTTTTTACTACAATCGTTTGCATAACAGGAGTCACACCTAATAAATCCTTAAATTTCTCCATTAATGAATTGTTATACATTACATCTTGATACCGAAGTAACGTAAATCCAGCAAAATTATAATTAAAAGCCATTTCTGCAACTCTGTTATACTCTGCCTCATTGCCTAAACTTAAAGCATTTTCACCATTTAATACAATTCCCTTTTGATTAGCTAATGTTGCAATTTCTTGTACTAATGTTCTAGGCATTGAATATTCGGGATAACTACCTTTATCTATCATTTCTAGACAAGTAAATGTTACATCTAACTTTGCGCTTTTGAAAGCATCAAGTAAATGGCTATAATTATTATACCCTGCTGGCTTTTCTGCCCCGTGAGGTATAACCGGATTATTATATTGCCAATGTACTCCTGCAATCTTTGCACCGATTGGTACTTGAAGACTTGAATCAAAAGCATCGTGTGCCAATTCACCAATTAATTTTGTATGACTTTCTAAAACACCTTGATACCATTCTAAATAATCTTTTCCATATGAAGAGTTATATCCATTCTTTAGAAACAGTTCCTCATCGCTTGGTGGTAAAATTTCTGAAACAGAAGTAAGTTTTGTACTCCACTCTTTGTTCACTTCATTTAAGGAATCATATTTATTTAATACCCAGGAACGGAATTTTGATTTTGCAAATTCTGTATAGGCTTGAAACTTTCCACGTGATGGATAACCGCTTCCATCAGCAGATGTGTAGGAAGGATATCTCAGCTCTCCAGCTGGTCCCCCAGATAAGTATATCTTTGCGATTACATCTTTATACGGTTTCATAGCTACTGCGAATGCCGTATATAGTTCACCATATTCCTTTTGAATTACATCTGAAGCAAGTGGATTCAATGTTTCTTTATTAACGGTTCCGGTTTCAGATTTAAAGTAAAGACTATCATCATTTTTTTGATTCCAAACCCATGAAGGAATTGGTGTATTACAATCATCGCCAACATTTCCACCACACTGATGTGTAGAAATAATAGGTATCATTTTCATACCTGCATTTCTTACTGATTGAGCAAAACGCTGTGCGTATGAAAAATCAAATTGCTGATCCCCGTTCTTTTCCATATCTCCCCACCAAAAATCAACAGTAATAGCATAAAAACCATTTTGTTTTGCCCACCTTAAATCATTTTCAAATGTCTCCCAATTTGTTACTTCCGGAATCTTTTTTAATGGTGCCATTAAGTAAGCTTTGTAATCCGGATTCATTCCTTTTCCATTTACAGCTGCAAAACTTGCTTGTGGAATTAATAGAGATACAAATAACATCAAGACAGATAAAATGACAATACCATAATATTGAAACTGTTTTTTCATCCCTTTTCTCCTTTTCCTTTTTAAAATTTATAAAACACTTATGTATCCGTTTTCATTATATACGAAAAATGCAATCGTTTGCATGGAAATATTGCATAATATTAAGCTAAAATAAACAAGCTAGATTAATTAAATTGTTTATTTTAAAATTCGACTACAGATTATTCGGTTCTGGTGCAAAAAATCTCTTAAACTTGGACATACTGATATTACTACTCTACAAAAGGTGTGTAATCAGTATGGAAAAGGAGAATTTGTTCAAATGGAAGCATTATCATCCTGAACTAATCTTATTAACAGTAAGGTGGTACCTACGGAACAATTTGAGCTTTCGTAACCTGGTGGAAATGATGGAGGAAAGAGGATTATCAATTGCTCACAAAACGATTATGCGCTGGGTTCATCAATATGGACCTCAATTAGAAGAGAAAGTGCGACATCATCTTAAGTCAACAAATGACTCTTGGAGAGTCGATGAAACATATATCAAAGTAAAAGGGCAATGGATGTATTTATATCGTGCAGTCGATTCAGAAGGGTATACAATTGATTTTTATCTAAATCAATCAAGAGATAAACAAGCAGCCAAGCGCTTTTTCAAGAAAGCCTTGGCTTTTTCGTACGTTTCTAAACCTCGCGTGATAACAGTAGATAAGAATCCTGCCTATCCTGTAGCGATTCAAGAGTTGAAAGAAGAGAAACATATGCCTGAAGGTATACAACTAAGGCAAGTTAGATATCTCAATAATATAGTGGAACAGGATCATCGTTTTATTAAGAAACGCGTGCGTTCTATGCTGGGATTCAAGTCATTTAAAACAGCAACCTCTATATTGAGTGGTGTTGAAGCCATGCATATGATGAAAAAAGGGAAACTTCACTCACAGGTGAAGTCTGCCCAAAATGAAGTTAGGTTCATACATAAATTGTTTGGAATTGCATCATAATCTGCCATTGAACAGTCTATGTAGGTTTCTATGTCCCTATCAAATGATTTTTGCACCAGAACCGCAAAAGAAGCTGCCATAACACCTGGACTTATTCACTATTATTTTAAAAACAAAGAAGAACTGTTATTTTCCGTTCAGAACCAGGTTCAAGAGCGATATCCTAACAAGTATGAAGGGAAAGGGAAAGATAAAAAATATTTATCTCCATTGGAGACTTTACAGGAGATAAGATCAAGGGCAGAAAAAGATCCTGAATGGTACCGATGGCAATCGCCTTCCCTAGTTTAGTTAGTTCCATCTCTATCACTCCTAATTAAATCCCCATTCTCATCAAACATCACACCTTCTGCTACAGGACTATTCTTCTCATGATGCTCACGGTTGTGACAATCCTGACACAGTAGCTCTAAGTTGCTGAAGCTTAACGTAATCTCTGGATCATTAATATTCTCAGGCGTTATGTAATGCTTATGGTGAAAAATCTTACCTGCTCTCACTGTACATCTCTCACACAATCCATGTCTGAATTTATCATTTTAGCCAAGAAGACTCCTTCCTCAAGGAACGCGAAGTGAGTAGGTGGGAGATGAATTGGCTTC
>NZ_MAOG01000150.1:0-29743 GCF_001884205.1 Bacillus sp. NH11B | reverse complement strand
TGACCCGTACGGGATTCGAACCCGTGTTACCGCCGTGAAAGGGCGGTGTCTTAACCACTTGACCAACGGGCCACGAAAAATAAAATGGTGAGCCATGAAGGATTCGAACCTTCGACCCTCTGATTAAAAGTCAGATGCTCTACCAACTGAGCTAATGGCTCATACTCACCAACGTCATATTTCGTGACGACAAGATGTATCATAACATGTTTCCTTTTGTTTTTGCAATACCTTTTTTAATTTTTTTATAAAAAATAAGAAAAAACTCATGCGGACATGAGTTTTTTCTGGAAAATATCAATTAAGCTTCGTATACGTTACGAACGATATTTGTTTGATTACGATCTGGTCCAACTGAGAACATAGATAATTGAATTCCTGTTAACTCAGAAACACGCTCTACGTATTTTCTTGCATTTTCAGGAAGCTCATCTAATAATTTTACACCAGTAATATCTTCTGTCCAACCTGGAAGCTCTTCGTATACAGGCTCACATTTCGCTAAAATATTTAAGTTCGCTGGAACTTCATCGATAACTTCGCCATTGTACTTGTAAGCAACACAAATTTTAAGAGTTGAAATACCTGTTAGAACGTCGATAGAATTTAATGATAGATCTGTTAAACCACTAACACGACGTGCATGTCTTACAACAACGCTATCGAACCAACCTACGCGGCGTGGACGACCAGTTGTTGTTCCGTATTCACGACCAACTTCACGAATTTGATGACCGATTTCATCATTAAGTTCAGTAGGGAATGGACCATCACCTACGCGGCTTGTATATGCTTTACATACACCTACAACGCGAGTCACTTTCGCAGGACCCACTCCAGTTCCAACTGTTACACCACCAGCAATTGGGTTAGAAGATGTAACGAACGGGTACGTACCGTGGTCAATATCAAGCATAACACCTTGTGCACCTTCGAATAATACACGATGATTGTTATCTAGTGCATCATTTAATACAACAGATGTATCACATACATATTGCGCGATTTGTTGTCCGTATTCGAAGTACTCTTCAAAGATATCTTCTACGCTGAAACCTTCTGTGTCGTACATTTTTTCAAATAAACGATTTTTCTCTACTAAGTTGCGCTCAAGCTTCTCTTTAAATGCTTCACGGTCTAAAAGATCAGCCATACGGATACCGATACGAGCAGCTTTATCCATATATGCAGGACCGATACCTTTTTTCGTTGTACCGATTTTGTTATCACCTTTACTCGCTTCTTCTAACTCATCTTGTTTTAAGTGATAAGGTAAAATAACGTGCGCACGGTTACTTACACGTAAATTATCAGTACTTACACCACGATCGTGTAAGTATTTTAACTCTTCAAGTAATGCTTTCGGATCTACTACTAATCCGTTTCCGATTACACAAATTTTCTCTTTATAGAAAATACCAGATGGAATTAAGTGTAATTTATATTTAACTCCGCCGAAAACAATTGTATGTCCCGCGTTATTTCCACCTTGATATCTTGCAACTACTTCCGCATGCTCAGAAAGAAAATCAGTGATTTTACCTTTTCCTTCGTCGCCCCATTGTGTTCCTACAACTACTACTGAAGACATTATTAAAGCACCTCCGCGATTTTCAAACGATCTATTCAAACAATATAATTGTACCAAAACCGAAAAAGAAGTCAACCAAAAAGCGAACATTTTTTTATTAAAATTCATTTTCGTTCGTAAGAATTATATTTTCATCTTATGAAAGCCTTATCTTTCCTATATAAAAAAAGAAACACATCTTATTATAAGAAATGTGTTTCTTTTTTATACTGCCTTTATGCCCCGTCCTCAAAGCGTCGTTCTAAGTTGACGAATTTATTAAATTCCTTAACAAATGCAAGCTCTACTGAACCTACGGGACCATTACGCTGCTTTGCAATAATAATTTCAATGGTGTTTTTATTTTCCGTTTCTCGGTCATAGTAATCTTCACGATATAGGAAAGCTACAATATCAGCATCCTGCTCGATACTTCCCGATTCACGAATATCAGACATCATTGGACGTTTATCTTGACGAGATTCTACACCACGAGATAACTGCGATAAGGCAATAACAGGCACTTGCAATTCACGTGCAATCCCTTTTAATGTACGAGAAATCTCAGATACTTCCTGCTGACGGTTTTCTCCTGATTTCCCGCTACCTTGAATAAGCTGCAAATAGTCAATTAAGACCATACCAAGACCTTGTTCTTGCTTTAACCTACGACATTTTGCTCGAATCTCATTCACTTTAATCCCTGGTGTATCATCAATATATATACCAGCATTAGAAAGGCTACCCATCGCCATTGTTAATTTTGCCCAATCATCAGAAGTTAATGAACCGGTACGAAGTCTTTGTGCATCAATATTTCCTTCTGCACAAAGCATACGCATAACAAGCTGATCAGAGCCCATCTCTAGACTGAAAATCGCTACATTTTCATCCGTTTTTGTCGCTACGTTTTGTGCGATATTTAATGAAAATGCAGTTTTTCCTACCGATGGACGCGCCGCCACGATAATCAAATCATTTCGCTGAAAACCTGCGGTCATCTTATCTAATTCAGTAAATCCAGTTGGTATTCCCGTAACTTCACCTTTTTGATTATGCAAAAGTTCAATTTTATCATAAGCATCTACAAGAACATCTTTAATGTTTTGAAATGCTTTTGCATTTGTTTGATGAGATACTTCTAATATTTTTTTCTCAGCCTCATTTAAAAGGCCGTCCACATCATCTTCTCTCTCGTATCCATCCGATACAATATGAGTCGCCGTTCGAATTAAACGACGTAAAAGCGCCTTTTCAGCGATGATGCGTGCATAATATTCTACGTTAGCAGCTGTTGGAACAACTTCTGCTAACTCTGCTAGATAAGAAACCCCACCAACTTCTTCTAGTAATCCTTGATCAGCCATCGATGATGTCATTATTACTAAGTCAATTGGTTCTCCCTTATCAGACAACCCAAGCATGACTTCAAAAATCTTTTGATGTTTCGTTCGATAAAATGAGTCAGGTACCAATAGTTCCGATGCTGACGTTAAAGCATCCTGATCAATTAATATGGCACCTAAGACTGCCTGCTCAGCTTCTATATTATGCGGAGGGGTACGATCAGCCATTACATCACTCATGCGCAATCCTCCTTGCTTAATTTATTTTTATTGTTCACTAACATGAACTTTTACTGTTGCTGTTACTTGCGGATGCAATTTCACAGTGACGTTTGTATAACCTAATGCACGGATTGCATCGTCCATTTCAAATTTACGTTTATCAAGTTTAATCTTGTGTGATTTTTGCATTACATCTACAATTTGTTTACTCGTGATAGAACCAAATAAGCGACCACCTTCTCCAGATTTTGCCTTTAATTCTACAGTTAGTTCCTCTAATGTTCCTTTTAATTGTTTTGCGTTTTCAAGCTCTGCTGCTGCATCTTTTTCTTCTTTACGTTTTTGAGCTTCTAAAGTTTTCATACTGCTGTTTGTTGCTTCGGCAGCTAATCCTTGTTTTAATAAGAAATTGTTTGCATAACCGTCTGGTACGTTTTTTATTTCTCCTTTTTTCCCTTTACCTTTTACGTCTTTTAGAAAAATTACTTTCATGATTGTGTGCCTCCCTGTAAATAGTCATCAATAACAAATTGAAGCTTCTCCTCAGCTTCATCTACTGTAACATTTTTCATTTGTGTGGCTGCATTTGTCAAATGCCCGCCACCTCCTAAATTCTCCATGATTAGCTGTACATTCAATTCACCTAAAGACCTACCGCTAATTCCAATGAAATTCTCTCCACGTTTCGCAATAACAAATGATGCAATGATACCTGTCATCGTCAATAACGTATCTGCTGATTGCGCAATAAGCACCTGATCATAATAATCATCACTATCAACTTTAGCAATCGCAATTCCATTTTTATAAATGTACGCATTTTTAATGGCTTTTGCAACTCGTAAATACTGATTCATGTCTTCTTTTAAAAGTTCTTGTACAAGTACAGTGTCTGCACCATGCGAGCGTAAATAAGAAGCTGCATCAAATGTGCGAGCACCTGTACGGAATGTAAAACTTTTCGTATCAACGATAATACCAGCTAACAATGCCGTTGCTTCTAACATTGTCATCTTTAAATTTTTCGGTTGATACTCAAGTAATTCTGTAACAAGCTCTGCTGTTGAAGAAGCATACGGTTCCATATAAACAAGCAATGGATCTTCAATGAAATCTTCCCCGCGGCGATGATGATCAATAACCACTACATTTTCAATCTTATGTAACAGTTTTTCCTCCATCACCATCGAAGGTTTATGCGTGTCAACAACAACAAGTAATGAATCATCATTTGCAAATTCCATCGCTTGCCCTGGTGTAATAAAGTGTGACCATAACTCTTCATTTTGTTTCACTTTATCCATCAAACGTTTGATTCCTTTATCCGAATCATTTTCGTCTAATACAATATATCCTTTGCGCTCATTTAATTGAGCTACCTTTAAAATACCAATCGCTGCACCAATCGCATCCATATCAGGAGCTCTATGCCCCATTATAATGACATTACTGCTTTCTAATACTAAATCCTTTAATGCATGCGAAATAACTCTAGCACGTACACGAGTACGCTTTTCGACCGGATTCGTCTTACCACCGAAAAACTTAACTTTACCCGTTGCCTGTTTAATAGCTACTTGGTCTCCTCCTCGTCCTAACGCAAGGTCTAAACCAGATTGAGCCATGGCTCCAAGCTCCGATAAAGGTAAATCACCTGAGCCAACACCAACACTTAATGTAAGTGGTATATTCCTTTTGGATGTTTCTTCACGCACTTGATCCAAAATGCTAAATTTTCCTTTCTCCATTTGAGCTAAAATACTTTCATTTAGTACAACGAAGAATCTTTCTGAAGATGCACGTTTCAAATATGCACCATACTTAACAGCCCATTCATTTAGACGCGACGTGACAAGGCTTGTTATATTCGTACGTAATTGATCATCTAATCCTTGTGTAACTTCATCATAATTATCTAAATAAATAACAGCTAAAACCGTACGCTGATCCTCATACATTTTTTCAATCTCTGTTTGCTCAGTTACATCAAAAAAATAAATTAGTTTTTCTTCTTTCCTTACAAATACACGAAACTTTCGACTATTTAATGATACTATATCATCAGAAGTCTCTCCTTTAATAAAAAGGAGTAATGTTTCTGATACATCGTACAGATGCCACCCAGCTAATGCGTGTTGCCCCAAACATGAAGACAAGTAAGGATTTGCCCAATCAATCCCATAATCCTTATTGTATAACAATATACCAATTGGCATCTGATTGAATGCTTCGTTACTCACCTTTTTTACCCTAGTAACCATATCTGTCGTATATTTTTCAAAGTTCCTTTGAAAAGTAAGTTCAAATCGTATAACCAAAAAGAAAACGATGCTAAAAATAAAAAAGGCGGCTATCCCCATAATTAAGTGAAAATAACAAAGAATCGAGATTAGCACCAACACAAAAAATGCCAATACGTAAACAGGATATAAAAACCACTGTTTCTTATAAAATTCAGGCATGTATACAACTCCTATAACGTAAAACTAACTCCATTTCTAGTTAGTTAAACAGATTAAACACCTTAAAATAGCATAAACATGCTATTTTATCCCTTTGTTTTTCATTGAATTTTAGAACGCAATGAAATCCCTAAATCAATTATACCTAAGATTGTCACAAGAGGAAACAGCATTGGAATAAACATACATACAATAAAACTAATAATAGGAACGCCTTTCGTAAAACCTTTTTTGTGTGCTAAAAAAGTGATAAACGTTAATCCTTGCAATACAAGTAGCAAAGCAAAGATTACATATAGATTAGAAAATACCATATGTAAATATGATGTTGGTTCAACTTTCATGAAAGTTGATAGCAAAATAAATATGACGTAATACCAGACAATACTCTTTGGCAATTGTATATCTTTAAATTTAGGCCAAGGCGTCGTGTCGTACTTTAACTTTCTCAAAACACTACCTGATATTATCACTGTGATCCAAGAAAAACATACAGAAACTAGCACAATTATACTTGGAAATAACGTTTGTAATATATCATTCATTTGTGCAAATAACTCTTTTTGTTCTTTACTAACTGGCATACCAGCCGCATTTGCTATTTTTTCACTTTGCGCTATACTTTCACTAAACATATTTTGTATTTGCTTCATTAAATCTATGTTGAAAAATTTTATACTTCCAACATAAATGAGCATTATACCAATTAAATATCCCAGTGTTCCAGCTATCAATATTTCCACTGGTTTTTTCCCTTTTTTATACATATATCCTAATACAACACCTATTAATCCAAACATCACTGTCTTTATGAGACTAATCGGCTGACTCACGATAATTGTAACAAAAAGCGCCGCTACAAAAATCATGAGCACATTAGATAGTTTATGTCTTACTGTTAATAATATAAATGGTAACGGCAACGCAAATATTGCAACTGTACCTAAAATCGGAACATACATAGATATAAGCAATAAAATTGCATATATTGCCAATAACGCTGCACCCTCAGTAATAAATTTCGTACTTTTCATCATCTAACCTCTCTTTCAAAAAGAAAAGCATAGCAAAATGCACAGTAGAGTCCGACTCTACTGTGCATTTCATACGCTATTATTCACCAACATATGGTAAAAGTGCCATTTGACGAGCACGTTTAATTGCAACTGTAAGTTTGCGTTGGTATTTTGCGCTTGTTCCTGTTACACGACGAGGTAAAATTTTACCACGCTCAGAAACGAAACGTTTTAATAAATCAACATCTTTATAGTCAATGCGAGTGATGCCGTTAGATGTGAAGAAACACACCTTACGACGCTTCGCACGTCCACCTTTGCGTCCTGCCATGTCTATTCCCTCCATTCTTTGTTAAAAATAGCCGATTCACACCATTAAAATGGTAAATCGTCGTCCGAAATGTCAATCGGTTGACCAACATTCGAAAATGGATCGTCATTCTTCGTAAATCCAGAGTTACCTTGGTTACCTGAATTACTAGATTGACCAAATGGGTTAGAGCTTTGGTTACCGAAACCAGCTCCTGATGGTTGCTGATTGAATGAACCACGTTGCTCCCCACCGCCATTACGCGGCTCTAAAAATTGTACGCTCTCCGCAAGAACTTCTGTTACATATACACGTTTACCATCTTGTCCATCGTAATTACGAGTTTGAAGACGTCCGTCTACGCCTGCTAAGCTACCTTTTTTCAAATAATTTGCCACGTTTTCTGCTTGTTTACGCCATATTACACAATTAATAAAGTCAGCTTCACGCTCACCTTGTTGATTCGCAAATGCGCGATTCACAGCTAACGTAAAAGTAGCTACTGCAACACCATTGGGCGTGTAACGTAAGTCAGGGTCCTTAGTTAAACGACCAACGAGGATAACACGATTCATCAATCGAACCACTCTCCCTTATATATCAATTATTTTTCTTCTTCTTTAACAACGATATGACGAAGGATATCTTCGTTGATCTTAGCTAAACGGTCGAATTCGTTGATCGCCTCTGAGTTAGAGTTCACGTTTAAGATCATGTAGAAACCTTCACGTAAGTCGTTGATTTCGTAAGCTAAACGACGCTTACCCCACTCTTTCGTGTTAATGATTTCTGCACCATTGTTTGTTAAAACACCTGCAAAACGTTCAACTAAAGCTTTTTGAGCTTCTTCTTCAACGCCAGGACGAATGATGTACATAATTTCGTACTTTCTCATTACACTTTCACCTCCTTTTGGTCTAAACGGCCCATAATGGGCAAGGAGCAATTAATTTATAGTAATTACTCACGAGTTTAGATTATATCATAGTAAGTTATATGAATCAACTCACCAATACGTAAAAAACTTGGCAAACACATAATATATTTGCCAAGTTCATATCTTTATTTTTCCTAGGAAATATTAAATTAAACGTTAAAGCGGAAGTGCATAACATCTCCGTCTTTTACGATATACTCTTTTCCTTCTAAACGTACTTTTCCAGCTTCTTTTGCAGCTGTCATAGAACCGTTTGTCATTAAATCATCATAAGAAACTGTTTCTGCGCGAATAAATCCACGCTCAAAGTCTGTATGAATTACGCCAGCACATTGTGGTGCTTTCATACCTTGTTTAAATGTCCATGCACGCACTTCTTGCACACCAGCTGTGAAGTAAGTAGCAAGTCCTAATAAGTCATATGCAGCACGAATTAACTGATCTAAACCTGATTCTTCAATACCTAGTTCTTCCAGGAATACTTTTTTCTCTTCTTCGTCTAACTCAGCGATTTCTGATTCGATTTTTGCACATACAACGATAACTTGAGAATTTTCATTTGCAGCAAATTCTTTTACCATTTGTACATATTTATTTTCAGAAGGATCCATAATATCATCTTCACTTACGTTTGCTACGTATAGCATTTCTTTCGTTGTAAGTAAATGAAGGCCTTTAACAATCTTCATTTGCTCTTCTGTAAATTCAACAGTACGAGCCGGTTTTCCCTCTTCAAAAGCTTCTTTTAAACGAACTAAAATTTCATGCTCATATACAGCTTCTTTATCTTTTTGTCTTGCTAACTTCGCAACACGCTCGATACGTTTATCAACAGACTCTAAGTCTGCTAAGATTAGCTCTAAGTTGATTGTTTCAATATCATCAATTGGATCTACTTTTCCTGAAACGTGCGTAATATTTTCATCTTCAAAACAACGAACAACTTGGCAAATTGCATCTACTTGGCGAATGTGAGATAAGAATTTATTTCCTAATCCTTCACCTTTACTTGCACCTTTTACGATACCTGCAATATCAGTAAATTCGAATACAGTCGGAACAGTTTTTTTCGGTTCTACTAATTCCGTTAATTTATTTAAACGCTCATCTGGTACTTCTACGATCCCTACGTTTGGGTCAATTGTACAGAATGGATAGTTCGCAGATTCTGCTCCTGCTTGTGTAATTGCATTAAATAAAGTGGACTTTCCTACGTTAGGTAATCCAACGATCCCAGCCGTTAATCCCATATTTTTCACTCCTATGTCTCAATCTTTCATCATTATAGATAGTAACGAAAAAAATGACAAGTTTCCTCCAAACGAAAAAAAGTAACAATTGCCTACTGCAACTGTTACTTTCTCTCTATTCTTCATGCTTCACAAGTATTTTTTTTACCTTACGATCAAACTCTCTTCGAGGAATCATTACCGAATGGTCACATCCCTCGCACTTAATGCGGATATCCATTCCCATACGAATAATCTTCCATCGATTTACACCACATGGATGGGCCTTCTTCATTTCCACAACATCGTACAAGTTATATTGCTTTTGCTCCACTCTCCAAACCCCTCTCTATACTAAATTGCCTTTTCACTAACCAATTCTTCACGATTATATAAAACCATACGTGGATATGGAATTTCGATTCCATGTAAATCTAGACGATTTTTAATTTCTTTACGAAGGGCTCTTGCAATAACTGCATGTTGCATTGGCTCCACTTCAACAATAACACGTAATATAACTTCTGATGCAGCTAATGTTTGTACACCTAACAATTGAGGTGTTGTTACCATCTTCTCATACTTTGCAGGTAATTCTACTAATAACTCTTCAATTACTTGCTCTGCTTTTGCTATGTCAGCCTCATACGAAATAGATACATCAACGAATGCCACACTATTACTGACTGAAAAATTAGTAACTTGAATGATACTTCCGTTTGGCAAAGTATGAATTTCACCTGTCCAACTCTTTACTTTTGTCGTACGAAGTCCAATTTCTAAAACGACTCCTTCAAACTGACCAATTCTTACATAGTCACCTACTGAAAACTGATCTTCTAACAAAATAAATAGTCCTGTAATGACATCTTTCACTAAACTTTGGGCACCAAATCCGACCGCTAAACCAATGACCCCAGCACCAGCTAATAGACCTGATGCATTAATATTGAACACGCCTAAAATCGCAATTAACATAATAAACATAACAACGTATGCCACAATATTTTCAAGTAACTTCGCTACTGTAACTGTACGACGTTCTGAAATTTGAATTGGCGAGCGACTTCCCATACGAAATGCATTTCGTACAATTGCCCTTGCAACTCGTACAACGATTGCACCAAGTATTAAAATAACGACTATTTGTAGTGATTTTACACCTATATTCGTCCAATCAATAGACTCAAACCATTTCAACGCTAAATCCATGTACCTCTACCTCTCCAGCTAAAATTTCTTTTTAGTTATCCTTCTTATTGTATCAGAAGTCTCTCTGATTTCTGAAAAAATTTTATGACTTTAATTCCATTTGTTAGCTTTTATCCAGGTATAAAATGGAGCGAATATATATATACTAGTACTATTATTTCCGTTTTCACTCACATTTTGCAAAAAGTACGCACTTATAGTTTTCCATTTTACTCAACGTATAACATATTTTGAAAATTTATTAAAAGGATGGGTGCTTCATGAATATTGGAAGTTTTCGCTTACCTTTTTTCGAAAAAGAAACTCAAAATGTTATGCATCAAGACTTAGAAGCCTCCGAGACAATCAGTAATTTCCTACTTTCCCATATCCCTATTAGAACTAATACACCACTTATTCTCGTTTGTATTGGGACGGATCGTTCCACCGGTGACGCACTCGGTCCATTAGTCGGTACAAAACTAGAACAAGTAGAAATTAAGAACTTCCAAGTATTCGGCACACTAGATGAACCAATACATGCGTTAAATTTAGAAGAGAAAATTCAGAATATACAGAAAGAAAATCCTACCTCTTTTATAATTGCTGTTGATGCATGCTTAGGAAAATCTCAAAGTATCGGTTCAATCACTACCGGAAAGGGACCTAGTAAACCTGGAGCTGCGATGAATAAGAAATTACCTGCAGTTGGTGATTTGCATATACATGGCATCGTCAATCTAAATGGTTTTATGGAGTTTTTCGTTCTTCAAAATACAAGGTTAAGTTTAGTCATGAAAATGGCTGATGTAATCGCACAAAGTATCAAAGAAACGGACCAAAAATTATCTGCGTTAAAAAAAGCAAACCATCTCTAAATAATAAGATGGTTTGCTTTTTAGTTTTTCTGTGATAATAATTCTAAAATACGATTTAAATCTTCTTTATTGAAAAATTCAATTTCAATTTTACCTTTTTCTTTTTTTGTTTCTTTAATTTTTACATCTGTACCAAACTTTTCTCTTAAGAACGTTTCGCGCTCTACGAAGAATATATTTCGCTCTTTTTTTATCTGTTTTGTTTCACGTGAAACGCTTTGATTAATCTCCTGGACAATTTTTTCTAATTGGCGAACATTTAATCCTTCTTTTTCGATTCGTTTCAATAAAGACTTCAGCTGTTCTTCATCTTTTATCGTAAGTAAGGTTCTACCGTGAGCCATTGAAAGTTGACCATTTGCAATCATATCTTGTACGAACGAAGGGAGGCTTAATAACCGAGTATAATTTGCAATGTAAGGTCTGCTTTTACCAAGACGTTTCGCTAATTGTTCTTGCGTTACATTTAGCTCATTCATTAACATCTGATATGCCATTGCCTCTTCCATAGGATTTAAATCTTCTCGTTGTAAGTTTTCAAGCAAAGCAAATTCCATCATTTGCTGCTCGTTTAATTGCCTTACAACAGCAGGCACCTTTTCAAGTCCAGCCTCTTTAGCAGCACGATATCTTCTTTCACCTGCAACAATTTCATATCCCTTAATACTCTTTCTAGCGATTAATGGTTGCAATATGCCATGTTCTTTAATAGAAGCCGCCAATTCCTGAATTGCTTCTTTATTGAAATGCTTACGTGGTTGATATGGATTTGGCCTTAATTCAGTTACTATAATCTCCTGAATTGTTTCTTCTTCCTTCACATCCAAATCAGGAAAAAACACATTAATCCCTCTTCCTAATCCTTTAGCCACCTGCAATCACTTCCTCTGCTAAATCTATATATACTTCTGCTCCTCTTGATTTAGCGTCATACTGCATAATCGGTTTCCCATGACTTGGCGCCTCACTTAAGCGCACATTTCGAGGAATAATCGAACGATATACTTTATCCCTAAAGTATTTTTTCACCTCATCTATAACTTGAATCCCTAAATTTGTACGGGCATCCAACATCGTTAACAATACACCTTGAATTGCTAAATTTTTATTTAAATGTTTTTGCACAAGTCGAACTGTATTTAATAGCTGACTTAATCCTTCTAGTGCGTAATATTCACACTGAACAGGAATAATAACTGAATCTGCTGCTGTTAATGCATTAATCGTTAATAACCCTAAGGATGGGGGACAGTCGATAATAATATAATCATATTCATCACGAACTGGCTGTAATGCCCTTTGCAAACGTACTTCCCGGGAAATAGTCGGTACCAATTCAATTTCAGCACCGGCCAATTGAATTGTAGCGGGTAGAACATCTAAGTTTTCAGTTGCGGTTTTCCGTATAACTCCTTGAACATCTGCATCTTCTACAAGAACATTATAAATACATTGATCTAATTCAGACTTTTCAATTCCTACACCAGTCGTGGCATTTCCTTGAGCATCAATGTCTACGAGAAGGACTTTTTTTCCTACTTGTGCCAATCCAGCCCCTAAATTAACAGATGTTGTTGTTTTTCCAACACCGCCTTTTTGATTAGCAATAGCAATGATTTTTCCCATGATGTCACCTACTTTCAACCTTTCTATCTTATTCTAGTAACAATTACGTTTATTGTAACATGAAATAAAAGCTTTTCTTTTACGTCCTTATTAAACTTCAAAATTTATTTCTAAACTCCTTCTTCATTAACAAGAAAATATAGTAAAAGAGACCTCTCCAATAGGATAAGGTCTCTAACACGCCATTATTATTTTTTCTTCGGAATTTTAATCGTAATTTGATAGTACTCATCAAATTCTTCTTCCTCAGAATTAACATTTAAACCACTATTAGCAACCATTTGTAATGACTGCCTAATTGTATTCATAGCAATTCTCGTATCTCTACTTACTGCTTTTTGCTTTGCTTTACGCTTCGGTTTTGCTTCCTCTAGTAATTTTGCAATTCGTTCTTCTGTTTGTTTTACATTCAGTTGTTTTTCCACAATTTCTTGTAAAACCTTCAGTTGTAATTCCTCATTTTTTAAAGGAATGAGAGCACGAGCGTGACGTTCTGTAATACTTTTTTCCAATAACGCACTTTTTATTTCTTCAGGCAACTTTAACAATCGCAACTTATTTGCGATTGTGGATTGCCCTTTTCCAAGTCGTTGTGCCAGTGCTTCTTGTGTTAAATTATGTAACTCAATCAGCTTTTGATATGCCACAGCTTCCTCGATTGCTGTTAATTCCTCACGTTGCAAATTTTCAATTAGCGCTACAGAAGCTGTCTCTGTATCATTTAAGTTCTTTATAATTGCAGGAACCTTTTCCCACCCTAACTTCGTTGCTGCGCGGAAACGCCTTTCTCCAGCAATAATCTCGTACTTATCATCCTCATATTGCCTCACGACAATCGGCTGGATAAGCCCGTGAGTACGAATCGTTAATGCTAATTCCTCGATTCGTGCATCATCGAAAACTGTTCGTGGTTGATAACGGTTAGGGGTAATATTTACTATCGGGATTTCTTGTATTTCCTCATATACCTTTTTATCTATTTCTTCATGGCTTTCCTCTTGTAATTCGAATTCGCTCTCTTTATCTCCAAAGCCAAATAAACGAGAAAACGTATTTTTCATACATATTCCACCACCTTTTAGGCCTATTGACTATTCTCCATAAAATGTTTCCTATGAAACATTTACGTTTTCATTTATATAATTCAATCTTACGTCTAATAAGATTTACTTTTCAATAGGTAATTTATTGGGTGTTCCCGGTTTGCGTGGATATTTCTTGGGTGTCTTGCGCTTTTTCTCGATTAATAAAATATTACGTTCACTTTCCTCAAACGGTAATTGGAACGTAGACATTTCTTTTAATTCCCCGCCTAGCACCTCTAAAGCATACTTACCATTTTCAATTTCTTCGTTCGCTGCAGCACCTTTCATTGCAATAAATGTTCCTCCAACTTTTACAAGTGGTAAACATAGCTCACTTAATACAGAAAGACGCGCGACTGCACGTGCCATTACAATATCGTATGATTCACGTACACCTTCTTTTTTCCCAAATGTTTCAGCACGATCATGACAAAAGGCAACATCACTTAACTCTAATTTTTGCGCTAAGTGATTTAAGAAATTAATACGTTTTTGTAATGAATCTACAATCGTTACTTTTAAATGTGGGAAACAGATTTTCAGCGGGATACTTGGGAATCCAGCTCCTGCGCCAACATCGCAAATAGAGAATGGTTTCGAAAAATCATAATAAAAAGCAGCTGTAATAGAATCAAAAAAGTGTTTTAAGTATACTTCTTCCTTCTCCGTAATAGCTGTTAAATTCATTTTTTCATTCCACTCTACTAACGTTTCAAAGTAGATTTTGAACTGCTCTAATTGTCTAGAAGAGAGGGTGATACCCTTCTCTTCTAGCATAGATTGAAATTGTTCTATGTTCATCTAGCAATATCTCCTTACTATTTATTGGTTCGATACTCGTGCAATTTTTCCTTGTTCAATATACACAAGCAAAATGGAAACATCAGCTGGATTTACGCCAGAAATACGTGAAGCCTGCCCCATTGAAAGTGGACGAACATCTTTCAATTTCTGTCTCGCTTCTGAGGCAAGGCTAGAAATCGCATCATAATCAATATCCACAGGGATTTTTTTGTTTTCCATTTTCTTCATACGCTCTACTTGCTGTAAAGATTTTTCAATGTATCCTTCGTACTTAGTCTGAATTTCAACTTGTTCCGTAATTTCATCACTTAATGCTACTTCACTTGGTACTAAAAGATGAATATGCTCATATGACATCTCTGGACGACGTAATAAGTCACTTGCACGTATTCCATCTTTCAATTCACTTCCGCCAACACTACGAATTAATTCTTGAACTTCAGGACGTGGTTTAATAATAATGCTCCCTAAACGTTCCTTTTCCTGTTCAATTTGTAACTTTTTATTTGTAAATCGCTCATAGCGATCTTCTTTAATTAGGCCAATTTCACGACCAACTTCAGTTAAACGAAGATCAGCATTATCGTGGCGTAATAATAGGCGATATTCTGCACGAGACGTTAATAAACGATATGGTTCATTTGTACCTTTCGTTACAAGGTCATCAATTAAGACACCAATATAAGCATCCCCGCGACCTAAAATAACTTCCTTTTTACCTAAAGAACGACACGCTGCATTAATACCAGCCATAAGCCCTTGTCCTGCTGCTTCTTCGTAACCGGAAGTTCCGTTAATTTGTCCTGCTGTATATAAATTTTTAATTTTTTTCGTTTCAAGTGTCGGCCATAATTGAGTTGGTACAATTGCATCATATTCAATTGCATAACCTGTACGCATCATTTCAACATTTTCTAGACCAGGGATTGTTCTAAGCATGTCACGTTGCACATCTTCTGGTAAACTTGTCGATAATCCTTGAACATATACCTCTTGTGTATTACGACCTTCTGGCTCTAAGAAAATTTGATGACGTGGTTTATCATTAAATCTAACTACCTTGTCTTCAATTGAAGGGCAATATCTAGGACCTGTTCCTTTAATCATACCAGAATACATAGCTGAGCGATGTAAGTTTTCATCTATTAAACGATGTGTTTCTGTACTTGTATACGTCAACCAACATGGAATTTGATCCATAATAAATTTTGTCGTTTCAAAAGAGAAAGCTCGTGGTTTATCATCACCTGGTTGAATTTCTGTTTTACTGTAGTCAATTGTATTACTGTTCACGCGCGGAGGTGTACCTGTTTTAAATCTAACAAGATCAAATCCAAGCTCCTCTAAATGCTCAGATAATGTAATAGATGGTTGCTGATTATTTGGACCGCTCGAATATTTTAATTCACCCATAATAATCTCACCACGTAAAAATGTTCCAGTCGTAATTACGACTGTTTTTGCTGTATATTCAGCACCAGCTTGTGTAATTACCCCTTTACATACGCCATCTTCAACGATTAAACGCTCTACCATTCCTTGGAACAACGTTAAATTTGGTGTTTCTTCAATTGTTTTCTTTAATTCATGCTGGTAAGAGAATTTATCAGCTTGTGCTCGAAGCGCACGTACAGCTGGTCCTTTACCTGTATTTAACATACGCATTTGAATATACGTTTTATCAATATTGCGTCCCATTTCTCCGCCTAATGCATCAATTTCACGAACAACAATCCCTTTTGCTGGTCCACCAACAGAAGGGTTACATGGCATGAATGCTACCATATCTAAGTTAATTGTTAACATTAAGGTTTTTGAGCCCATTCGTGCTGCCGCAAGACCAGCTTCACATCCTGCATGACCTGCACCGATTACTATGACATCGTATGAACCGGCATTGTATCCCATTGTTTATTCCTCCTAATAATCTCTATCTTTCTAAAACGTTGCTTCGTTTTATTATTTTCCTAAACAAAACTGAGAGAATAACTGGTCAATTAAACTTTCATGGACGGTATCACCAGTAATTTCACCAAGTATTTCCCACGTTCTTGTTAAATCAATTTGTACCATATCGATTGGAACACCATTTTCTATCGCTTCAATTGCATCTCCAATCGTCTTTCCTGCTTGTGTTAATAATCCAATATGTCTCGTGTTAGAAACATATGTCATATCTGCAGAATCAATTGCTCCTTCAAAGAATAAATCAGCTATCGCCTTTTCAAGCTCATCAATTCCCTGCTCCTCAATTAAAGACGTCGTAATAACACGATTGCCTGCAGCTAGCTCTGTAACACGTTCCATATCAATTTCTTGTGGTAAATCTGTCTTATTGACAATAATAATGAAGTCTTTTCCTTGTACGGCACGGAATAGTTCTTCATCTTCATTTGTTAAAGCTTCACTATAATTGACTACAACTAACACTAAATCGGCTTGGCTCATCATTTCTTTTGAACGCTCTACACCAATTCGTTCAACAACATCTTCCGTTTCACGAATACCAGCTGTATCTATAAGTTTAAGTGGTACACCACGCACATTAACGTACTCTTCAATAACATCTCTCGTTGTTCCTGCAATATCAGTTACGATTGCCTTTTTCTCCTGAACGAGACTATTTAATAGCGATGATTTCCCAACGTTAGGTCTACCAATAATCGCAGTAGCAATACCTTCACGTAAAATCTTGCCTTGCTTCGATGTTTCTAATATTTTTGCAATTTCAGCACGAACATGTGTAGCTTTCTCAATTAAAATATTATGCGTCATCTCTTCTACATCATCATATTCTGGGTAATCTATATTTACCTCAACATGGGCTAACGTTTCCAATATGTCTTGACGCAGGCGGCCAATTAATTTAGATAATCGCCCTTCCATTTGGTTAATTGCCACGTTCATAGCACGATCTGTTTTTGCACGGATTAAATCCATAACAGCTTCCGCTTGTGATAAATCAATACGCCCATTTAAAAAAGCACGTTTCGTAAATTCACCAGGCTCTGCCAAACGTACTCCTTGTGCTAAAATAAGCTGTAATACTTTATTTACCGAAACAAGTCCACCATGACAGTTGATTTCTACTATATTTTCACGCGTAAAAGTCCTAGGTGCACGCATAATCGATACCATAACTTCTTCAATTACTTGATTTGTATCTAAATCGACAATATGACCATAATGAATTGTATGAGAATCAACCTGTGTTAAATCTTTTCCTTTAAAAATGCGATCGACTTTCTCAATCGCATCATCCCCACTTACTCGAACAATGGCAATTGCACCTTCCCCAAGAGCTGTGGAAATTGCGGCAATTGTATCAAATTCCATGTCCTTTCACCTCACTTGCTTATTTATATCTATTTCAACATGATTTTTTTACGTCACTAAATTATTAGGATACCATAACGAACCTATCTGCAAAAGAATAATAACTCATTTTATTATGTCCTCATGTAAAAAACACTAAACTTATTAACAGTGGATAAGTTAGTGGTTTTTTAGTTATCCACATTTATTTTCGCCTCAAAAAAACCGGCACTCAATTGAGTAACCGGTCACTTGGAAGATATTACAACATATCGATGTGGTTCTTTTCCTTCAGAAGTTGTAATGATATTTTGATGATTAGATAATGCCTGATGAATAATCTTTCGTTCAAAAGATGGCATAGGTTCCAACATAACTCTTTTTTTCGTACTTACTGCTTGTTTTGCTAATCGATAAGAAAGCAATTCTAACGTACTTTTTCTTTTACTACGATAATTTTCAGCATCTAGTGTGATGCCAATATATTGCTTCGTATTACGATTCGCCACAAGTTTTGTTAAATACTGTAAAGAATTCAAGGTGTTTCCTCTTTTGCCAATCAAAACACCTACATTTTCACCAGCAATTGTAAATTCCACTTCGCGGCCTTTTACAACTTTTCTAATCTCAACCTCCACACCCATATTGCGAATAACGTTTTTTAAATATTCTTCACACTCTTGGATGGGATCTTTCTTCACTACAACTTCTACTATAGCGGGGCGATTCCCAAATAAACCTAGGAATCCCCTCTTACCCTCATCAATAATCTTTATATCCACTCGATCTTTCGAAACGTTTAATTGTCTTAAAGCATCTTGTACTGCCAGCTCGACTGTTTGTCCTTTAGCAGTAATTATACTCACTTGCTTGATCCTCCTGCCTTACTAGCCTTAATTTCAGGCCCTTTGATCAAATACATTTGAGCAATACCAAAGATGTTACCAACTACCCAGTATAGTGATAGTGCTGCTGGGAAGTTAATTGCAAAGACTAAAATCATGATTGGCATAAGCCAAATCATCATTGCCATTTGCGGGTTTTGTCCAGCCGTCCCTGCCATTGCAAGTTTTTGCTGAATAAAAGTCGTAATAGCCGCAACAACTGGAAGGATATAGTAAGGATCTGCCTGTCCTAAATCAAACCATAAGAATGTATGCTTACTAATTTCTGATGTTCTCATAATCGCATGATAAAACGCGAATAAAATAGGCATCTGAACAAAAATTGGTAAACATCCTGCTAATGGATTTACACCATTTTTTTGATATAACTGCATCATTTCTTGTTGTAGTTTTTGCTGTGTTGCTTGATCTTTAGAGCTATATTTCTCTTTTAATCTTACCATTTCTGGTTGTAACGCTTGCATTGCCTTCGTACTTTTCGTTTGTTTAATCATTAATGGTAATAATGCAAAACGAATAATAAGAGTCGTAACAACGATTGCTAAACCATAATTCTTACCGAATAATTCTGCAAAATACGTGATTAACTGAGACAGTGGATATACGAAATATTCGTTCCAAATCCCAGTACTATTTGGCGTAATCGGCTGACCCGTTTCACTACAACCAGTAGCAATTGCCATTAATGCAACAACCATGGCTAGTAAACCTAGTTTCTTTTTCAAAGCCTACTCCTCCTTGTATCGGTATGTATATAGTGTAATTCATTTCCTTACGCTACTTTTTTATTCTTTTCATACCAGAGCGTTTAAAGACATGAATTAAGCTTTTCTTTACTTCTTCATATGTCATCTCTGCACAAGGCTTCCTTGCTATTATAACAAAATCTTTTCCAGAATCTATCTCATCTTTTAATTCCATAATCGCTTGGCGAATCATACGCTTGATTCGATTACGAACTACTGCATTTCCTATTTTCTTACTAACAGAAAGGCCGATGCGAAAGTATGGCTGTTTTTCTTTATTTAATTGGTATACAACAAACTGACGATTAGCATTCGACTGTCCTTTTTGGAAAACAGCCTGAAATTCATCATTCTTTTTTATACGATTTTTTTTCTTCATATCAATTGACACTCCTGTAGTTCATCAGCGGAAATTCATTATTATTAGAAAAAAAGACCACTGAACGATCAGTGGTCTACGCAGATAATACTTTTCTTCCTTTACGACGACGAGCTGCTAGCACTTTACGTCCGTTCGCTGTGCTCATACGGCTGCGGAAACCATGTACTTTGCTGCGCTTACGTTTATTTGGTTGGTAAGTTCTTTTCATTATATGACACCTCCCTGAGGAATATCTGTTAAAGACAGTCTAATAAATTATAGTAAATCAACTAGGAAAATGTCAATGGTTCTTGAAATTTTCATCAAATATTCATTTTGAACCTATTCACAGACTTTTTCACAGCCCCTATATTTCCTTGTGGATAAATATATTTTCGCTTTTTTTATATCCACAAACTCTTTTTTTACTTTTACACAGTATATCGTGTTGTGGACAAGTTTATTCCACAAGGTATTGATTTTGTGGATAACTTTCTTAAATTCATTGCTATAGCTACTGTTTTTTGATATTATAGTTGTGTTTTCACTTTGAATAAGTTTTCCACATCTTTATTTTATCCACAATTTGTGTATAACATGTGGACAGTTTAAATCACATGTGGGTAAATAGTTGTCCACATTTGTTTTTTTGTCGAAAACTCTATCTCGGATACAAACAACGTTTTTATATTTTAAAATACGTTTCGTATAAATATGCATTTAAAATACTTATGGGTTGTACAATTGTTGCACAACCTTATTCTTTTACCATCTTTGTAAAGGAGGGACACCTTTGGAAAATATCTCTGATTTATGGAATAGTGCCTTGAAAGAATTAGAAAAAAAGGTAAGTAAGCCGAGTTATGAAACATGGTTAAAATCAACAACCGCTCATAACTTGAAAAAAGATGTATTAACTATTACAGCTCCAAATGAATTTGCTCGTGACTGGCTAGAATCCCATTATTCGGAATTAATCTCCGAAACACTTTATGATTTAACAGGGGCAAAACTAGCTATTCGTTTTATTATTCCCCAAAGTCAGGCGGAAGAGGATATCGATCTTCCTCCTATTAAAAAAAATCGAGCACAAGATGATTCTACTCATTTACCACAGAGCATGTTAAATCCAAAATATACATTTGATACATTTGTTATTGGCTCTGGTAATCGTTTTGCACATGCTGCTTCTTTAGCTGTAGCTGAGGCGCCAGCTAAAGCTTATAATCCGCTCTTTATTTATGGGGGCGTTGGACTTGGAAAAACACATTTAATGCACGCAATTGGGCATTATGTAATTGAACACAACCCGAATGCAAAAGTTGTATATTTGTCATCTGAAAAATTCACAAATGAATTCATTAACTCTATTCGTGATAATAAAGCTGTCGATTTTCGTAATAAATATCGTAATGTAGATGTCTTACTGATAGATGATATTCAATTTCTTGCTGGAAAAGAACAAACACAGGAAGAGTTTTTCCATACATTTAATGCGTTGCATGAAGAAAGTAAACAAATTGTGATTTCAAGTGATAGACCACCAAAAGAAATCCCAACTTTAGAAGATCGCCTTCGTTCTCGCTTTGAATGGGGTTTAATTACGGATATTACGCCACCAGATTTAGAAACTAGAATTGCAATTTTACGTAAAAAAGCAAAAGCAGAAGGCCTTGATATACCAAATGAGGTTATGCTTTATATTGCAAATCAAATTGATTCTAACATTCGTGAGTTAGAAGGTGCACTTATTCGAGTTGTAGCTTATTCATCTTTAATTAATAAAGATATTAATGCTGATTTAGCAGCTGAAGCACTTAAAGATATTATTCCAAACTCTATACCTAGAATTATTTCTATTTCAGATATTCAAAAGGCTGTTGGCGGCGTCTATCAAGTAAAATTAGAAGATTTCAAAGCAAAAAAACGTACAAAATCCGTTGCATTCCCTCGCCAAATTGCAATGTATTTATCACGCGAGCTTACGGACTCATCTTTACCAAAAATAGGTGAAGAATTTGGTGGCCGCGATCATACAACAGTAATCCATGCTCACGAAAAAATTTCGAAGCTATTAAAAACGGATACTCAATTACAAAAACACGTCGAAGAAATTAATGATATTTTAAAGTAGTAGTAGCTGAATAGTGTGAATAACTTACCTTGTTTTACGCACAGTCTATCCACATGTAGATAGACTGTTTTTACATCTTTAAACGGGGTTATCCACATATCCACAGGCCCTATTACTATTACTACTATTTTTTTATCTTTATTAAATAAATAAAATCTTATACTTACCGGAGGTTTTTCGTTATGCGTTTTACAATACAAAAAGACTATCTTGTAAGAGGTGTACAAGATGTAATGAAGGCAGTTTCTTCTCGTACAACAATTCCAATTCTTACAGGAATTAAAGTTGTAGCAACTGAAGAAGGAGTTACTTTAACAGGTAGCGATGCAGATATCTCTATCGAATCATTTATCCCAGTCGAAGATGCTGGAAAAGAAGTTGTTGAAATTGAACAATCAGGAAGTATTGTTTTACAAGCAAAATATTTTAGTGAGATCGTAAAAAAATTACCTAAAGAAATTGTTGAAATTTCTGTGGAAAATCATTTTATGACAAAAATAAAATCTGGAAAATCAGAGTTTAATTTAAATGGTTTAGATTCAGCTGAATATCCGTTACTACCTCAGATTGAAGAACATCATGTATTTAAGATTCCAACAGATTTACTTAAACATATGATTAGGCAAACAGTATTTGCAGTTTCAACTTCTGAAACAAGGCCGATCTTGACAGGTGTAAACTGGAAAGTATATAACAGCGAGTTAACTTGCATTGCAACAGATAGTCACAGACTAGCGCTTCGTAAAGCAAAAATTGAAGGGCATAATATTGCTGATGAATTTCAAGCCAATGTCGTTATTCCTGGTAAGAGTTTAAATGAATTAAGTAAAATCCTAGATGAATCTGAAGAAATGGTAGATATCGTTATTACGGAGTATCAAGTATTATTCCGTACAAAACATTTATTATTCTTCTCGAGATTGTTAGAAGGAAACTATCCAGATACAACACGTTTAATTCCAGCCGAGAGTAAGACAGATATTTTTGTGAATACAAAAGAATTTTTACAGGCAATTGATCGTGCTTCGCTATTAGCAAGAGATGGTCGTAACAATGTTGTTAAATTATCGACATTAGAACAACAAATGCTTGAGATTTCTTCAAATTCACCAGAAATCGGAAAAGTAGTAGAAGAAGTTCAATGTGAAAACGTAGATGGAGAAGAATTAAAAATATCTTTTAGTGCAAAATATATGATGGACGCATTAAAAGCTTTAGATAGTACAGAAATTAAAATTAGCTTTACTGGGGCGATGAGGCCGTTTTTGATTCGTACAGTAAATGATGATTCCATCATCCAATTAATTTTACCGGTACGTACTTACTAAGTAAGGATTGAGGGTTGCTAGTTTAAAGGTACTAGTGGCCCTTATTTGATTTTAGGGTATTACTTTCCTAATGCTAGTTTATTTAGTACAATGAAAGAATGAACACTTTCAGAAAGTGAGCGATTTTTATGAAAAGTATTAAGATTTCAACAGAATACATTACACTAGGACAATTTTTAAAGCTAGCTGATGTAATTGATACGGGCGGGGCTGTGAAATGGTTCTTACAAGAATATGAAGTGTACGTGAATCAAGAGCTTGAGAATAGAAGAGGTCGCAAGTTATATGCGAATGATATTATTGAAATTCCGGGAAGTGGAACTTTCCAAGTTCAGGCATAAAGGGGGATCCCTTTGTTTATTACAGAAATACAATTAAAAAACTATCGCAATTATGAAAAATTAGAGCTCTCCTTTGAGGATAAGGTCAATGTAATTATTGGTGAAAATGCACAAGGGAAAACAAATTTGATGGAAGCCATTTACGTATTAGCGATGGCGAAATCTCATAGAACCTCTAATGATCGTGAGCTTATTCGATGGGATGAGGATTACGGTCAAATCAAAGGTAGATTACAAAAAAGAAATAGTTCTTTGTCTTTAGAATTAAATATTTCCAAAAAAGGTAAAAAGGCAAAGCTAAATCAACTTGAACAACAAAAGTTAAGCCAATACATTGGTGAAATGAATGTTGTTATGTTTGCCCCAGAAGATTTAAATCTTGTAAAAGGAAGCCCTCAAGTAAGAAGACGCTTTTTAGATATGGAACTAGGACAAATAGCGCCCGTTTATTTGTATGAACTAAGCCAATATCAAAAAGTGCTCACGCAACGAAATCACTTGCTTAAAAAGATGCAAGGGAATAGTAAAAATGAGGAAACGATGTTGGATGTATTTACACTTCAACTCATTGAGCATGGTGCAAAAATATTGCGAAAACGTTTTGAGTTCTTGCATTTACTACAAGAATGGGCTGCGCCGATACATCGCGGGATTAGCAGGGGATTAGAGGAATTAGAAATCATCTATAAACCAAGCCTAGATGTATCAGAATCAATGGATTTGTCGAAAATAAAAGAAGTATACTATGAAAGTTTTCAATCTGTGAAACAACGTGAAATTTTCCGTGGTACAACTTTAATTGGTCCTCATCGTGACGATTTACAATTCTTCGTTAATAGTAAAAATGTTCAAGTCTTTGGTTCGCAAGGACAACAACGAACGACCGCACTGTCCCTAAAATTAGCTGAAATTGAATTGATTTACTCAGAAGTTAAGGAATATCCTATTCTTTTATTGGATGATGTATTATCAGAATTAGATGATTATCGTCAATCACATCTGTTAAATACAATTCAAGGAAAAGTGCAAACATTTGTGACAACGACGAGTGTCGACGGAATTGAACACGAAACATTAAAAGAAGCGAAAACAATTCATGTAATGAACGGCACGGTAGATTGTGAAATGGACAGGGCATAATCCCTGTTTAAATGGAAAAGTAGGTGATCTTTGTGTCAATGGAACAAAAGCAAATGCAAGAAAATGCATATGATGAAAGTCAGATACAGGTACTTGAAGGACTAGAGGCAGTTCGGAAACGTCCGGGTATGTACATTGGTACTACAAGTGGAAAAGGACTTCACCACCTTGTATGGGAGATTGTCGATAATAGTATCGATGAAGCCTTAGCGGGGTATTGCGATGAAATCAACGTTAGTATTGAAGAAGATAATAGTATTCTTGTAACGGATAATGGACGTGGTATTCCAGTTGGTATACAAGAAAAAATGGGACGTCCTGCAGTAGAAGTTATCATGACTGTCCTTCACGCCGGAGGTAAATTTGGCGGTGGCGGTTATAAGGTTTCTGGTGGTTTGCATGGTGTTGGTGCATCTGTTGTAAATGCCTTATCAACAGAACTAGAAGTATTTGTACATCGTGATGGAAAAATCCATTACCAAAAGTATGAAAGAGGTATTCCAGTTGCGGATTTAAAAGTCATCGGTGATACAGATAAAACTGGAACAATAACTCGCTTTAAGCCGGACCCAGAGATTTTTAAAGAGACGACAGAATATGAATTTGATACGTTAGCGACTCGTATGCGTGAATTGGCATTTTTAAATCGTAATATTAAATTAACGATTGAAGATAAGCGTGAACATAAGCAAAAGAAAGAGTTTCACTATGAAGGTGGAATTAAATCATATGTTGAACATTTAAATCGTTCAAAACAACCAATTCATGAAGAACCTGTATATGTAGAAGGTTCAAAAGATGGTATTCAGGTTGAAGTTGCGCTTCAATATAACGAAGGATATACAAATCATATTTATTCATTTACAAATAATATTCATACGTATGAAGGTGGTACACATGAGGTAGGATTTAAAACTGCCCTAACACGTGTGATCAACGATTATGGTCGTAAAAATAATATTTTAAAAGATGCGGATAGTAATTTAACTGGTGAAGATGTTCGTGAAGGTTTAACAGCAATTGTGTCAATTAAACATCCGAATCCACAATTCGAAGGACAAACGAAGACGAAACTTGGAAATAGTGAAGCAAGAACAATTACAGAGTCAGTATTCTCAGAGGCATTTGAAAAGTTCTTACTGGAAAATCCCAATGTTGCACGTAAAATTGTAGATAAAGGGACGATGGCAGCGCGTGCACGTGTAGCAGCTAAAAAGGCTCGTGAGTTAACTCGCCGAAAGAGTGCTTTAGAAGTTTCAAGTTTACCAGGGAAATTGGCAGACTGTTCTTCTAAAGATCCAGCAATTAGTGAAATTTATATCGTAGAGGGTGACTCTGCGGGTGGATCTGCAAAACAAGGGCGCGATCGTCATTTCCAAGCAATTTTACCGCTGAAGGGTAAAATTATTAATGTTGAAAAGGCACGCTTAGATAAGATTTTATCAAATGATGAAGTTCGTACAATTATTACGGCGATCGGTACAAATATCGGCGGGGACTTCGCTATTGAAAAAGCACGCTATCATAAAGTTATTATTATGACCGATGCCGATGTTGATGGTGCACATATTCGTACCCTATTATTAACGTTCTTCTATCGTTATATGCGTCAAATAATTGAGTGTGGATATATATATATCGCACAGCCACCTTTGTTTAAAGTACAACAAGGTAAGAAAATTCAATATGCTTACAACGATAAGGAACTTGAAAAAATCTTAGCGGAATTACCAGCTCAACCTAAGCCAGGGATTCAGCGTTATAAAGGTCTAGGAGAAATGAATCCAACTCAGTTATGGGAGACGACAATGGACCCGGAAGTTCGTTCATTACTTCAAGTTTCTCTTCAAGATGCAATTGAAGCAGATGAAACATTTGAAATTTTAATGGGAGATAAAGTAGAGCCACGTCGTAACTTTATCCAAGAAAATGCAAAATACGTGAAAAACCTTGATATTTAAATGAGTAATGACAGGAATCTAAGTATTCCTGTCTTCTACATATAAATCAATGTATGTGTAACGGAAATGTAAGAGGAGGTGCTCGTTGATGTCAGACAATCAACAACAAGCACGAATTCGAGAAATTAATATTAGTCATGAAATGCGTACCTCATTTTTAGATTACGCAATGAGTGTTATCGTATCTCGTGCATTACCAGATGTTCGTGATGGATTAAAACCTGTGCATCGTAGGGTTTTATATGCGATGAATGATTTAGGAATTACTGCAGATAAAGCGTATAAAAAATCAGCGCGTATTGTCGGTGAAGTAATCGGTAAGTATCACCCTCACGGCGATTCAGCTGTTTACGAGACGATGGTACGTATGGCGCAAGATTTTAGTCAACGTTATATGCTTGTTGATGGGCATGGTAATTTTGGTTCTGTTGATGGTGATTCGGCAGCAGCAATGCGTTATACAGAAGCAAGAATGTCTAAGATTTCTATGGAATTAATACGTGATATTTCAAAAAATACGATTGATTATCAAGATAACTATGATGGTTCTGAAAGAGAGCCAATTGTATTGCCAGCGCGTTTCCCTAATTTATTAGTGAATGGTACGACGGGTATTGCAGTTGGTATGGCAACAAACATTCCGCCGCATCAACTTGGTGAAGTAATTGATGGTGTATTGGCACTAAGTCATAATCCCGACATTACTATTGCGGAATTAATGGAGTTTATTCCAGGACCAGATTTTCCAACAGCAGGTTTAATTTTGGGACGAAGTGGGATTCGAAGAGCCTATGAAACAGGTAGAGGCTCTATTATGCTTCGAGCTAAAGTTGAAATTGAAGAGAAGTCAAATGGTAAACAATCTATTCTCGTAACTGAACTACCTTATCAAGTTAATAAGGCGCGATTAATTGAAAAAATTGCAGAATTAGTTCGTGATAAGAAAATTGAAGGTATTACGGATTTACGTGATGAGTCAGATCGAAACGGTATGCGTATTGTTATGGAAGTACGTCGTGATGCCAATGCCAATGTACTATTAAATAATCTATATAAACATACAGCACTTCAAACAAGTTTCGGTATTAATATGTTGTCTCTTGTAAATGGAGAGCCACAAGTATTGAATTTAAAACAAAATTTATATCATTACTTGGAGCATCAGAAGGTAGTAATTCGTCGACGTACTGCTTATGAATTAGAAAAAGCAGAGGCGCGTGCTCATATTTTAGAAGGATTACGAATTGCTCTAGATCATCTTGATGAAGTTATTACGTTAATCCGTAGTTCGAAAACAGCAGATATTGCAAAGCAAGGCTTAATGGAACGTTTCGGTTTAAGTGAGAAACAAGCACAAGCAATTTTAGATATGCGTCTGCAACGTTTAACAGGATTAGAACGTGAAAAAATTGAGCAAGAATATCAAGAGTTAATGAAGTTAATCGCTGAATTAAAAGCAATCTTAGCAGATGAAGAGAAAGTTCTTGAGATTATTCGTGAAGAATTAACGGAAGTAAAAGAGCGCTTCAATGATAAGAGACGAACGGAAATTACGATTGGCGGTATGGAATTTATTGAAGATGAAGATTTGATTCCAGAGCAAAACATTGCAATTACGTTAACTCATAACGGTTATATTAAGAGGTTACCAGCTTCTACGTACAAAACGCAGAACCGTGGTGGGCGTGGCGTGCAAGGAATGGGAACGAATGATGATGATTTCGTAGAACATCTATTGACTACTTCTACACATGATCATATTTTATTCTTCACTAATAAGGGTAAAGTATACCGTACGAAAGGATATGAAATCCCAGAGTATAGTCGTACAGCAAAAGGTATACCGATTATTAACTTATTAGGTGTAGATAAAGGGGAGTGGATTAACGCCATTATTCCAATTCGTGAATTTGGTGATGATCAGTTCTTATTCTTTACAACAAAGCAAGGTATCTCTAAAAGAACACCACTTTCGTCATTTGCAAATATACGTACGAATGGCTTAATTGCGATTTCTCTTCGTGAAGAGGATGAAGTAATCTCTGTACGCTTAACATCTGGTGATAAGGATATTATCGTTGGGACAAGCAACGGCATGCTAATTCGTTTCAATGAGCAAGATGTGCGTTCTATGGGACGTAATGCGGCTGGTGTAAAAGCAATTACATTAGGTGATGAAGATCAAGTTGTAGGTATGGAAATTGTCGAAGAGGATGTAAATGTTCTAATTGTAACGAAAAATGGTTACGGAAAGCGTACACCGATTGATGAATACCGCCTGCAAAGTCGTGGTGGTAAAGGTCTGAAGACTTGTAACATTACAGATAAGAACGGTAAATTAGTAGCAGTTAAGTCTGTAACAGGTGAAGAAGACATCATGCTAATTACAGCGGCAGGCGTTATTATTCGTATGCCAGTTGATCAAATCTCTCAAATGGGACGTAATACACAAGGTGTCCGTCTAATTCGTTTAGAGGATGAGCAAGAGGTAGCGACAGTAGCAAAAGCACAGAAAGATGAAGAAGAGGAATCTAATGAAGAGGTTTCTTCTGAAGAATAAGAGGGGGGATTTTTCCTCCTCTTATTTTTTTATAATAATACTTGCATAGTGATAGAAAAGTCTATATAATAGGCAGAGTCAGCAAATGAGAGATATAAATTATCTTAAAAAACTTGTTGACGAAAACAATATACTATGATATATTATGAAAGTCGCTGAAACGCGATGTTGAACTTTGAAAACTAAACGAAACAAACAACGTGAAACGTCAATTTTTATTTTTAGATGCTAGACAAACTAACTTTATTGGAGAGTTTGATCCTGGCTCAGGATGAA
>NZ_MAOG01000149.1:0-4438 GCF_001884205.1 Bacillus sp. NH11B | reverse complement strand
TCCACTGGATGATTGTCCGCCCATTCCTCTTGCTTTTTCTTCATTTCTCTTTCAGCTTGCAGTTGCGCTTCTCTTTCCGCCTTCGTGATTTGTGTATCCATTTCATGAATGCCTTTTGCCAACTCATCTTGCGCAAAGAAAGCTTGCAGTTGCGGATCAGTATAAGATAAATTGCCCATCTTCCCTGCAATTTGAACTTGTTTGTTTAGGGCATCGAGAATGTTTTCCGCATTACTTTTTTCTTTTTTACTTTCAAATTGCTGTACTTTTTGAATCGTATCCTCTAGTTCTTTACTGGCTGCAACCAGTTTTTCATCAAACTGGCTTTTCGGCATACTCAGTGAAATCAAATCACTTACGCTGTTGTAAATATTAGAGATACGACTATCCATTTCATGTTTCTTGGGTTGGAGATTGGAAAGTTTGTTTTGTGCTTGCAGTAATGCATCTTCCAGAATAATCGCATTCTCATCAGTTTCTCCAGTTGTTGACTGAAAATCCTGTAAGGTTTGCGCCATTTCGATACTAAGTAATTCATTGGTATCTTTCAATCCAATCACAACTGTATTTTGGTTATTATTGATGTCGTTGACAATCGCTTTCCCTGTTTCACCCTGCATGGCATCGGCCTGGATAATGCCATTCAATGCTTGTTTGGCTTGTTCAAGTTGATTATTTGTTTTACTGGTGTCTTTTTGAAGTTTTTCCAGTACTTCATGGAATTCCTTTAAATCTACATGAAAGCCCATTTAATCCGCCTCTCTTTCTGGGACACGGCAACATCGCCCTAAATCCATTATTGAAATTCTTAATGTACATATATGTAGTAATCTATATCTTCTTTTATATGTTTATTAGACATATCACTCTTTAAACGAAACAATCCCCTAAAGAACTCATCTTATAGAGGGTTCTTTTTTTATGCGAAAAAAAACAGCGAATTCTTAACTATTTCATCAATACTTTTAAAAATATATATCCCACATATTTCTTATAAAACAATGGTTGACTCTAAATGACACGTATCTCGACTGATCTCCGGGTAGTTTCTTCAACTGTTTCTAAGAAAAAACATGATTGGGAATATCCGTCCAAAATGAAATAAGAAAAAGACCACAGATTTCTGAATAGATCCCAAACAAAATGGAACAAAAAAGAACCCTTATCATAAGGATTTTGCAAAAGGTAACAATAAATATATAAAGTCAAGATTAAGAGGATTACTTATTATATCGTATATATGTATAGGGTAATGTTAAGGGAATATTAATAAATGGTCAAATTTTTTAGAATTATGCAAAATATCTGCTATTCGTTGGATGAATTAACACCAAAAATCATAAAAAAGGGAAAAGCATCTCGTGGGAAGTCGAGATGCTTTAAGAAAAATAAATGAGAAAAATCTTACATAGATCATAACGTACTTTATGAACAAATGAAGGTACACTTTTTTGTGGAATTATATTATTTACGTTAGTAAAATACGAAATTACATTTCTTTTTAAAAATCAAATTATAAAGGGTTTGATTTGTTGATTGTATGTTCTTGTTGTCATGATGTAAATCCTGTCTATTTTTTCTGTACTTTACAAAGAGGTTATATGTGTTATTGGTTGAGTGATAGGTTCATTCGATACCGATAACGTTATTTAACTTTGATTCAAATAATGGATTGTACAATCCTATTTCTCAGAAAGTTTATTAATAAATTCCGTAAAACTAGAAGCTATTTCCCTAATAAACTTTGCTTCTAATTCCGCTTCATTTTTTATCTGATAGGTATGACAGTGATGAACACTACCTATATCGCTACCATGGATTGACATACATATAATGTTATCAGCTGGATCTTTTCCTATTGGAATAAGTCTAGAAGGCAATTTATTTCCCTTAATATAATAATTTAAAGAATTTTGTAGATTATTTTCTGTTTCCTCTGATAGTGGAAAAAACATCATAATTGATGACGTAACTACATCATCTTTCGTAGTAAATCTTCTTCTATTAGATTTACCACCATTATCTCTTAATAAGAAACTCTTATAGTCCTCTGGTAGTTCTAATCCATTAAGTCTTTCAAAGATTTCTATATCTTCGGCTTTAATTTGTTTGAAAGTATATTCAAAATTAAGATTCATAATTCATCGACCTCCGACTCATTCGTTTTCACTAAAATGCAACGAATCTATTAAATTTGTAAAAGTACTGCAAATATATTCAATTGCTTGTTCATCACACTCATCGCTATCATAAAAAACTATTGTTGGTGAGTGTTTATCATTTCTAAAATCAAAACATATTTTATTACCGAATGGATCCGTAGCAAAGGGTATTATTCCCTTTGGGATGTATGGCGAGATAATATCATAAGTAACTGTTATGCTAATATATTCATTCGTGTAGCTTAGTAGGCAATCAAAAACTCCTTCTTCTCCATCTTCAAAGAAAAATATATTCGGTACTGGATGACCACCGTTATATTTCATTACACAATTTTTGTAATCTTGAGGAAAAATCACATTAACCTTCTCTTCAACTTCTGAAATTATCTGCTTGGTAATAGGGTCATGTGTACGCTCCCATTTTATTCTTCTCATGAAAATAACTCCCTAATTCGATTCGCTATGTTTCTCTTTATTTTACCATTTATTCCATTATTCCATTATTCCCTCCAACTTACCAACTATTTATGAAGTTAAAGCATACCAATCAATTAAAAAAGCACTTGTTGCCTATCATAGACAATCAAGTGCTTTAAGTTCATTTGTTTTTAAGTAGCATAAATTTGTAAGTTTTGTAGTAACAGTATGACACCTTTAATATATCGTGACAACTACTACGTTAAACCTTACAATTTTGTACGAGTTCGTTAGTTTCATATACATTCTATGTGTTTTATTCATCGCCCAATAAAATGTCATCTCACCTAAGGTCGTACCTCTTTTTCTATTCTATCATTACACATAATACTCTATGATGGTACAACCATCATGGAGTATGTACTTTTTAACAGCCTATTCTTTTTCATCCATCTTCTGCTTTAAATATTCAGCAATTTCTGTTTGCCCAAATTCTCTAGCATATTCATAAGCATCCATATTTTTAATATTTTCTCCAGTGTATTTAATTGAAATATCTATTCCTTTTTCAACTAGAAACTCAGCTACTTCTTTATGTCCACCATAAATCGCACCAAATAATGAATTTCTTTTTGCTAAGCTCACATCTAATTCTGCACCAGCCTCAATTAAATACTTTACTATCTCCAAATGCCCCTCTCCTGCTGCCAATCTTAAAGGGGAAGCATCAAATATATCACCTTTCGTATTAACATCGATTCCTTTATGGATTAAATATTCCACTATTCCAAAATGTCCTTTCTTTGCTGCAACATGTAACCACGTACCAAATGGTGTCATTGAATGTAAAGATTCTGGATTATCTCCTATTAAACGTTTTACTTCATTAATATCACCAATTTTAATTGCATTTCTTATTGCTTTATTTAAACTTTTTTCATCCATAACATTACCTCCTGTATCTCTACTATCTTGTACTAGCTATATCTCCTAAATCTTTAAGAGCTTCAACAATATCATCAAGGTCACCGTCCATTGCTTCAACATCCCTTAACCGCTTTACAACAATCTCCAAAGCATCAAAACTATGTTGTCCTACTACGGCATTTGGTGCCCAAACAAGGTTTTCTTCACCAATTATTGGGTCTATCCCATACCTTCTTAATATTTCTTGACCTTCTTGAACAAGTTCTTTTTGCTCCTGGCCAAGACCTTTTTTAAATAGAATATGATGTGCATGTGGATTTCTCATATCAGTAGGTGGGTCACCTATTAGTCCTCTAAGATACTTACCAAAAACAATTTTAAGTAATGCTTCATTATATTCTTTAGTAATGCCTAAATCAGACATCTTTTTACTAATCTCAGCCAACTCTTCTTTACTAAAAGTATTATTTTGAATAGCATTTTTTAGCTTATTCATCTTAGCAGCATCGACATTCCCGTTCACAATTATATCATCAAGATAATCACTTACGGTATTACCCGTGCCCCTAGTTCCACTATTAACAGCAGAAAATAACTCTCCAAGTGTCTTTCTTTCTCCTACATTCCCTCCACCTGCTAGCGCAGGTTCAGGGAATAAATTCGGGATCTCAATATTTTTAATCTTCTCCACGACATTCTTCATACTATCTGGCAACTTATTCATGAATGCCGTTACTTCTTCCAACTTACCAACTATTTTACTATTTTTCGCGGCTACTTGAAAGACTTTTGTACCCTCTGCGAATTTTCCGAATGCAGCTGTTCCTTTCACTGCGGCGGTTACTTCACCGACGCCGACGAAACAACTACCAATATCAAATATCGCGCCACCAAGAGCATAAGGATCGGTCAATGCTTTTTCTACATAACCT
>NZ_MAOG01000148.1:0-4513 GCF_001884205.1 Bacillus sp. NH11B | reverse complement strand
ATTTGTTTCTCCTCTATAATTTTCTTTAGTATCAGGATCATAAAAATGAGATTTCCATCCGCCTTTAAAAACACCGCCTATTCCTGTTCCGCCATCGTTAAATTCTGCATTATAATCTGCATCATATAATCCTTTAGAAAATAGATTTTTATATTGCGGATAATTTAAAAAGTCCACAGCCTGCTTATTTGCTTCAACATTAGATTCTGTTTTCATAATTTCAATAGCTTGTTTTGCAATCCATAAATGTGTACTTTTATCAGAATGATACGGAGCTTCTGCAGACCATCGAGCGGTAATAGGATCATTCTCAGTTAAATCAATTTGATCGAGATGAGCATAACTACTTTGAGGAGTTACTCCTAAAATAGTTAAAGTCATTCCAGCTATACATAGTGTTGATGTGATTTTTTTCATTTTTTATTCCTTTCTAAATATGAAGATATAAGTATTATAAATACATCAATATCATGAAGATACAGGAAAATCCTAATATGTAATATTGCATATTAATAAAGTTATATAAATATATATAACTTAAAAATCACTATAACGAACATGCAGGTTTCCTTTTTTATTTGTTAGTTTTCTCAGTAAAGTAGACTACATATCAACCTCAGATACTTGTTTTATGATACAAGTAATCAAACAAAAGGAGGGCCATACAAAATGATTACACCATTATTAACAGGGCACGCATTTAAGTACAGGAGATTATTAGCAGGTGGAGAAAATGTTGAAGATGTACAGACAGATAAACATATTCCATATGAACAAAATGAATTGCAGCAAACCCTAGAAAAGTATGATTCGAAGGAGTTGAGGTATAAAAAGAAAATAGATAAATTGACAAGAGAAAAGCACTTTGTGTATATCACAGGTGTTTTTTATTTTCATTTTGATAGGGCTTGAATTAAATTTCCATGTTTTTTTGCATCCATTCAATACTACATATGTAGTATTGAAGTTATTAATAATAAAATGTATTATAGATAAGCGCAATTTATAATTCAAGTAAGCCGGAATGTGTATTCGTAGTAAATGTAATATTCAGAAGTAATAGTATCGTATGGAAAATGAGGTGGAATTAATAGAAACGTAACATATTAAATGATATGGATTGTATAGTTTAAATGACTTTTATAGTAGAGAAGAAGCTTTTAAGAAGGTCATAAACAAAGAAATATTGCTTTATATTGAAAAAAATAAAAGCGCTTTATACAAAAGATAAGGGGACTTCATAAAGATTCGTTTTGTAATGAAAGCGAATTAAAGGTTAGATTAGGAATAATAGAATTCCCTAGTGACGAAAGTTATTCTGAAAAGAAGGTGAAATCTTTTTTGGTTTCACGGCATTTCCATTAGAAAGCGCCAACTAAAGAGGACAGTTGATTTTAAAAATTATAAATCGGTGAAGAAGAGGCTTATTTGTTAATAAGTATACTTAAGTACAGAAACTTATTAATCTTTAATTTATTAAACTATTTTTGAATAACATATATCAGATACTTGAAAACGCACAAACCTTAATATTTTCATTATTTAATAAAAATATTAAGATTCTTAGGAACAATACGTAAAGATTAGTAGCGAAAATAAACACGGAGGTTTGAAAAATGGAACAAGGAAGCAGGTTTCAAGCAAAACAACAAAATCGTCGTCATAAGGGGATATTTAATATCGCATTTAGTGTGGTATTATTAACAGTTGGTATAGTGACGTATCAGTTGTTTTTCACTTCTGATACATCAAAGAAAGCAATTGCTCAAGAAAAGAAAGCAACAAAGATAGAAGAGAAGAAGAACGAAGATAAAGAAGCAGTAAAGGTAGAAGAAAAGAAAAACAAAGATAAAGAAGCAGTAAAGGTAGAAGAAAAGAAAAACAAAGATAAAGAAGCAGCAAAGATAGAAGAAAAGAAAAACGAAGATAAAGAAGCAGCAAAGATAGAAGAAAAGAAAAACGAAGATAAAGAAACAGCACATTTAGAAGAGAAACAAAAAGTAGAAGAACTTGTAAAAACGAAAGAAAATGAAAATAAAGAGGGAGAAAAAACGATATCTCAAGAAAAGGGTTCTCAAACTAATTCTTCTTGGAAGGCAATTGGTACAGAGCAAGGAGCAAAACCTGCAATGCAATTTAAAGAAGGAACAGTAGATTGGAATGAGATGAAAAAAGCAATTTCTTATGCTGTTGATGTTCCAGAGAGTCAATTGATTTTTGATTTTATTGGGAATAATGGTAATAATAAAGCCTACGGTAATGTACGAGATAAGCAAAGTAATAAAAAATATAAGGTTGATATTGATTGGGTAGAGAATCAGGGGTGGAAACCAGTATCTGTTCAAGTGGTAAAATAAATAAGCAAAATCTAAATGCTATCCTCTCTTGTTGTGAGCGACTAAGCTATTATAGTCTAGATAAGATAAACTTGGTTCTATATGATGTTTTAGTTGACGCTCCCACCCCTAAAGGGGCAAGCTGACTAACATCATTGGTGTTCTTGCTACCAAAGGCGAAGTCCATTTCTGGTATCGCTGACGTACAAGGTTGCGGTGTGTCATCACCACTCTCACGACAGACCGTATAGGCTCGTGTTCAGGTGTTTTAGCGTCTCGTTCTTGACGACACATATCATTTTACTGATAGCATGAGAAATATACATAAAAATAAAAGGACAATGAATGTATTTATATCGTGCCGTTGATTCTGAAGGAAACACGATTGACTTTTATTTGAGTAAATCTAGAAATCATAAGGCTGCAAAGCGCTTTTTTAAGAAAGCTTTGTAGTCTTTTCATGTTTCAAAGCCTCGTGTTATAACAGTCGATAAGAGTCCTGCTTATCCAATTGCTATCGAACAGTTGAAGGAAGAAAAAAGGATATCAATGGGCACCAAAACCCGAAGGATAAAATATTTAAATAACATAGTAGAACAAGATCATCGTTTTATTAAAAAACGTATACGCTCTATTTTGGGATTTAAATCATACAAAACATCAGCTTCTATATTGAGTGGTATTGATGCCATGCATATGCCCAAAAAAGAACAAATTGATTTGCAGGACCAGTCTGTCCAAAATCAGAATATTTTTATCAACTGGCTGTTTGGATTAACTGTTTAACAGGTGATTCAGTTGAGGAATTCTTGATACTTTTTTACTTATCATTTTTTACACCAGAACTGTACATTCTATCAATAAGAGAAATATGTAATTATGCATATCTGTTTATATTTAGATAGTATCAAAATATAATTAAAAGGTTTTTAATGGAGTGATAAGGAGATGCGAGTATGAAGAGAATCATAGGACTTATAGTATCATTATTTTTATTATTTTCTACTTATGCACCAACGTTTACAGAAGCAGCCGAAGCTTTAAATAAAGTAGGCTGGGTTAGGAAAGTAGAGAGCCTGCTCGTAATGAGTAGACCTTTTTTTATAACGTTTCTTTATAGGAAACCTTTTACATATTCGTTATAGATCATACTCACAATGTAAGTCCTTGATACGTCTGTAAAAACGTATCAAAAGTGTACTTTTTAATTAATTTAGCATATGTCTCTTTTTTGGGGGAATAAGCAAAAACACCTAGTTTAAAAATTTTCACAACAGAAACAGATAACCTGATAAAGTATTAGTTACTGTGTATGTAATTATAATAAAAGAGCCTTCCCAAATGGTGTTTTTTTATAGTTTAGCTTATACGATTTTAGGAAATTAATAGCATTGTATAACGCTATTGTTTACCTAATTTCCAATGAATGGATGTGGTTGTAGGTGACTAAAACTTTTAATAAAAATAGTCGTTATATGGTTGGATTAGATAGTCTAAGGGGCCTAGCTATACTAGGTGTTATTTTGTATCATATTAATTTTAATTGGATGCCTGGAGGGTTTTTAGGGGTTACTGTATTTTTTGTACTCTCAGGTTATTTAATTACAGATATTCTAGCGATGGAGTGGAAGAGAAATAAGAGAATTGATTTGAAGAAATTCTGGCTTAGTAGAGCAAGGAGATTACTTCCAGGAATGTTTGTTATGCTCGTTATAACGTTGGCATGGATTACGATTTTTCATAGCTCTTTACTTGAAACAATGCGTGGAGATTCATTAGCGGCGTTATTTTATGTTAGTAACTGGTGGTATATTTATCATAAATTATCGTACTTTGATAATTTTAACCAGCTTTCTCCATTGAATCATTTTTGGTCGTTAGCAGTTGAGGAACAATTCTATGTTGTCTGGCCGTTTATCATTAGTTTAGGACTTTACCACATAAAAAAACAATCCCGTATGATTTTATTGATTTGTCTGGGAGCTGTTGCTTCAGCTTTAGCAATGGCAATTTTGTATGAACCTGGAGCTGATCCGAGTAGAATTTATTATGGCACAGATACGAGGGCCTTTTCTTTACTTATTGGAGCGGCACTTGCCTTAATTTGGCCAAGCAATAGGCTTGCAAATAAAATTATTCCAAGGGCGCGTCTCATTCTTGATGTAGTGGGAGGAACT
>NZ_MAOG01000147.1:0-123410 GCF_001884205.1 Bacillus sp. NH11B | reverse complement strand
TCTTACATTGACGACTCCAAAAGTAAATGCTGGAGATTTTTCACTAATAAGAGCAATTCTTCAATTTCTTCTAATTATAATGATTGCGCAAATTTCATGGAAGTATATTGAAAAACCAATCCGACAAGGTGCGCTCCGAAATATTCAGTTTAAGAATTTAAAGCTTCAAAATGTCGCTTTAGGTGTTAAGTTAGCTTTAATTTGTGCAGTATTCGTTTCGTCGATAGCCGTTTTTGGGTTATCAAAAGTTAGTAAGGCTAAGGAGAATCCTCAACTAGATAAGGTGGAAGCAGTACAAACACAACCAGCAAAACATCCAGTTGCAGTTCGGGAAAATCCAGCTCAAGAGACGCCCAAAAATCAAGAAGAATCAAAAGAAGTAAATTCTGTGCAACCTAAAAGTTCTTCCAACGTTACAGCGATAGGCGATTCCGTTATGATTGATATTGCTCCATATTTAAAAACTACTTTTCCTGATATTAGGATTGATGCACAAATTGGTCGCCAGCTGTCAAAAGCGATTCCTGTAGTTGAACAGTTAAAGAATGAAGGGAATTTAGGAAACTATGTCATTATTGGATTAGGTACAAATGGAGCCTTTACTACGGAGCAACTTGTATCATTAATAGAATTAATTGGAAATGAGCGTAAAGTGATATTTATTAATACGAGGGTACCACGTCCGTGGGAATCAATCGTGAATGAGAGATTGAAAGTGACAACACCTAAATATCCGAATGTAACCCTAGTCGATTGGTATACAGCAAGTGCTGGAAAGAGAGACTACTTTGCACCTGATGGTGTGCATTTAACCAAATTAGGTGCTGAAGCATACGCAGCACTTGTAGTCAAAGCGGTGAATCAATAATTAGATATGTTTTATAAATTTCTGTAATTCATTATACATCGAAAAAGCGAAGGTTGGTTGAAGACTCCGTTTTTTTCGACGTATAATGAATGGTTTCGATGCCTTTTAATATACTTGAGAGGTATGATGAAGGCTTTGAAATTCAGTGGATTAAAAGTGTCTGTCGCTATACATGTCTACGGTCATGTTCTGTGCGATTATTAATAGTCTCACAGAACATGAAGAAGATAAATTATCGATTTTAGATATTTCGGCTACATTAGATATAGGAACAAAGGTAGAGGAAAATCGGAATGAAGGAATTTTTGGGAATTAAAGTTATTGTTGTAAACGAACATTCTGCGGAAACAGTTAAGAATATAGCGAATTATTTATTCAAGATGGCTCAGAAATGAGTCATCTTTTTTATTTGTAAAAAATAGGCCCTAAATTCGTAACAATCTTGTGTGTGAAAATAAAAAACCATCTTAGATAAGATAGTTTTTTTACTTATTTATTGAATTAAAATATTTTTACTATGGATTCTCTTTGCAAGCATTTTGACAGAACAAGGGACTATGACCATTCCTTATGCACTGGGCGTAGCACTCTGGATCTATTGAGAAAATGGAAGAATAAACTGTTGGCTGTGAGTAGGAGTTGTCCCCGTAAAAATTGGCACTAGATGGATTCATACGACATATATCTTCACATTCAAACCTATGTCCACCTTTCATAATGCAATCCCATACACAATCTTCAAATGTTTGACGATACAAAGACAGTCACTCCTTATCTTAATCCTATTGTTCTCGATATTATATTTATTTGTATATTTTTGGATAATTGTCCATGCGTATTTTGGTGATTGTTAAAGATACATAGCTAAGCTTATGATGTTGCAGGACTTGAAGATGGTAACAAACGAAAGGACCCAAAAATCGTCCCTAGAAAACTGCATAACGTATTCAAAAAAATCGAATTAGATAGGAACTTATGTATTGGATAAAAGGTTAATAACTTGAGCAAAAAGAACTGGGTATTTACATACTTAACATACATATTAGTTTTGTTAATTAAGGACTTTTTTGGAAATTTGTAAATAGTTAATGTGCTAAAAAGCTTGAAAAATATCAAAATGTGTAATTTTTTTGATGATTTTGACAAAAGTGTTTAATATTTGTAATTTTATGTTTTATAATGATAATTGGGTTAATCGTGAATGATTTAAATATTTCGATGAATGCTCAGGTTAATTTATTTTAGGGAGGTTTCAAGATTGGGGAAAAGAGTTATTTTAAGAGTTTTCACATTATTATCAGTACTGGCATTATTCCTTAATGTGTTTTTACCAAGGGCTAGTGCAGAAGTTATGACTCATGAAAAGTATTCGATGGACTGGAGTTATAGTAATCAACTAGGAAAGTATATTAGAACGGAAATGATTAAAAATTCAAGTGGTCAGATTGCATATTGCTTAACTCTAGGATTAAAATCGCCTAGTGGAGAAGATCTACCTGAAATGGGGAAAACCGATAATATGGTATATCGGGTATTGTTAAATGGTTTTCCGCAAAAGAGTGTAGAGCAATTAGGGGTTGCAAATACAAATGAGGCTCATTATGCAACGCAACTAGCTATTTGGAATGCTTTAGGTCAACTTGATGTAAATGAGTTAAAGCATGCAAATAAAAATGTTGAGAAGGCAGCTAAAACTATTATAAATGCTGCTAATAATAGTGAAGATACACAAGATATTTATATGAATGTTATTCCAGCTGAAAAACAAAAAGCAGAATTAAAGGGTGAGTTCTTTGAAACAAACCTATACACAGTACAAACAAATGCTAAGAGTGGTTCTTATAAAGTAGTAGCGAAAAATGCCCCTAATGGAGTTAAAATTGTTAGTGAAAATGGTGAAGTGAAAGATCAGCTTTCAGTTGGGGAAAAATTCCGTATCCAAATTCCTAAGAACACAAAAACAGGTGAATTTAATCTAAGTGTTGCTGCTAATTTAACTAAAGTTCAAGCAATAGCTTACCGCGGCACTGATACTGTTCAGAATGCTACAGTACTATTAGAGAGAAATGAAGAAAAGCTTAGCAGTGACCTTGCAGTAAATTGGGAAGCAGCCGGTTCTTTAAAAATTAAAAAGGTTGGAGAAAATGGGGAAGTTTTAGCTGGCGCAGTATTTGAAGTTTTTAATGCAAATAATGAATCAGTTGGAAAAATTACAACTGGTGCTGATGGTATGGCAGAACTAAACAACTTACCAATTGGAACTTACACAGTAAAAGAAATTAAAGCACCAACAGGTTATGTTTCAGGTGATAAACCACAAACTATTGAAGTTAAGACAGGAGAAATAGGAGCTGTCCAAGTAGTAAATAACAAAGTAAAAGGTAACATCGAAATTAAGAAACTTAGTGATTCAGGAAAGGTTTTACCAAATGTTGAATTCACAGTCTTCACAGAAGATGGAAAAGAAGTGAAAAAAGTAGTAACAAAGGAAAATGGAATTGCAAACGTTGAGGGTCTTACGTATGGTAAGTATTATTTCTTAGAGACAAAAACACCTAATGGATATATTGGAAATGAAACAAAGTATCCTTTTGAAATTAAAGAACACAATAAAACACTTACTTTTACAGTGGAAAATACCGAAGTAAAAGGTAGTGTAAAATTACTAAAAGTAGATAATGAAGATATCAGCAAAAAATTAGAAGGTGCAATATTTGAGTTAACAGATGCAAGTGGGAAAGTAATTGGCGAATATAAGACAGATAAAAATGGCGAGATTAACGTCAAAGATTTAGCGTATGGTAAGTATTCATTTGTAGAAAAGACTTCTCCAAACGGTTATGTTCTTGTTAAAGAACCAATTGTGTTCGAAATAAAAGGACATGGAAAAATTATTGAGTTATTGGCAGTTAATCATCTTATCAAAGGTGATTTAGAAATTACAAAGGTAGATGTAGCTGATGGAAACAACAAGCTTCCAAATGCAGAATTCACTATTTATAATGAAGCAGGGAAAGAAGTAGTGAAAGGAAAAACAGACGATAAAGGTATCGCTAAATTTGAAAAGTTACCATTTGGAAAATACACATATAAAGAAACTGTTGCACCAAAAGGTTATATCTTAAATGAAGAGACGTTTTCTTTTGAAATCAAAGAGAATGGTCAAATCATTAAACATATTGTTAAAGATGAAAAGATTCCTTCAATAAAAACAACAGCTACTGATAAAACAGATGGTACAAAAGAAATGCACACTTCTAAGTCTGTAACAATCCAAGATAAAGTGGAATACAAAGACCTACAAGTAGGTAAAGAGTACACTTTAAAAGGTAAATTAATGGATAAAGAAACTAATAAAGCATTAGTTGTAAATGGAAAAGAGGTAACAGCTGAAACTAAGTTTACACCAAAAGAAGCAAATGGTTCTATTACATTAGACTTCACATTTGATGCAACTGGTTTAGAAGAAAAAGAAGTAGTAGTATTCGAAGAGTTACTGAAAGACGGAAAAGTTGTTACTACACATGCTGATATCAATGATAAAGGTCAAACAGTTAAGTTCGTTAAGCCATCAGTAAAAACAACAGCTACAAACAAAGCTGATGGTGGAAAAGAGATTCATGCAAACGATTCTATCACTATCCAAGACAAAGTAGAGTATACTAACTTAGTTGTTGATAAAGAGTACACTGTGAAAGGTAAATTAATGAACAAAGCTATTAACGAACCATTATTAATTGATGGTAAAGAAGTAACAGCTGAGACTAAGTTTATTGCAAAAGAAAAGAATGGTTTTGTAACATTAGATTTTACTTTCGTTGGTGCTGAACAGCAAGGAAGAGAAGTAGTCGTGTTTGAAGACCTATTACATGAAGGTCAAGTAATTGCAACTCACGCTGACATTAACGATGTAGGTCAAACAGTTCGATTTGTAGAGCCATCAATAAAAACAACAGCTACAAACAAAGCTGATGGTTCTAAAGAATTAGACGCTACAAAATCTATAACTATCCAAGATAAAGTGGAATACAAAGACTTAATTGTGGGTAAAGAGTACGTTGTAAAAGGCAAACTAATGGATAAAGCAACAAACAAACCATTATTAGTTGATGGTAAAGAAGTAACAGCAGAATCCAAGTTTACTACAAAAGAAAAAAATGGTTCTATCACATTAGATTTCACATTTAATGCTTCTGCATTACAAGGTAAAGAAGTAGTTGTGTTCGAAGAACTGTATCAAGACAATGTCTTAGTTGCTATTCACGTTGACATTGAAGATAAGGGTCAAACAGTGAAATTTAAAGAGGCAAAACCGGAACAACCTAAATCAGAACAGCCGAATCCAGATAAAAATACTCCAACATCAGAGCAACCTAAAGAGCAAGTAAAAGAACAATCACAACCTAAGAAAGAAATTCAATCTAAAATTGGATGGTTACCGCAAACAGGTACTAACCTTACAAGTTGGATCTCTATGGCTACAGGCGCATTACTGTTAATTATTGGTGGAGTGATTTTCTTAAAACGTAAAAATGCATAGAAATTAAAAAGATAAGCACATCTGTTTTTTAACAAGATGTGCTTATCTTTTTACATTTATTTTTGATTCAGAATGAAAATTGAAACCAAAAAATCAGCTGAAATTAAAGAGGGTTTTAATAAAGACTTGGTTTTAGAGCCATTCCCACAACTATTATTTTTATCAAGGTTATTAAAACAAGAACTGGACAACATGGAGAATTTTATTAAATGCTCAAAATAAAGATAATACTCCATTAAGGAGTACCGCGACATTACCATCAAGCTAAGCTTTTAAAGTACCCCCTAAATGGAAATTTTGTGTTTTTTATAGTACCGAAGTTCATTTTTATCATTTTGGGGATTATTCATTGTCTTAGCTTGATGGGTATGTGGCGGTAGCCCATCGCTATCAAGCTAAGAAAAGCAAATACCCCCAAAAAAAGAAAAATTGAGCCAAACTCTTATAAATAACTGTGAAAAGGTAAAATTTTTGTTATGGGAGGTTTCTCAAAATATTGGCTTGATGGGCATGGGGCGGTACGCCATTTTGAAATGAAAAATAATGATTGGAAATAAAGTCATATAGACAACATTCACCCTGATGTTTCCATTTTTGTTGAAATATACTAAAATATTACAGGGGAGGGTGTTATGAAAAAAGTAGTTGTGTTTTTTCTTATTGTAGCTTCTATATTGTCAGGTTTTATTGCATTTCAACAAACGGATCATAAAGAATTTGAAAAAATGGAAAAGGTAGAACAGAGGATAGGTAAAGAGTTTGTTATCCCAGATGTACTGGATTTTGCGAATCCTAGTGAAATTTATCCTATATTACTCGAGGCAGCAAAGGAATCACATACAAATATTTTTCGTACAAATGTTGCGTATCATAAAGATGAACAGGCAGAAATTTTGAAGTATGTGTTACTAACAACTGAAACGATATATTTTAAACAGTTTCAGTTAAGTGGGGGGGATGTGTTAAAGCCGAAAGACACATTCCAAGGTAATGCTTTTTTATCGACAGTACATACGAAAGATACAAAACAAAAGGGAGTAATAAAAGATTTTGGAGATAATCATGTGATTACAATTAAACCGCTTCAAACGTCGTACGAACATTTACCTATGGCAGGAAGATATGTTGTAGAAGGAGTAGATGATAAATCATACGATGCATTTTTAAAGCTTTTCTCTAAAAAGTTAAATCAGCATTTTAAGCCGAAACAGTATATTGTTGCTGACGATTTTAAACGGAATCTTAGTAATAACGAAGAAGCTCTCGATTCACCAATTAATTCTTTATCCTATATTCAGTATATGGTGTTTATCGTGCTCCTATGTTTTCTCATTTATTATGTATTTAACGAAGCGAAAAGGATTGGCGTTATAAAAATGCACGGCGTATCGAATTTGCGTTTATGGTTTATCGTTATAGGTAGAACTATTGCTAGTATGTTTGTTTTATCGATAGGCATTTCCATACTTGCAGCTGCTTTCGTAAAAAATGTAACTTCAGGGTTTATCTACACCATTATGTTCGATCAATGTAAAACGTATCTCATTATTACAATATTATCTCTCGTTTCATATTTTTATATTTCTAAAATTAAAGTCAATCAAATGATTAAAAATAGAAAAGATACAAAAGGTATATTTGTATTCAATACGCTGTTGAAAGTTACTTGTTCTATTATATTTGTTTTATTAGGGACGTCTATTTTAGAACAATATATTACAGTGAAAGAAAAACAAGTGAATTTAAAAGACTGGGAGAAAAACAAAGAATATGGTGTCTTTTATCCGCTTTTTGTAGGGAATGATGAAGAACAACAAGGGATGCATAAAACGGAGTCAAGTATAAATGGTGATTTGTATCCTATTTTGAATAAAATGGGAGCGGTATTAATTGATTCCAAGGAGTATGAAGAAATAGAGTTGTCTAGAAATAAAGATTATAAAGGAATTTGGTCAGTAACCGTAAATAATAATTACCTTCGCGAATTTCCGCTATATGACATACATAATCAGCGCGTGCAAGTTTCAGAAGATACGGAAAACTGGATTTTATTAGTACCTGCAAAATATCAGAACAGGGAAAAAGAAATTCTTCGCTTTTTTGAAGAATCGAGAAAGCCAGCAATAGAATATGAAGAAAAAAGAATGCACAGAGAAGTCCCGAATCATTTACGTAATCGAAAAATAGACATTATTTGGATAAAGAATAATCAGGAAATCTTTAGTTTCAATCCAGATGTATATAAATCTGAAAATAACAAAATTAGAGATGAAATTATTGAGGTAATGACAGAGAAGAATAGTTTTGTTGGAGAAAGAGATCTTATATTAGGCGAAGGGGCGAAGGATCCTTTAAAAATTAAGTTGATAAAGCGAGATGCAGGATTAACGTATAAGACACTAGAGCCAGAACTTAAAAGATTAGGATTAGATGATAATTTAAGATATCTTGTAACAGTTGACCAATATATTTCAAAAGATATATACAATCTGCAAAAAACAATGAAAATACTATTGACGGTTACTAGTGGACTAATTGTCGGCATATTATTTTTGGTAACACAGAATATTATTGTGTATTTCAATAAAAATCAGCAGAAAATAGTGGTACATCGCTTATTTGGCGTAGATTTTTTTAGAACATATAAGGGATACATGTTGCAATTTGTATTAATGTGGATTGTACAACTATCAATTTGCTTCATCGTAAAGAAAGAGTTTGATTTGAAATTACTTACAGTGGTGGCAATGCTTATTTTAATTGAATTTACCGCCTCAATTATTGCATTAATCACGATGGAACGAAGAAATAAAAAAACGGTGATAAAGGGAGGTTAATATAAACGCATGCAATATATATGTGAACTAATAGATGTTTGTAAAAGTTATGGAAATCATGCAGTTTTAGATGAGTTCAATTTAAAAATTTATGAAGGGGAAATGGTTGCGATTACTGGAAAAAGCGGATCTGGTAAAACAACGATTCTAAATATTATAGGAATGCTAGAGAACCCAGATAGCGGAGTCGCTAAATTATTTGGTGCAGAGAGTCCTAATATGGGTTCTAGTAAAGCAAATAAGCTTCTGAGGACAAGAATGTCGTATCTCTTTCAAAATTATGCACTCATCGACAATGATACTGTAAATAAAAATTTAGAAATTCCCTTGATTTATGCAAAAAAAACAAAGACGGAAAAGAAAGAATTAAAAGCAGCCGCCTTAGAAAAAGTTGGACTGAGCGTATCATTACAGCAAAAAATACACGAGCTTTCAGGTGGTGAGCAACAAAGGGTTGCCATAGCAAGGATACTTCTAAAGCCTTGCGAGTTAATATTGGCCGATGAACCAACAGGCTCTTTAGATGATAACAATAGAAATGAAATCATACAAATTTTAAAAAATCTAAATAAAGAGGGAAAGACAATTGTTATTGTCACGCATGATCCATATGTAGCACAAGTATGCGATAGAGTCATAGAATTATAATTTTTGCGGGAATGAGATTATAAAGGGAGAGGAAAATATACATATCGAACAATTCAAGCAACACATTGAAGAACTATTTGGAGAACATTTACTATTAAACAAATTCCAGCATAAACTAATGTGAATTTTGTCACGCTAAGGAAACCTAACAACAGAAACAAGTATAAATTTCTCTCTAACTATTTGATTATAGCGAATATGACTTCGGTATAGTTGATAGATGAAAATTTATTAAGTTTATCTATATTAATTTACCAAACTTTATGTCACCGTTACAAAAATACGCTATTCTTTCTGTAGAATCATAGGAAAGGATGGCGTTTTGTATGTCTATTTCTGTATCTGATGAATTACAACTCTTCGCTCAGGAAATTCAAAGCTTCTTATCTCCAAATATCTTACGAGATTTTGCTAAAGATGCTGGTTTTGTTCAACGAGCCAGTAAGTACCAAGCAAAAGATTTAGTCGCTTTATGTGTATGGATGAATCAAAATGTCGCTACGACGTCTTTAACTCAGTTATCTAGCTGTTTAGAAGCATCAACAGAAGTACTCATCAGTCCTGAAGGACTAAATCAACGATTTAATCAAGCAGCCGTCCAATTTTTACAACACATACTAGCTAAACTACTAAACCAAAAATTGGCCTCATCTATGCCGATTTCTTCTCCATATACTTCTATTTTCAAGCGTATTCGTATTTTAGATTCAACTGCATTTCAACTCCCGAATGTATTTTCATCGGTTTATCCAGGTGCAGGAGGCTGCAGCCATACAGCTGGGATAAAAATTCAACTTGAGTATGATTTGTTAAGTGGACAGTTTCTACATATTCATACAGGTCCAAGTAAACAACATGATCGAACCTACGGTTCTTTATGTGTTCCGACAGTGACAGCGAATGATTTATGTATCCGAGATTTAGGTTATTTTCATTTAAAAGATCTTCAACATATACAAGATAAAAAGGCTTATTATATCTCACGCATCAAATCGAATACACGTATTTATCAAAAAAATCCTGAACCTGATTATTTTCAAGATGGAAGAATTAAGAAAGGTACAGAGTATATACAGATAGATATGGAGACGTTAATGAACTCCCTTCAACCAGGACAAACATGTGAAATAGCTGATGCTTATGTAGGAATGATTGATAAAGTGCCAGCTCGTGTAATTGTTCATCGATTAACAAAACAACAGCAACAAAAACGATTACAAGATCAGGCTGTAAGAGAAAAAAGAAAGGAATGAAGTATTCTCCTCGTAGTAAACGACTCAGTGGTATCAATGTATATATGACAAACACCCCTACAGATATTGTCCCGATGGGGCAGGTACATGACTGGTATTCTTTGCGTTGGCAAATCGAAATTTTATTTAAAACGTGGAAGTCATTCTTTCAAATTCAGCATTGTAAAAAGATAAAACCAGAACGATTGGAGTGCCATTTATATGGTCAATTGATTGCCATTCTACTCTGTTCTTCTATCATGTTTCAAATGCGCCAATTGCTCCTCATAAAGAAAAAACGAGAGCTAAGTGAGTATAAAGCCATATATATGATTAAAGACTATTTTCTGCTTCTATTCCAAACTATACAAAAAAACATACAAGAGCTATCAAAAGTGTTACTTCGCCTGTTCAATCTCCTACAGCAAAACGGGCGAAAATCTCATCGATATGAGAAAAAAACAGTCTTCGATATATTAGGTGTCGTTTACAATTGTACCCTGTCTGATAATCAAGCCGCTTAATTCAAAAAAGTGAAACCCGTTAGGGTTTATTTCGTATGCAAATCTTTCAATCTCCTACACTTGCCCTTTAGAAAAAAGAAACAATCTCGACTAAAATTGACTTTGCATACGCTTAGCTTGATAGCGATGTGGCGGTAGCTCATTACCTACAAATACAAAATTCATAATAGAATTTCAATGTTAAGGCTATCTTTGCATTTTATCTTTATATCAGCATGGTATTATCTTTATATAATTATATTGCGTTTAATGGTGACAGAAATAGTGAAAGATTTCTAATTGGTTAACATATAAAATGAACTATTTCTTCATAAAAATAAAATGAATCGTGGGGAAGATGAAGATATTTTACGTGAAATTATGAAGGATTACCTACTAAACGAAGGATATAACGTCTTAGAGGCGATTGATGGGAAAGAAGCGTTACCTATATTTGAAGAACATGAGGTACATTTAATTATTCTAGACATTATGTTACCGGAATTAGATGGTTGGTCGGTTTGTCGGCGAATTCGGAAGAAATCTAATGTACCTATTATTATGCTAACGGCTCGGGTGGATGAGGATGATACCTTACTCGGATTTGAACTGGGAGCGGATGATTATGTTACAAAACCATATAGTCCTCCTATTTTATTGGCAAGGGCAAAACGATTAATTGAAAGCCGATATTCTTCCACTGTTAATGTATCTACTGCAGACACATTAACTAATAGTGGTATCCATGTACATTTCCCTTCTCGTACAGTAACTGTAGATGGGGAAGACATAAGTATGACACATACAGAAATTCGAGTCTGGTACGTATAAAATGGAAATAGATGTTTTCCATATTGATGAGATGATTGATTATATATGTGAGCAATTAACCTCGGGTATAACAGCTAAGCAATTACATGTGCATAAACAACTTTCTAAAATTGAAGTGGTTGCAAACCAACATCGCATAGAACAAGTTATAACGAACTTTATTACGAATGCGATTCGTTACACACCAGAACATGAGAATATTATTATTTCTACAATAGAAGAGAATAATCGTGTAAAAGTATGTGTAGAAAATAAAGGAGCACATATTGAACTAGAACATTTAGAGAAAATATGGGATCGTTTTTATCGAGGAGATACGTCTCGTCAACGCTCCAAAGGTGGAACAGGATTGGGCCTTGCTATTTCAAAAAATATATTAGAGCTGCATGGCGCGGAATATGGTGTTTTGAATACAGAAGATGGAGTATTATTTTTCTTCTATTTAAATAAAAACGTGTAGAATTTTCGTTCTACACGTTTTTATCATTTTTAAACAAAATCGACATTATCTGCATTTTATCTTTATCAGCATTCATTACTATTTTCATTAGAAACTGAATGAAAAGCTGATAAGGAGATTATTAAAATGAAAAAAAGAGCGATATTGCTTTTGTTTATTATATTAATAATGGGCACTGGCGTTAGTTTCATACATGCTAAGGGGCACAAAAATATATCAAAAGAGGATTTACGATTAACAGGAAAAACTATTGTAATTGATCCGGGGCACGGTGGAGGAGATAGAGGGACGAAAGGAAAGAAATTTGGAACGATTGAAAAAGAGCTTAATTTAAAAGTAGCACAAAATATAAAAAAAGAATTGGAAGAAAGAACGGATGCAAAAGTTATATTAACACGTGAAAAAGATACGAGCTTACTTCCAGAAACAAAGCAAAAGGAAGAATTACAAGTGCGTGTCAAAGTAGCTAAAGAACATTCGGCGGATCTTTATATTAGCGTTCATCATGATGCTTTTGAGGATACAGATGTAAAAGGAATAACAACTCATTATGGAGCTAATAAAAGGCAAGATAAAAAGTTAGCTAAGATCGTACAAGAAGCTATTTTTGATCAAAATATAGACAGCCGAGATAGAGGCATTCATGGAAGTGATTTTCTTGTCTTAAGAGAAAATCCCTCTCCGGCTATCTTAATTGAGTTAGGATTTACATCTAATGCGAGTGATGAAAAAAGAATGAATTCAGAAGAATTCCAAGCAAAATCGCAAAAAGGTATTGTGGATGGCATTATTAATTATTTTATTATGTAATAAAATAGGCAAATAGAAAAATACTATTCTTTCTAAATCTTAATTAGGAAGAGTAGTATTTTTTATTTTGGGTGTATATCCAGTTTTCAAATAAGAAACAAATATTTTTCTAAAGAGTGGATGCAATATGTTATTCTTTAACTGATTTCGACATTATCTGCATTTTATTTTTATCCGTCTCTATTAATCTGTTTATTGTAAATACCGGTTGAAACGAATGATTCAGTCGAGTAAAGGCTCAGCCTTATAAATAATGAATATGAAAATTAATAGGGAAAGGATCGGAAAATAATGAAAGAATCACAAAATAAGAAAAAAACAAGTGTATTAACTAAGGCAATAATATCTCTAGGAGTTGTTTTAGCAACGACCTTTTTCACTTTCTTTTTAATTGGAAAATGGCACTCTATCCCAGCGAAGGGAGTAGCTAATGAAAGTATGAAACAAGTTAATACGCAACAACAAGAAAAGCAAAAGGAAACATCACCAGCAAAACAAAAAAGACCTGATGGAAAGCCAGTAGGAAAAGTTGTTTATTTAACATTTGATGACGGTCCTAGCGAATTAACGGGGAAATTTTTAGATGTACTAAAAGAGCAAAATGTTACTTCGACATTTTTTATGCAAGGTAGTAATCTACAAAATACAGGTTTTCAGGAAAATGTAAAACGAGCAGTAAAAGAAGGACATTATATTGGTGCACATAGTATGACACATGATAGTGATAAGCTATACAAAAAGGGACAATTTGTACCAGAGATGAAAGAAACGTTAGATCTTATCCATAATATTACGGGTACAACTCCTAAACTAGTTCGTCCGCCATATGGATCTGCACCAGGATTAAAGGGAGAGGAAATTCGTAATCAAATTGTAGAAGCAGCAATAAAAGTTTGGGATTGGACAATAGACTCAAATGATTGGAAATTAAAAGATAATCCAACTCAGATTATCGAAAATGTAAAGAAACAGACAACAGAAGAAGTAGAAGTTGTTTTAATGCATGAAAAGGCGCAAACATTACAAGCTCTTCCTGACATTATTAAATTTTATAAAGAGCAAGGGTATAAATTTGGGGTATATAATGATGAGGATCATTTTCGTCTAAACTTCCAGAAAGATCAACGTCTATAGTATAAACATAGTTATCTTAAAAAGTTGTTTTTTATTACTAAATCAATAACTAAGCCAAAAGCCGATTTCCTATACGATAAAGAAATCGGCTTTTTTCTTTAGGAGTGTTAGTTCCTACTGTATATTCTTTCTCATTCCTTTAATTTTTACGAATTTTGATAGTGCATCTGTTACCTGTTTTGTTCTAGTTAAATGTGACTTTACTTTTCCTAGCATAGCGTTTTTACCTTTTCAAGGCGATCTATCTTACCATATATATAAGAAATCGGCTATCTATTATATTCTCAATCTGGTTTAAAATAATAGCAGGTCGACGAATATAATGGCCAATAAACCGATGGTGTCCTTTTATGATCCCTTTTTAAAGTTTAGATTGAATATAATTCGTTTCACCTGAAGTATGTCTTTTGAAAGAACCCTACTCCAGTGTGTGGGTAGTATTTTCATATTCATCAACAGAAACAGGAAACATTATTGACATATTGTACTGGCTAGAGGGCCAGCAGCATTGCCATCAAGTAAAAAAACATTCTTCTCAAAAATGAAGAAGCCATCCGAATTTAAATAAATAAGTGTAGAGATACAAAATTTTCGTTTTGGGGATACTTCAAAATCTTAGCTTGATGGAGATGGAGGAGCCCTGATACGAAATACTCCTAACATATTCGTAATATCAAAAATATGTTAGGAGTATTAACATTAGATGTTGTTTCTAGCGTATCATCTTTGAAATGTTCACCTTTATTTTTTGTTTCTTGTAATTGATTTTGTGTTTCGTTATTCTTAGCAGGTGATGAATCATTAATGGAGCTACAACTAATTAATAGGTTTACTAACAAAACTACAGGTATGATCTTTGGCATCATAGGGTCGCCTCTCTGTAGAAATACCTTTATATGTTATGTTTTAGAGTTTGGTAGGAACATACTAAGGAACTTTTATTTATCTTCTATTCCCAATTGTTTTCTTATTCCCTCCGGTATGTCATTTTCAGAAATAACATCATAAGAATAGACATACTTGCCTTTTACATGAATTTTTAAGTGAGTTTCTCTTATAAAATCATTAGGAGTGCTAGTTCCTACTGTATATTCTTTCTCATTCTTTAATTCATCAACACCTTTTAGTGAGTACATAGCTCGTCCTTTATGATTATAATCCGGAACACCATATCCTTTCGCAACGGCATATACATTTTTTTCTTCAGCAATTGGATTAAATCTATCCAAATCCCCGCGTAATATGAAAGGTAGTAAGTATATAGGAAGGCTTATTCCTATTATGCAAATTACAAATTTTTTCATGATCGTTTCTCCTCTTGTTAATTTACATATGTAAGTATAGAAAAAAATTCTTATAAATATAGTGGGGAATTTCTTAAGTATTTCTTAATAAGATTTTTAAAGTACGGTTATTTTAACCAAAATTTTCATAAAAATACCTTTAAAAAGAACAAGAGTTCGTATATAATGAGAACAAATGTTCTTTTGTTAGGGGGGATTACCTTGTATGATTATTCTCTTTTACCGAATCGTACTATTCTTTGTGTAGATCTTCGTAGCTTTTATGCAAGTGTTTCCTGCATTAAAAAAGGACTGGATCCACGTTATACAAAATTGGCCGTCGTAGGGGATGTGAATCAGAGCGGATCAATCGTATTAGCGGCAACACCGCCATTAAAAGCATTAGGGATAAAGAAGATGGCAAGATTGTACGAAATACCGAAGCGACCAGATATTATTATTGTGAATCCAATTATGCATACGTATATGAAGTGTTCAACTTACATAACTGGTTTAGCTTTACAATATGTTGCACCGGAAGATTTCCATCAATATAGTATCGATGAGTTTTTTATGGACATGACCGCAAGTATTCATTTGTTTGCGAGTAATCCGCGTGAGTTTGCATTAAAGTTTAAGAGAGAAATATATGAACGTACACGGATTGAAAGTACGGTTGGCATTGGTCCGAACTTATTATTGAGTAAAGTAGCGATGGATGTGGAAGCGAAAAAGAATAAAGACGGAATAGTGCAGTGGACATATGACGATATACCCGAGAAGTTATGGAGCATTAGACCGCTCAGTAAATTTGGGGGTATATCGTATAAAACGGAAATGAAATTGAACCGGAAAGGTATACATACAATTGGAGAATTAGCGCAGTATCCTTTGAAATATTTAAAACAATCGTTTGGTGTAATAGGAGAAGAATTACATTTACATAGTAACGGGATTGATTTTAGCAGAATAGCAGAAAAATATGTTCCCGCAACAAAATCTATAGCGAAAAGCCAAATATTATTACGCGATTATTCTGTAGACGAGTTCGTCATTATTTTATTAGAGCATATAGAAGAGGTTTGTTACAGGTTGAGAAGAGAAAAGAAATATGCACAAACAATCCATTTTTCAGTTGGATATAGCAAGGAATATGGCGGAGGAATACGAAAGGCACATACGTTAAACCGGGCAACAAATTTAACGATGGATATTTACAATGTTTGTACATATTTTTTATACGAAGGTTATACAGGAGAGCCGATTCGTTCGTTAAGCGTCTCATTAACAAACTTTATTAATGAAGGAGAGGAGCAAATTTCACTTTTCGATAACATTATACAAAGAGAAAAAGAAATGAGATTAACGAAAGTTATGGACGAAATTCGAACACGATTTGGTAAAAACAGTATTTTACGTGGAATTTCCTACACAAGCGTCGCAACAGCAAGATATAGAAACACATTATTAGGAGGACACAAATCGTGAAAAATGCTAATATGCCAAAAGGAAGAGGGATGGTAAAGTGGCAACCGTTTTCCAGTATGCCAGAGCAGTTTGCAGTGATTAAAGAAATGATGTACGAGCAAACGAAAGTCTCGCGTCCAATCTTAACGCAAGATGCAAAAGAAATAATTGAAAATAAGCTATTAACTTCATATTTAGGTGAAGAAGAGGTTGTACTTACATATTATAAAAATGGCTATCTATATAAAAATTACATAACAGTAGCTGATATAAATCCATTAAATAAGACGATTACTTGTACCGATGCTTTTCATAATCAAAGAATGTTTAAGTTTGGAGATGTAATTGAAGTGGATTAGAGGGGGAGAAATAAAAATAATTATCTCTTCCTAACTTAATTATATCATGTAAATCAAGTTCAAAATAGACTGTTTATTCTTATTTACTACTGCTACAATCAAGAACACACGCATAGTAAGGAGAGATGGTAAATGAGTTCTTTCGTTCTCGATTTTCAGGAAATAGAAAAAACGCAGCTTTCACTTGTTGGTGGAAAAGGATTGAATTTAGGAGAGTTATCTAACATGCAAGGGATACAAGTGCCAGAAGGTTTTTGTGTTACAACGGTAGGATATGAAAAGGCCATCGAGCAAAATGAAGCGTTTCAAACTTTGTTGAATCAACTAGCAGTACTAAAAACTGAGGACCGAGATCAAATTGGTGAAATTAGTAAGAAGATTAGAGAAGCCATTATGTCAGTGGAAATTCCAGTTGATGTAGTGGAAACGGTAGCTCATTATCTCTCTCGTTTTGGAAATGAACATGCTTATGCAGTGCGTTCTAGCGCTACTGCTGAAGATTTACCATATGCCTCGTTTGCTGGTCAACAAGATACGTATTTAAATATCATTGGAAAAGAAGAAATTTTGCAGTATGTAAGAAAGTGCTGGGCTTCTTTATTTACAGAGCGAGCGGTTATTTACCGAATGCAAAACGGTTTTGAGCATAATCAAGTTTCTATATGTGTTGTCGTTCAAAAAATGGTTTTCCCGCAGGCTTCGGGAATTTTATTTACTGCTGATCCGATTACTTCTAACCGAAAGGTGTTATCGATCGATGCCAGTTTTGGGCTTGGTGAGGCATTAGTATCAGGACTGGTCTCAGCCGATAATTATAAAGTAAAAGAAGGCGAAATTACCGGAAAGATGATAGCGACTAAAAAATTAGCTATCTATGCTTTAAAAGAGGGCGGAACAGAGACGAAACAGATTGAAACGGTTCAGCAAAAGCTTCAAACATTGCCTGAACAACAAATATTACAGCTAGCACGTATCGGAAGAAAGATTGAAGCTTATTTTGATTGTCCGCAAGATATTGAATGGTGTTTAGTTGGTGATACATTTTATATTGTTCAAAGCAGGCCGATAACGACTTTATATCCAATTCCAGAAGCAAATGATCAGGAAAATCATGTGTATGTATCGGTCGGTCACCAACAAATGATGACCGATCCTTTGAAGCCATTAGGAATGTCTTTATTCCAGTTAACATCCTTTGGACCGAGGTTTCAAGCTGGAGGAAGGTTGTTTGTAGATGTTGCGCAAAGATTGGCTTCGCCCGCTAGTAGAGAACTTTTATTAAATACAATAGGGAACTCGGAGCCGCTTATTAAAGATGCATTAATGACTGTAATAGAGCGAGATGATTTTATCAAATTGTTGCCGGATGATGAAAAAGAAAAGAATCCAGGTAAAAGTATGCCACCTACAAGTGCGCAACCACAAATCGAAAACGATCCAGCAATCGTTACGGATTTAGTAAAGAATAGTCAAGCTTCGATAGAAGAGTTAAAACAAAACATGCAAACGAAATCAGGATCAGATGTACTTGATTTTATTTTAGAAGATATCCAGCAATTAAAGAAAATATTATTTCACCCGCAAAGTATGGCTGTAATTATGGCAGGTATGAATGCCTCGTCATGGATCAATGAAAAGATGGAGCAATGGCTAAGTGAAAAAAATGTAGCCGACACACTTTCACAATCTGTACAAAACAATATTACGTCAGAAATGGGGCTAGCATTATTGGATGTTGCAGATGTGATTCGGCCGTACCCAGAAGTCATTGAGTATTTACAGCATATAGAGGATGATAGCTTTTTAGATGAATTAGTTAAGTTTAAAGGTGGGGAAAAAGCTCGAGATGTAATCTGTGCATTTCTGAATAAATATGGAATGAGATGCAGCGGAGAAATCGACATTACGAAAACACGTTGGAGTGAAAAGCCAACTACAATTATCCCGATGATTTTAAATAATATAAGAGACTTTGAAATTGGTGCTAGTAAGCGGAAATTTGAAGAAGGGCTGCAGGAGGCTTTGAAAAAAAAAGAAGAGCTATTAGAGCGATTACAGCACTTGCCGGATGGCAAACAAAAAGTAGAAGAGACGAAACGAATGATTCGTAACATCCGTAATTTTATCGGTTATCGTGAATATCCAAAATACGGCATGATTAATCGCTATTTCATATATAAGCAGGCAATATTGAAAGAAGCCGAGCAACTCGTGCAAAATAGTGTTATTAATGAAAGAGAAGATATATACTATCTAACTTTTGAAGAACTTCACGAAGTCGTCCGCACGAATAAACTGGATTACGAGGTTATTAATAAACGGAAAAATGAGTACAAATTATATGAAAAACTAACGCCTCCCCGTGTTATCACGTCTGATGGAGAAATCATTACTGGGAAGTACAAACGAGAAAATCTCCCGGTTGAAGCAATCGTAGGTCTGCCTGTTTCTTCAGGAGTGATTGAGGGGAGAGCACGTGTTATTTTAAATATGGAAGATGCGAATTTAGAAGATGGAGATATATTAGTTACTGCCTTCACTGACCCTGGATGGACACCATTGTTTGTGTCTATAAAAGGGTTAGTTACCGAAGTTGGCGGACTGATGACACATGGAGCAGTTATTGCACGTGAATATGGATTGCCAGCAGTCGTCGGGGTAGAGAATGCTACAAAACTAATAAAAGAGGGGCAACGAATTCGGGTACATGGAACAGAAGGGTATATTGAGATACTGTAATTGTACTTTAGATAAATAAAAAGATCATCCACTATATATAGTGGATGATCTTTTTATTTTTTTAGCCAGCTACTATCACCTGAAACATCGATAAATCAGAATGTACACCAATCTAAAATAAAGAATATTTTCAAAAATATTACAAATTAAGACAATATCTTGTAAGATATCAGAATTTTCATTATTATATGAATGTTAGGTAAAATGAAAAATTGGGGAGGAATAGGGATGAAGAAAAAGCCTTTTAAGGTACTGTCTACGCTTGCGGCGACAGCTGTGCTTAGTTGCACATTTGGATTTGGTAGTCAATCTGTTTATGCGGCAACGCCGTCTCATACAGGAACTTTAAGTCCAATTGATGAAAATTTAATTCAAGAGGATCGTTTAGCAGATGCGCTCAAGAAACGCGGTGTAATTAGTGAATCTGCGTCGAAAGAAGACACATTAAAAGCTGTTGAAAACTACGTAGAGAAGAAAAAAGGCGAAAATGCTGGAAAAGAACCAGCAGCGGGGGACAGTGTTACGAGAGAAGCTTCTGACTTTTTGAAAAAAGTTAAAGATGCAAAAGCAGATGAGAAAGAAAAAGCTGATCAATCGGCTATTGGCCCAGTAGCTGGACAAGAGCCGGTTAAAGGGGGATTAAACGGCAAAGTACCAACTACTTCAGCAAAGCAAAAACAATATAATGGTGATGTTCGTAAAGATAAAGTTCTTGTATTGTTAGTAGAGTTTGCTGACTTTAAGCATAACAATATTGATCAAGTACCAGGTTATATGTATTCAAATGATTTTAATCCAGAACATTATCAAAAAATGTTATTTGGTGATGAGCCGTTCACACTCTTTGATGGTTCAAAAGTCCCAACATTTAAACAATACTATGAAGAGCAATCGGGTGGTAGTTATACAGTCGATGGGACAGTAACAAAGTGGTTGACAGTTCCTGGTAATGCAGCGGATTATGGTGCAGATGCAGGGGATGGTGGTCATGATAATAAAGGACCAAAAGGACCTCGTGATTTTGTAAAAGAGGCATTAAATGCAGCAGTAGAAAGTGGTATTGATTTATCTGAATTTGACCAATACGATCAATATGACAATAATGGTGATGGCAATAAAAACGAATCAGATGGTCTTATTGATCACTTAATGGTCATTCACGCTGGAGTTGGGCAAGATGGAGGCGGTGGTAGACTAGGTGATGACGCAATTTGGTCACATCGTTGGAACCTTGGAACACCATATCCGATTGAAGGAACAAAAGCAAATGTTGATAACTGGGGCGGTAAAATGGCAGCATACGACTACACAATTGAGCCGGAAGACGGAGCAGTTGGTGTATTCGCACATGAATTTGGTCATGATTTAGGTCTTCCAGATGAGTATGATACGAAGTATTCAGGAGCAGGTGAGCCAATTAACTCTTGGTCTGTTATGAGCGGCGGCAGCTGGGCTGGTAAAATTGCGGGTACAACGCCACCGAGTTTCTCTCCGCAAAACAAAGAGTTCTTTCAAAAGAACATGGGTGGAAACTGGGCAAATATTGTAGAGGTTGATTATAATAAATTAAATCGCGGTATCGGTTTGGCGACGTACTTAGATCAAAGTGTAACGAAATCAAATCGTCCTGGCCTGATTCGCGTTAACTTACCAGATAAAGATGTAAAAGGTATTCAGTCTGCATTCGGTAAGAAATATTACTATAGTACAAAAGGTGATAATCTTCATACAACAATAGAAACACCAGTGTTTGATTTAACAAATGCAACACTGGCGAAATTTGATTACAAGTCATTGTATGAAATTGAAACAGATTATGACTTCCTTGAAGTACATGCAGTGACAGAAGATGGTAAGAAAACGTTAGTGGATCGAATTGGCGAAAAGAATGTGAAAAATGGTCTAGACACAACGGATGGTAAATGGGTAGATAAGTCATATGACTTAAGCCAATTTAAAGGTCAAAAAATAAAACTAGTATTTGAATACATTACAGATGGTGGTTTAGCACCGAACGGTTTTACTCTTGATAACGCTACATTAACTGTAGATGGAAATGTTGTGTTCTCTGATGATGCAGAGGGCGAAGCGAAATTAAAATTAAATGGTTTCGTTGTATCAAACGGTTTTGATAAGAAGAAACATAACTACTATTTAGAGTGGAGAAACTACGCTGGTGCTGATCAAGCGTTAAAATATAGCAGCGGTGTACCGTATAATACAGGTCTTGTTGTATGGTATGCAGACTCTAGCTTTACAGATAATTGGGTTGGTCTGCATCCAGGAGAAGGTTTCTTAGGGGTTGTTGACTCTCACCCAGAGGCAATTGTTGGAACGCTAAATGGCAAACCAACTGTTAAAAATAGTACACGATACCAAATCGCAGATGCTGCGTTCTCCTTTAACCAAGCGCCAGCGTGGAAAGTTGTATCTCCAACACGCGGAACATATGATTACAAAGGGTTACCAGGTGTAACGAAGTTTGATGATTCTAAATCGTATATGAACGATTTAATTCCAGATGCAGGACGTAAATTACCGAAGCTTGGACTGAAATTTGAAGTAGTTGGACAAGCAGATGATAATTCTGCAGGTGCAGTTCGTTTATATCGTTAATAATGGAGAAGCTGTTGAAGAGGATTCCTTTCAACAGCTTTTTTCATAGGAACATACATTTTAAGTTATTAATAAAGTGAAACTTTAATCAGTGGGGGGTTATTCATCCCCGCTGATTATCAGCCCGTACCAATCGGGCGTTTACGGGCAGTTGATCTCTCATCTAACTTCTTAGCTCCAGCCGAATTTTAAGGTGGGAGTCTTACTGTCGGCAAATAGCGGGATAAAAGTAATAGTAACTATTCAGCTATACATTTCATTTAGAAGTTTGTTGATGTTCAGATTGATTAAAGCATACTCCTATGCAGGCAAGCTTATTTCTTCCAGCCAGCTGCATAAAAAGGTCCATGAACTGCGATTGTTGATAAAATGTGAGCAATTTCCTCCGGCGTTTCTTTTTGCCTACTATTTAACCATTGCTGAATGACACCTATATGAGCAGATGCCATATAAGAAGCTAAGTATTGGCTTGGGACAAGTAAATTCTCTTTCTTAATAAGAGCATCATTTGTATCTTCAAACAGTGTTTTCCACATAAAGTCTTTCAGCTTTGTTTGGAATGATAAATCTCCTTTTGGGCTAAGTACAGCTTTTATAAAATCACTATTTTCATTTAGAAATTCAAGTATAGAAGCGATAAGTACAAATGGAGTCGTTGGGGAAGGATTTGATCCAAGATCCGCAATAACTTCCGGAAATTTCTTCTTTGCAATGCTAGACATCTCGTACATAATTTCTTCTTGGCATCTCGTCATTAAATCAAATTTATCTAGATAATGTGTATAAAACGTACCACGGTTTATGTTCGCTTTCGTTGTAATATCTTTTACTGTAATGGCGTCAAAGCCTTTTTCTTCAATTAATTCCACAAATGCATTTCGTATTGCCGTTTTCGTACGAATCACGCGTAAATCTAAATTACTATCTCGCAAAGTGTGTCCCTCCTAAATTTTCTTCAACATATTTATCAAATGTGTCTTATAACCGACACATTCGCGGTTTTTGATTATTGTATAAGATTCAACTCAAACATATAATTTTAAAAAGATATAACCAACACGTTGTTCGTTTATTGTAACTGAAATTAAAGGAGGGGAAAAGAACATGTTTAAAAATAAACTATTATTATTATCACCAGTCATTGCACTACTTATTGTCTTTATTTTTTCATTAACATTATTCCCGACAGTTCAACCACAGCCAAAAAATTTACCAATTGCAATTGTAAATGAGGATCAAGGAGTAGAAATTCCGAATCAGCCTAAAATGAATATGGGGCAAACAATCGTTGATACGATGAAAAAATCATCGAAATCAGATGAAGAACTTGCGGTGAAGTGGGTAGAAGTAAAAAATAAGGAATCGGTTCAAAAGGGGTTAAACAATCAAGAGTATTACGCGGCATTAGTCATTCCGAAAGAATTTAGTGCAAAACAGGCATCATTACGAACACCACAGCCATCTTCACCAGAGATAGAAATATTCATAAATCAAGGAATGAATACAGCTGCATCAACTATGGCAGGGCAAATGTTAAATGCGATCGTTGATAATATGAATACTACTGTTCGTACACAACTATTAGACGGATTGAAAGCGAAAGGAGCTATGTTAACAGCAGAACAAGCTTCAAATTTAGTAACACCTATTACAAAGAAAGTAACAAATGTGAATGAAATCGGCAAAAATAGTGCGAACGGTAACTCGCCAATTTCTTTATTCCAACCGCTATGGATTGCAAGTTTAGCGAGTGCCGCAATTATCTTTATTGCGATTCATAAAATGCCAGTCGGCTCACGAAAAGAAAACTTTGTATTAAAAGTAAAACAAATAGTAACAGGAGCTGTTGCGGCGCTTGTAATTGGATTTGGTCTTACATGGATTGCAGATGGAATGGTAGGGCTAAATATTTCGAATGTAACGGATACGGCGTTGTTCTTATCTATTACAGCGTTTAGTTTCTTCTTAATGATTACAGCACTGCTCTCATTAGTTGGACTAAATGGGATCGGATTATTTGCTTTATTGCTGTTCTTCGGAGCACCATTATTATCGCTAGCGCCTGAGATGTTGCCCTCATTTTATCAAGACTGGGTTTACTCATGGTTACCAATGAGATTTATGATCGAAGGACTAAGAGAAATCTTCTTCTTCGGAAAAGGTTTAAGCTGGAATACACCAGTTACTGTCCTCGTTTGGATTGGTGTAGTAAGTATGGTTATTATTCTAGCAACTGCTTTCAAACGTAGTGTAGTAAAGGGACAAAAAACGGAAGTGAATGCTTAAAAGATAAAAAACGTTTCACTCGTAGTGAAGCGTTTTTTGATGAGATCATTAGGAATCGTTAAGGGAATTAAGAAGCGATAGATAGGCTTTTTCAATATGTTAAAAGTGATTGAAGTATTCGTGTTTGCGGTTCTTTTTTTTGTATACATGCTCCTACTATTTCGAAATGCATAAAATGTTATGCGAAATTATGGAGGGGATACGATGTATAATTCGAATTATCATGATTGGTATAGGCAGAATGATAAGTTGATAAGTGATATTGAAAAAGCTATAAACGGAGAGTATAGCGCTATAAGCTGTTACGCAAAATTAGCTAACATGGCTCCAAATCCAGTAGAACGAAATCAGATTCTTGAAATTCGTAATGATGAAATAAAGCATTTTCAAAACTTTGTCCAAATTTATACGAACTTAACTGGCAGGCAGCCTAAACCACAGATTACCGAAGACTGCCCGAATACGTACTTACAAGGATTAGAATTCGCTATACAGGATGAGCAAAGGACAGTAGATTTTTATTTGGAGATTTCAGATGAAGCATCAGATGCATCTATGAAAGATTTGTTGCGCAGAATAGCTGCAGATGAACAAAATCATGCGGTGTGGTTTTTATATTATTTTGTGAAGTCGAAATGAATAGCTGATGTGACGAACATATTAGAAATTATTTTAAAACGTAGTGCAGTAATTGAATGCAATACTTAAATATAAGTAGAAGGAAACCGTTTCACAGTAGTGGAGCGGTTTTTTATTGCGATGAAATGCAAGTTACATAGGATTGACAAAATATAGTGTTTGAATTTGGTATATAATGTATGAAATGAAAACGGAAATAAATAAGTTAGGAGCTAACAAATGAAAAGAGGAATTTTTGTAGATATTCCAAATGGTTATGATAATTTACTTTGGAAAGTATTAAAGCCAATGCAAATTTCTTCATTTGATTGGTGGGTGGGGAGTGAGGAGTCATACTTAGTAGCACGTGGTGGATTGGATGATGCGTTATTTCCAGAAGAACCAAGTGTAGTGGAAGGATTAGATTTGAAAAAGTTAGTTAAAGACAACATATATTATCTCATTTTTGCAGATTTAAAGGCATATCCAAAAGGAGAAGCAGCAGTAGATATTGAAACATATGAAGAGTTTAAGGAGAGTAAGTGTGAAGTAGTCGTATTAGTGGTGGATAGTCAATACATACAAATTTATGCGAAAGATCAAAAAGCGATTAAATTGATGTATGAAAATGCAATGAATCAAGGTTTTTACGTTGAATACGTTACAGACGAAAATGATGGTAGAACACGTTTATCCGTTTGGTAGTAATATGAAAGGGGAACGACAATATGGAGAGAAATACTGTTAAAATTTATAACATTCGAATTGCTTCTGAAGAGGAAAGCGATAATATTATAATTCTATTAAAAGAAGTAGCACAGTGGTTACAAGATAAAGAAGTAGATCAATGGCAGTATCTTTTAGGTGGAGAAGCTACGGCTGAAATACTAGAAGGTATAAGAGAGAAATATACGTATGTTGTTACAAAGGAAGATGGAATAGTGGGTACGGTTACAGTATCTCCTAAACAAAATGAATGGGATGAACGTATTTTTGGTAAAGAGGAAGTTTCTGATTCATTATATATTCATAGATTTGCGGTGAAACGGAAGTATAAGGGGAATGGAATAGGAGAATGGATGTTACAGTGGGTAGAAGAGAATGTACAAAGGGATAAAAAGTATTTGAAGTTAGATTGTATTGGGCATAATCGTACGCTAAATGATTTTTATAAGAAAAATGGTTTTGAGTATGTTGGGAGTACGGATGGGCTTAGCAAGTTTCAAAAGAGAAGGGGAATGTGAATGCATCCAATTAACGTAAGTTTAGTTGAAAAGTTAATACAGGAACAGTTTCCTGAATGGGCACATTTAGAAGTGAAACCTGTAAAGCTTAGCGGGCATGATAATAGAACGTTTCATCTAGGCGATCAGATGAGTGTAAGATTACCAAGTGATGCAGCATATGCACCGCAAGTAGAGAAGGAAAACAAGTGGCTTCCTATATTAAGTAAGGAACTTTCTTTACCAATTTCTTCCCCAATTGCGAAGGGGAATCCGTCTGAAGAATATCCGTGGTCTTGGTCTATTAATAAGTGGGTAGAAGGAGAGACAGTTACGAAAGAAAATGTACATGACTTAAATGAATTCGCAACGGATTTAGGATCATTTCTAGTAGCATTGCAATCAATCGATGCGAGTAACGGACCAATAGCGGGTGCACATAATTTTTATCGAGGCGGATTGATATCTGTATACGATCAAGAAGCGAGAGTGGCTATCGAAAATAATAAAGATGTTTTTGATGAGGCATTATTAAAGCATTTTTGGAATTTAGCACTTCGGTCAACGTGGGAGCGCAAACCAGTTTGGGTGCATGGAGATATAGCGCCAGGGAACTTACTCGTTAAAGACGGAAAGCTTAGTGCCGTAATTGATTTTGGGATATTAGGAGTAGGAGATCCTGCTTGTGATGCAGCGATGGCTTGGACATTCTTTGATAAGAATAGTAGAAACATATTTAAAGAAATATTACGTATGGACGAAGAAACGTGGAATAGAGCGAGAGGTTGGGCGCTTTGGAAGGCGTTAATTACATATGATGCGAATAGGGATAGTAATGGGAAAGTAGCCGAAGAATCGTATCGTGTAATTCAACTAATTGTTGATGATTTTGAGATGTAATAGAAAAAGCCTATTTTGAATCATATGATCGAAATAGGCTTTTTACATTATTAATCGATACTTAAAGCTTTTTTACCCATTTGATTATAACTGTGCTCAAATCGGGATTTTACCATTGGTTGGTCTTTTTTACCGTCTAATGGGTCATTATAGTAAATGTTACGATCATCTACACCAGTTATGATAATAGTATGTGCATTTCTGTATCCATTTACGGTCTTTCCTTGAGGTGTTTGCCAAGTATGTTCTAGTTGCGGAGCAGTTATTTTGTTCCCTACCCACGCTACAACTGGTTTACCATTACGTACATAGCTTTCTAATACAGAGAAATCCTGTCCTGTTAAATCTGTACCTCTTGCATGTTTATCAAGTAATTGTTTCAATGGTGCTGGGTTAATAGAGTAACCATATCTCTTTCCACTTACGTCACCAACGAATCCGATGTCTGGATCACCCCAAACTGTAACTTTTCCGTTTCCATCAGTCATGCGTCGCGTTGTATCAAATGGCATTTGATTCGCAAAGTCTACTTTATTTAATGAACGTCCTGTGTAATATTCTAAAAGCATTTGTAGTGAAACAACTGTACTTCCTTTTTGTAGTTCCGGTAATTGATTAATGGCAGGAACGTCTAAGAGAAGTTTTGGACGTAAGAGATAAGACATATTTACCCATTTTGGTCCTTTGTCTGTACGAATTTGTACCCATCCGTCATCTGTCTTAGCTAATTCTTCTATACCACCTTGTGGAGCATACTTTCCAGATACTCTAGAAGAAAAATTAGGGCTATCGTAAGCGAAAAATGTTCTTGGTATGTATGTTAGTTCTTTTCCTTCACCCTCTTTTAAGTATGGATTCATCCATTGAAGACCTTCGCTAGTGCGAATTTTTAACCAAATGCTATTTTCTTCAACGACTGTTACAGTTTGAGGGGGATATTTCCCAACCACATATCCTGTCCTTGACGGTCTATCAAAGGTAACGAAATTTATATCAATATAAACTTGTTTTTCTTGTAATGGTGTCCACTTTAAACCATGATCTGTAGCAATTTTAATCCATCCGTTTTCAGATTCATCGAATACAGTAACGGTTTGTGGTGCATATTCAGCAAGTATACCTGAATGAAGAGAGGTTTCAGGATAAATAAAATAATGTTGTTTCATAGTAACTTGCTTTAATTTAATTTCTTTATCTTTTGATTGATCTGTGCGAGCAACTAAACTTGCAGCTTCTGCACGGGTAATAGTGTTATCTGGATACCAATGACTACCACCATAACCCGCCATAACCCGCTGAAATACGAAGAGCAACAAGAAGATTGGCCGACTTTTCACTCCAGTGTCCTTTTAAATCTTGAAATACAGTAGGTAATAGTTCAGTAGATTTTTTATCTAAGTTATATGAATGAGCAAGCATAGAAGCCATAGCAGCTCTCGTTAGCTTTCCAGAAGGATTGAAATCCCCATTACCTACTCCTTTAATAATTCCAGCTTTTTCAACTGCAGCAATATAAGGAGTAGCCCAATGCTCTTGAGAGTCCTTAAATGATGGCTTAGCTGAAGCATCTATTTGTAAGTTTAATATTTTTGCCATAATAATTGTGGCAGAAGCTCTATCGATTTCAAGGTTAGGTCCAAATGTACCGTCTGGTAGACCAGATAAAACTTTTTTCTTTACTAAATAATCAACGGACGGCTTTGCCCACCCAATAACATCGGGAAACTGATAGTGGCTATCGTCTTCATGAATTTCAGGCTGCGCATTATTTTTTTGTATTACAGTTTCACTCACAGCTAAAGAACTAGATGGAGCGATGAGGGCGCCAAGAAGTAGCGCACTTGCCATAGTTATTTTTATTGTTTTCAATTGTACATTCTCCTTTTATATTATGTATGTTAAGTTAATGAATAAATTAACAAAAGGGAAAAATTTGTTACTAATTATGTGTTTTTAATATGTATATGTAACATTTCTAAAGAACATTATATGATAATTTTTGGAGACTGACAATGAAAAAGTAAGATTATTACTTGCTTAATTTTCGATTAATAAGGAGGAATTCAATATAATTATACAGAATATTTAGATAATAAGAGGTGTCGAATTTTGAGTGAAATTGAATTGAAAAGGAATGTAATTAAGACAGGGCGAGAGAAGGGGATTATTCTTCGGTTTATACTCGCTAGTTTAGTTGGGGTGTTTATGTTTTTCGTACCAGTTACGATAAACGGTACTTCGTCAATTATGATTGATCATATCGTATCGTGGATTCGGACTTCAGTTCCTTCTGTAGTACCATATTACGCATTACTTGTAATGATAATTGGTGCGATTTACCCATTTTATACGAAGAAATGGAATGCATCTATTGTAGATATTTGTTTTTCTATTTTAAAAGTAGTAGGTGTTGTTTTTGGCGTATTATATTGTTTGAGAGTAGGGCCAGCTTGGTTCTTCGCGCCAGACGTTGGACCGTTTTTGTATGAGAAATTAGTTATATCAGTAAGTTTACTCGTTCCAATCGGCTCGGCTTTTTTAGCGTTATTAGTCGGGTACGGATTGCTTGAGTTTATCGGCACGTTTTGTCGTCCGATTATGAGACCGTTATGGAAAACACCTGGGCGCTCAGCAATCGATGCGGTTGCTTCCTTCGTTGGGAGTTATTCGTTGGCGCTTCTTATTACTAACCGCGTGTACAAAGAAGGGAAGTATACAACGAAAGAAGCCGCGATTATCGCTACAGGTTTTTCTACAGTATCCGCAACATTTATGATCATTATCGCAAAAACATTAGACATTATGCATTTATGGAATGTTTATTTTTGGACTACTCTTGTTGTAACATTCATCGTGACCGCTATCACCGTAAGAATCCCACCTCTTAGTAAAAAACCAGATACATATATTACGAAAGAAGGGTTCCCAGAGCCCGTTTATAAAGAGAAAATGTTAGAGCGAGCTTGGGAAGATGCATTAGAAGTATCGAAATCTGCGCCAAGTATTATGAAAAATATCGCAGTGAATTTAAAAGACGGATTTATTATGACAATGGGAATTTTACCATCCATTATGTCAGTAGGATTAATTGGTATCGTCTTAGCGAAATTCACGCCAATATTTGATTGGATCAGTTATATTTTCTATCCGTTTACATGGCTATTACAATTACCAGAAGCAGAATTAGCTGCTAAAGCGGCATCCGTTGGTATTGCGGAAATGTTTTTACCATCATTATTAGTAGTAAGTGCACCGCTCGTGACAAAGTTTGTTATTGCGGTTGTTTCGGTCTCATCTATATTGTTTTTCTCAGCTTCCATTCCTTGTATATTATCGACAGATATTCCGTTAAAAGTATCGGAACTTATTATTCTGTATGTACAAAGAACGATCTTAACGTTACTTATTATTACGCCGATTGCTTATTTGTTGCTTTAAAGTGTTAAAAAGATAAAGCTATAACAAAAGAATCCTTCTGTAAAAGGAAGGATTCTTTTGTTTAAAAGCAGGGTACCGCTAAGAAAATCAAATATCCCAAACATGAAAATGTACAACTTTCATGTTTTTGGATACTTTTATTTATCTTTCGTATATGACGTAACGCTTCTTAAGAAGATTCCTAATCCTGCAAAAAAGAATCCTAAGCATAATAAGCTGCCTGGCGTTCCCCAAGTAATTTGATCTAGCATTTTTATCCCCTCCCGTTTATTATTATATAGTATTTATTGGGAATTTCTAGAATTTTCTTTTTTTATAGGTGCGATATTAATGATTATCGATGAGCCATCCCACCCTATATGGGATGTTTATATTCGAAAAAGAATTCATATGTTTGGTTCTAAGGAAGAGATGTTGAGTAAAATTGTTTTAGGCTAAGTAAAGATAAAATGACATGAGAGTCGCTTTTTATAGAAGGGATTCTTTTAATAATATTCATTTATTCTTATAATTAATTTTTATTTCATATGATATAGTAATAACAAAGAGGGGGCTTACAAATGGAAATGATTCACGAAAGAGCAAAATTACGGTTAATGGATAGCAATGATGTCGAAAAAATGTTTTCAATCGTGGAAGGAAATCGAGATATTTGGGCGTATTTAATCTCTAAAATGGATACTGTTCAAGATATGCAGCAATATGTTCAAAAGGCGATAAAAGCTTATGGGGCAGGGAAGGATTTGCCATTTGTTGTTGTGGATCAAAAGACAAATGAAATAGTAGGGAGTACACGCTTATATAACATTTCAGTTGAAGATAAGACGGTGGAATTAGGGAAAACGTGGTATGACCCAAGTGTGCAACGTACGAGTATGAATACAGAATGTAAGTACATGTTATTACAATATGCTTTTGAAAAGTTGCATATGCGGAGAGTACAAATTAAGACGGATGCACGAAATGAAAAAGCACAAAGAGCAATTGAAAGACTCGGCGCAGTAAAAGAGGGTGTACTTAGAAACGAGAGAAAATTACCGAGTGGGCATGTTAGAGATGCAGTTGTATACAGTGTTATTGCAAGTGAATGGCCAGCTGTAAAGGAACGGTTATTAGAAAAATTAGAATCGTATAAAGAAAAACGATAATTCATATTAAGAAAGGTGTATTGATCGTCTAGTTGAAAAATATACCTTTTTTCTTACAAAACAGTTACGTCTTTTATTTACTTTTGTTTCATCATTCCATTATGATAAAAAATTCGTTACAATGTAGTTGTATGGTAATAAACTTATAAATTACATAAAGGTAAAGAAAACCGCAAACGAAAAATGAATTGATAATCCTCAATTTTAAATGAAAACCCTTTAATGAACATATATGACAAGAAAAATTCCTTCTTTTAAACAAATTCAAACAAAATGATTTGATATATACGTTTTTATATAGAAGTATGGATGATGTGCGGAGGCAGTTATAAATGAAAGAAAATAAGAAGAGTAAGAAAAGAAGAATCTTGCAAGTATTCTTGCTTATGATTTGTTCTATTATTTTATATGTAAGTTATGCAGCTTACGATATCTGGAGTTATCGCTTTAAAACAGATGATGGAGTGAAGACAGATGCTGGTATCGTGCTGGGAGCAGCTTCATGGAACGGAAAACCATCTCCTGTATTTAAAGAGAGAATTAATCATGCAATTTCTTTATATAAGAATGGTAATATTAAAAAGATTATTTTCACAGGTGGTACAAAGTTTGAGGCAGAGCTTGAAGAAGCTCGTACTGCTAGAGTGTATGCATTGAAACAAGGAGTAAAAGAAGAGGATATTTTAATTGAAACAAAATCCCTTTTCACAGAGGATAATTTAAAGAATGCAAAGCAAGTTGGAATAGAGAACGGAATACACACATATACGATTGTAAGTGATCCACTTCATATGAAACGTGCGATGAGAATTGCAAAACATATTAAAATTGAAGCGTATGCATCACCAACTCCAACGTCAGCGTATAAAACGTTAGATACAGAGATTCCATTCTTTTTTAAAGAATTATGCTCGTATATTGGATATGTAACCTCATTGCCATTAAAGGCATTGAAAGGAGATTAATATAAGGAAAGAACCTATCTTTAATAGGGAATTTTCTTATTGTTCAAAAACATTGTATTTTCATCGGAATAGTGAAACAATAAAGAGGTAGCTTCATATAATCATAATGACAAAATGAACGGTTTATGAATCGAACATAAAAGGAGATTATAGTATGGCACTCTCATTTGTTGAAACAGAAGAACAATCTTTCATTATTGAACAAATAAATAAATTGATTCCGAAGTTCATGGAAAGAGAGCATCAATTAAGTGAATTAGGATCATTTCCGTATGAAAATATGAATGATTTGAAAGATATCGGATATACGAAATTAACGTTACCAAAGGAATTTGGTGGTAGTGCAATTTCTTTATATGATTTCGTTTTATTTCAAGAGAAAATCGCGGAAGGCTGCGGAGCTACTGCATTATCGATTGGCTGGCATCTTGGTATTGTGAAAGAGCTAGCGGAAAATCGCTCTTGGAATGATGAGATGTTCAAATGGTTTTGCGAAGAAGTGCGTAATGGTGCGCTCTTTAACCGGGCAGCAACAGAGCCGAAAACAGGGAGTCCGACGCGTGGTGGTAAACCAGAAACAATAGCGATTCAACAAGGCGAGAAGTGGGTTGTAAATGGAAGGAAAACTTTTACAACGATGGCGCCAATACTTGATTATTTTATTATTTCAGCGAGTATTGAAGGCCGGGAAGAAGTGGGTGAGTTTGTCATTCCGAGAAATACGCTCGGTGTATCCATTGAAGAAACATGGGATAGCGTCGCGATGAGAGGGACTGCTAGTCACGACCTTGTTTTACAAAATGTAGAGATAGAAAACCGCTTTTTTACGGATGTATGGGGCGGGAAAATGAAACAAAAGGGTATTGGCTGGTTGCTACATATACCAGCATGTTATTTAGGAATTGCACAATCAGCAAGAAATTATGCAGTTCAGTTTGCGGTATCATACAAGCCGAACAGTTTAAATCATTCTATAAGTTTATTACCGAATGTTAGAAGATTAGTTGGAGAATTAGAACTTGAGCTTATGCAAGCTCGCGTCTTTTTATATCAAATTGCGAAAAAATACGATGAGACAGAAGATAAATTATCATTGCAAGCAGAATTAGCAGCAGTGAAATATGCTGTAACGAATGCGGCAATATCTATTGTAGATAAAGCAATGCGCATCGTAGGAGCGAAAAGTTTATCAGAAAAAAATCCGCTTCATCGTTACTATTTAAACGTCAGAGCAGGACTACACAATCCGCCGATGGATGATGCAACACTATCTATGCTGGCGGATGCGGCGTTTCGGTCGTGATGAAGAAATAAAAAGTCTGTTCCGTTCTGGAGCAGACTTTTTATTGTCGGTGAATTGATACTCTATGTTGAGTCATTGATATATTTAGAGTTGTGATAGATATATTCGAAAAATCGTTGATATAATTCCGTGTACTATGTCATTGTTCTATTGTGGCTGTACTTCAAGATTCGTACTACTTTCAGAAACGTCTTGATTATGTGCAAATAATGAATAATCACCTGGTAAAGGATTGGCGATTAGTGAACGTAAAGTGAAGGATTTACTTTCATTTGGCTGTAACGTGTGTTTTACTAAACGATCTTCTTTGAATTTAATTGAATAGGTAAAACTGTTTGTACCAGTATTTTTAATTGTAATATGTAAGTCACCTTGGCCGCTAAAGTCAAAGCCTGTACCTGTGTCACCTTTGAATGTATGTGAATTATTAAATGAAGACGAACGAAATGTTTGGATTTCTTCTTTATTACTTGATGAAAGGGTAATCGTTTCTTTTTCTATACTTGAAGATGAGGAATCTAGTTTTGTATTTTGCTTTGTTAATAAAGTAATCGTGCAAAGTGATGTAATTACAATAAATGAACTAGAGATAACGAACCGTTTTTTGTAAGAAATATATATTTATATCCTTTTATAAGAATATAAGAATGTATAATTCCAAGAAAAACATAACATATATTTCATTTATTGTTAATTTAAAAAATCTTTCTTTTCATTCTTCTTTTTGTAGTTTTATAGTGGAATGCTATGCTTCTTATTTCGCCTACTGTATAATGAAAAAAAAGCACGAAAAGAGGTTATCTCATGCTAGAGGTTATTGCAACTTGTTTAGAAGATGTGAAGCGAATTGAAAAGGCTGGTGGAAATCGAATTGAACTCATTTCATCATATACAGAAGGTGGTTTAACACCGAGCTATGCTTTTATAAAAAAAGCAGTAGAAGCAGTGCAAATACCAGTTCATGTTATGATTCGTCCGCATGCAAAGTCTTTTACATATACGGAAGAAGAAATTGAAATGATGAAAGAAGATATTATCGTTGCACAGAAGTTGGGTGCAGCAGGCGTTGTATTAGGCGTATTAAATGAACAAAATGAAGTAGATGAAGAGAAATTGACAGAATTATTATCTGTTGTAGATGGCATAAATGTAACGTATCACCGTGCGATAGATGATACAGAAAATCCAGTGGAAGTGATGAAAACTTTAAAGGGATTTCATAAAGTGACTCACGTTTTAACTTCGGGTGGACAGGGAAGTATAGTCGATAATATTCCAGTGCTTACAGAGATGCAAAAGGTAAGTAATGGTCAAATTCAACTTGTTGTCGGAAGCGGAGTAACGAAAGAGAATGTAAAACAATTGCTAGATGAAACTGGGATTTCTCAAGCTCATGTCGGTACAGCGGTAAGAGAAGGGAAATCATGTTTTTCTGAAATTGATTCTAATTTAGTACAAGAATTAGTTCAAATGATAAAGTGAAACTTTAATCAGTGGGGGGGCATCCCCCACTGATTATTAGTTGAACCAATCAGGCTTTTACGAGCAGTTGATCCCCACCTAGCTTCTTTGTTTTCGCTGAATTTTGAGGTGGGGTCTTACTGCCCGTTAATGCGGGATAAAATAAACACTTAAGAAAGAGGAGAAACGATGAAGGAAAATACGAAGAAAGAATTATTCTCATGGGCTAAAACGATAGGATTTACCCTTGTATTAATCGCTATTATTCGCGGTGTTTTATTTACACCGTCATTAGTACAAGGTGAGTCGATGATGCCAACTTTAGAAAATAATGAGCGAGTTCTCGTTAATAAGATTGGTTATAGTATAAACGGATTAGACCGTTTTGACGTTATCGTCTTCCACGGAAAAGAAGGATACGATTTAGTAAAACGAGTAATTGGTTTGCCAGGCGATACAGTTGAGTATAAAAACGATGTTTTATATGTAAACGGAAAAGCGATGGAAGAACCATATTTAAAAGAATTTAAAGAAAAGGCGTCTGGTCGTGTATTAACTCCTGATTTCACGTTAGAACAAATCACAGGAAAAACGAAAGTGCCCGAAGGCCAAGTGTTTGTTTTAGGAGATAATCGTGAAGTGTCTAAAGACGGTCGTATGTTTGGATTTATTTCAGAAGATGAAATCGTTGGAAAAGGACAAGCTGTTTTCTGGCCGCTGAAACAAGTGAGAGCGTTATAAAGTAAAGCAAAAGTATGGGAGAAATATTCTTTCATACTTTTTTGTTTGCGAAAAATATATTGATAGAATTGATAGAATATTTTATAATTTTAAATTATAGGTTTGTTTCGAAAAACGGAATTAAAGTTCCGAAATTCGGAACGAAAAGGAGACAGGATGAGTATAAATAAAACGGCAGTTAAGACAATGGATATTTTAGAGTTGTTTTATGAGCATGAGGAGCTAAGTTTGACAGAGATGGTTCAGCTTACGAACATGCCGAAAACATCTGTTTATCGTTTAATTGGTTCGTTAGAAGAAATGGACTTTTTACAAAAAACAGAAAAGGGCAAGTATCGTCTCGGAGTCGTTTTTTTACGATTTGGCCAACTTGTTTCACAAAGGTTATCCGTAAGAAATATTGCGATTCCTTATATGAAAGAGCTTAGGGATAGTTTGGGGCAAGCAGTAAATTTAATTATTCAAGATGGTAATGACGCAATTTACGTTGAGAAGATGGAAGGAGTTCAGCCAGTACGTGTTTATACAGCGGTTGGAAGAAGAGCACCGCTTTATGCGGGTGCATGTCCGAGAATTTTACTATCGTATTTTTCTGAGGAAGAGAAAAGAAAGTACGTAGAAGAAACGGATTTAAAGCAGTTTGCAGATGGAACGATTGTGAATAAGGAGCATTTACTAGAAGTGTTACATATGGCAAAACAAGCTGGATATACAATTAGTTATTCTGAACTTGAAAATCATACAGCGGCTATAGCAGCTCCAATTTTTGCAAGTGATGGAACGGTTGTAGCAGGCATTAGTATTTCGGGATTGGCAATTGAGTATAGCGAAAGTAACATTGCGTATTTTACTGCCAAAGTGAAAGAAACAGCGAACCGCATTTCGAAAGAACTCGGCTTTTTGACATAGAAAGAGGGAGTGGGATGAAATTTTCTGCGTTAGGAGATCAAGCAATTATTGTTACATTTGGTGAAGAAATTGGGATGGATATATACGAAAAAGTGCAACGATTATTTCAAGCATTGAGTCGGCATCCGTTTGCAGGAATGGTTGAATGCGTTCCGTCGTTTACTTCATTAGCGGTTTATTACAATTTGTACGAAGTATGGAAGGAAAATGATAGAAATATAAGACCATATGATTACGTTTGCCAGTATATACGGGAGCTGTCTGATTCTTATAAAGAAGAAGTGAACCGAGATGTGAAACATATTTCTATACCAGTGTGTTACGGGGGAGAATATGGACCTGATTTAGAAGAAGTTGCGCATTATCAAGGATTACAAGTAGAGGATGTTATTCGAATACATAGTGAAACAACATATTTCGTGTATATGTTAGGCTTTACGCCTGGCTTCCCTTATTTAGGGGGATTATCAAAAGAACTAGAAACACCTAGAAAAGAAACACCACGGTTACAAATCGCTCCTGGTTCAGTAGGGATTGGCGGAAATCAAACGGGTATTTATCCGCTCGAAACACCAGGAGGCTGGAATATTATCGGCCGAACGCCTATTTCTTTATTTAATCCAAAAGAAGAAACACCAACATATATTCAAAGTGGTATGTATTTACGATTTATACCAATAACAAAGGAAGAGTACGTATCGCTTGAGGGGGCTAAAGAATGGATGTAGAGATTTTGCATGCAGGAATGTTTACAACAGTCCAAGATTTAGGACGATCTCATTATCAACAATACGGTGTACCTGTTGGCGGGGCTATGGATAAAAATGCACTTAGGCTAATCAATATGTTAGTCGGTAATGAGGAGAATGAGGCGGGACTCGAAATTACAATAATGGGACCTAAATTGTTAATAAAGAAAACGACATTGCTCGCGATTGGCGGTGCGGATATGGAACCGTTATTAAATGGAGAACGAATTCCATTATGGCGCCCTATATTAGCTGAAGAAGGAAGCATGCTTTGCCTCGGAAAAGTGAAAAGCGGTTGCAGAGCCTATGTGACTTTTGCGGGCGGTATAAATATTGATCGTACGATGGGAAGTAAAAGTACTTACATACGTGCTGCTCTTGGTGGTATTGAAGGGAGAATGCTGAAAAAAGGAGATTATTTTCAAATTGGTACAGGATCAGAAGTTACGAGTCGTTTCATTCAAAACTTACAAGAAGAAGAGCGTATAAAAACGAAGTGGGCAATTTGCAACGATGCTCTACCAAAATATAAGAAGTATCCTATTCTTCGTGTTATAACAGACTTTGAATACGATCAATTTACAGAAGAAAGTATAAAGTCGTTTTTTTCGAAAGAGTATAAAGTATCCAATTATGCTGATCGAATGGGATATAGGCTTGACGGAGATGTTTTAAATAGAGTGGAAGAGATAGAAATTTTATCGAGCCCAGTTACATTCGGAACCATTCAAGTTCCAAATGGTGGACAACCTATTATATTAATGGCAGATAGACAAACGACAGGTGGTTATCCGAGAATTGGAAATGTAGTTTCAGTAGACTTACCTCTTCTAGCGCAGCTGAAACCAGGAGACTATGTAACTTTTGAAAAAATAACTATGGAAGAAGCTGCACAATTATATATAAAGCAGGAAACAAGTATGTGTCTATTAAAGAAATTTATCGCTTTACGAAGCTGAGATTAGGGGGAAAACATCGTGACTACAATTGATTTAAACTGTGATTTAGGAGAAAGTTTTGGAGCTTATAAAATGGGGAATGATGATGAAATTCTGCCGTTCGTTTCCTCTATAAACGTTGCTTGTGGTTTTCATGCTGGTGATCCGTCCGTTATGAGGCAAACGGTTGAAAAAGCTCTGCAGCAAAACGTAGCAATAGGCGCACACCCTGGATTTCCCGATTTAATTGGATTTGGAAGAAGGAACATGCATGTTTCAGCAAGTGAAGTATACGATTATGTTTTATATCAAATTGGTGCATTAGACGGATTTGTTAAAGCTGCTGGGGGGAAAATGCAACATGTAAAACCGCACGGTGCCTTATATAATATGGCGGCAACTGATTCGGAAATTGCAGATGCAATCGCAAAGGCAATTTGTCATATTAATCCAAATCTATTACTTTACGGATTAGCAAATAGTGAGGCTTTTATAAGGGCAACAGAAAAATATAATATAACTCTCGTACAAGAAGCTTTTGCTGATCGCGCGTATAAGCAGGATGGAACTTTAACGAGTCGTACAGAAGAAAATGCTCTTATAAAAAATGAGAATGAAGCGATAAAACAAGTACTTCAAATGGTAAAGGAAGGGTATGTAGAAGCTGTTAATGGAGGAAAAGTAGCAGTTCAGGCGCAAACGATATGTTTACACGGTGATGGGGAGAAAGCAGTCCAATTTGCGGAGAGAATATACAGAACATTCGAACTTAACGGTATTTCTATAAATGCACCGAAATAAAGTGAAACTTTAATCAGTGGGGAGGTTCATCCTCCACTGATTATTAGTTGAACCAATCGGGCGTTTACGGGCAGTTGATCTCCCATCTAAATTTCTTTGCCCCAGCCGAATTTTGAGCTGGGAGTTTTACTGCCCGCAAATGGCGGGATAAAAAATGAGGGGAAGTGCTGGAAATGATTAAATTAATTGGGATACTACTTGTTGCAGTTGGGTTTTTATTTAGATTAAATACACTGTTAGTAGTAATGGTTGCAGGTATTGTTACTGGTATGGTTTCAGGCTTAAGTTTTTATGATGTAATCAGCATGTTCGGTAAATTTTTCATAGAAAACAGATATATGTCTATGCCTATTATACTAACTTTACCGGTAATCGGAATTTTAGAGCGTTATGGTTTAAAAGAAAGAGCAGAGGCACTTATAACGAAATCAAAAGGCGCAACAACTGGAAGAGTATTAATGTCCTATTTTACGATAAGAGAATCATCAGCAGCACTAGGTCTTAATATTGGTGGTCATGCGCAAACAGTGAGACCACTCGTTGCCCCGATGGCAGAAGGAGCTGCGCAAGGAAGATACGGTAAACTCCCTGAAAAATTGAGAGAAAAGATTAAAGCAAATGCAGCCGCCGCGGAAAATACAGCTTGGTTTTTCGGAGAGGATATTTTCATCGCAACTGGAGCCATTTTATTAATGAAAGGGTTCTTCGATTCAGTAGGTATGCATGTCGGTGTATGGGATATGGCACTTTGGGGTATTCCAACTGCAATATCTGCCCTTATTGTAAGTTGGATTAGATTTAGAAGGTTTGATAAGTATATAGAGAAAACGATGAAGGCAGAAGAAAAACAAGAGAAGGAGGCTATATAAGATGAACATCATAACAATGGATACAATTTATTATGTATTAGGTATAATCGTTGCCTTTATCGCTGTTCGTATTGCATTTGATCGTGAACATCCAAATCGATTTGGTTCTAGCTTATTTTGGGCGTTATTTGCAGTTACATTTTTATTCGGAAATGTAATCCCTTCGTTTTACGTTGGTTGTATTGTGCTCGCTATGGTCGTTTTAGCTTCATTGAATAAAGTAACAAAATCCGAGGAGAAAGAAGTACCAGTACAAGAACGTGTGAAACATGCTGAGAAATTAAAAAATAAAATTTTTATGCCTGCAATATTAATACCTATTTTTACAATTATCGGAACGTTAACGTTAGGGAAAATCAAATGGGGAAATGTTGCACTGGTTGATCCAGATAAAGTAACATTAGTTGCATTAGCGTTAGGAGCATTACTCGCATTCGTTGCGGCGATGCGTATTACAAAAGCGAAAATAACAACGCCTGTCCAAGAAGGAAGCAGATTACTACAGGCTGTCGGCTGGGCTGTTATTTTACCACAAATGTTAGCAGCGCTTGGCGGTATTTTCGCGAAGTCTGGCGTAGGACAAGTCGTTTCTGATTTAGTAGGACAAGTGTTACCGACAGAGTACCCGTTCGTTGCTGTTATGGCGTATTGTTTAGGAATGATGCTGTTTACAGTCGTAATGGGGAATGCATTCGCCGCGTTTGCAGTAATCACTGGCGGAATCGGCTTACCTCTAATTGTACAAATGCACGGCGGGAACCCAGCAATTATGGCAGCGCTCGGTATGTTTGCTGGATATTGCGGAACGCTCATTACGCCAATGGCGGCAAACTTTAATATTGTTCCGGCAATGCTTTTAGAATTGAAAGATAAGAACGCTGTTATTAAGGCACAAGTACCAATTGCTCTTTCCATTTTCATTATTAATATGTTTATCATGTACGGTCTTGTATATCGTTTCTAATTAGGAGAGTGAAACTATGAAAACAGTATTATTAACAGGATTTGATCCGTTCGGCGGAGAAAGTATCAACCCAGCTTGGGAAGTCGTAAAAAGTTTACATGAAAAAACAATTGGAGAATACAAGATTATAAGTAAACAAGTTCCAACTGTATTTCATAAATCAATAAGCGTATTAAAAGAGTATATAGAAGAGCTAAAGCCTGAAATGATTATATGCATTGGACAAGCTGGGGGCAGACCAGATATTACGATAGAGCGTGTAGCAATTAACATTGATGATGCAAGAATTGCTGATAATGAAGGAAATCAGCCGGTGGATATGCCGGTTATAGAAGAAGGACCTATTGCGTATTGGTCTACACTTCCGATGAAAGCAATTGTGAAGAAACTTCGTGAAGAAGGTATACCAGCTTCCGTTTCACAAACTGCAGGTACATTCGTTTGTAATCATTTATTTTATGGACTCATGCATGAACTAGAGAAACATGATAAGAAAATAAAAGGTGGATTTGTTCATATTCCGTTCTTACCAGAACAAGCGAGTAACTATCCAGGGCAACCGAGTATGTCACTTTCTACTATTAGTAAAGGGGTAGAATTGGCGATTGAGGTAACGACGGAAGTTGAAGTAGATATTGTAGAGTGCGGGGGTACGACGCATTAAGTAAAATGAATTGTACAACACCTCCTGTATGAATTAAGCTGGAGTGAAATATCCTAGGAAGATTAGCAGGACAAATGAAGAACTGTTACAGCTTATACAGAGTTTAGATCCTATCTTAAAAAGAAGAATCATATATCTATTAGATGTTATTAATGTTGATCAAGTATTTCAAACCTATGAAGATGCAGTATTACGTAGATTAGAAGAAAAGCAAGTAGTGGTTCAACTAACTGAGGTTTAAACATAGGCGTAATATGTTTTTCACATATATCCCTTTAGTAATCTTTATTTTATTTGTATATATAGCAATGAGAAAACTCCAGCTCATCAGTATTTTAAACCATGAATGAGTTGGAGTTTTGGTCTTTTATTCGCAAATTTCCCGTTCATCGAGTAAATCGATGACGCAGTCTTTATGTTTAAGAAGCTCCTCTTTAGATAAATAGTCAGCGCTCTTACCAAGTTGCATTAGTCTATTAGGTATGTTTTGTTTTCCTAGAAATATCATTGCTCCAGTACACATTATATTGCGTTTGTTTGGAGATTGCTATGGTTATAGAAAAAAAGAGTAACCCGTTTGGCTACTCTTCACATAGAAACTTGTATTTGTTCATTTCAATAAGAGACCGTTATTGAAGTCCCTTCATGAAATTTTGGATTTTTGATGATAATGCAAACAGCAGGATGCTAACTAAAATGGAGATAGCACCAATAACACCAAAGTAAATTGATTCTGTTGCAGGATTATACAGTTTAACAACTTGGGCATTTATTGCTTGCGCAGACGCAGTTGATAAGAACCATAAGCTCATGGTTTGCGAAGAGAAAGCAGCTGGAGCCAGCTTCGTCGTTATTGATAACCCTGAAGGAGATAAACAAACTTCTCCAATTACAATTAAAAAGAAGCTAAGGACTAACCACATAGGATTCACTAAAGAGTGAGTACCGTTGATTAAAGCCGGAATAATCATAACTAAGAATGATAAACCTGCAAATAGCAATCCAATAGCGAATTTTTTTGCCGTTGAAGGCTGCTTCTTGCCTAACTTTATCCAAATCCATGCAAAAATCGGGGCAAGCGTTACGATAAAGATTGGACTTAATGATTGGAACCAAGCGGAATGCAATGTAATTCCATGGAACTGTAATTGAGTTCGTTGATCCGCGTATGTCGCTAAGATAATAGCACCTTGTTCTTGTATAGACCAAAATATTGTAGCTGCAATAAAGAGTGGTATATACGCAAGAAGACGAGATTGCTCTACTTTTGTTGTTTTAGGACTACGATACATATAAATGAAATAATAGGCTGGAATAACAATCCCTAAGATACTAATCAGGAATGTAAAACGATTTATAGTTAACAACCCAGTTGGAATTGTAACCACACCTAGCAATGCTAATACAACCAGACCAACACTGAAATACTTAATAGTCTTTTTTCTTTCCGAATCTGATAATGGATTAGGTACTTGTGTACCGATTAGACCAAGGTTTTTCTGTTTTGTTCCAACAAATACCCCTAACCCAATCGCTATACCAATTGCCGCAACTCCAAAACCAAGGTGGAAATTATATTGCTGACCTAATGTTCCGACAACTAAAGGTGCAAGTAAGGCACCTAAGTTAATACCCATGTAGAATATACTGAACCCTGAGTCACGACGCGCATCTGTTTTACTGTATAAACTTCCTACGATGTTCGATATGTTAGGCTTTAACAACCCTGTTCCTAGAATTAAGAAGACCATAGAGATAAATAACGCACTTTTACTACCCGGTAAAGCTAAAATAAGATGGCCAATCATAATTAAAACGCCACCAAAGAATACGGTTTTACTTGGACCAAATAAACGATCCGATATCCATCCACCGATAATACTAGACATGAACAGTAAGGAGCCGTAAATTGCCATTATCGAGGTTGCGATAGATTGATCAATTCCTAATCCGCCTTTTGCGACCGAATAGTACATATAATACAGCAAAATAGCTCTCATTCCGTAATAAGAAAACCTTTCCCAAAACTCAGTGAAGAATAAAGTGAATAATCCTTTTGGATGCCCAAAAAATCCTGTTTGAGGAATACTTTGAACAAGTTCGTTTTTTTCTTTCATAATGTTAATATTTCCCCTTATTAATTTTTTATATTATACAAGTATAACTTAAGGGGCTCCCAGTAGTCCATAACTATCTAAGCCCATCGATGAAGAAAAGCATCCTTCTGGCTACTTTCTAAATGAATTGAAAAAATCGTCATTTGCTCATTAGACACACCTTTCACTGAATCTACCTCTAAACAATCCAAAATTGATGGTGAGAGTGCTTTAGCTACTAAGAATGCTACGCCGTTACAAACAAGTGTATATTGTTGACTTAATGGTATATGAGGCGGAATAACGTATGTATCTGGAACACTCAGTAATCTTAAGTATTCTCCATAACATAATCAGTTGTGAATTTATAAGATAAACAATTATTCTTAAAGCTGGTTTGAATTTTCGAAAGGTTTTATGCCAGTTTGCGGAATTAAAATTAAATAACTTTATTTTAATTGAACAGTAGTTATCTTGGAAACTTTAATTACGCCCAAAAAAGTTTGGGTTTAGATAATGCAATGTAGTAAGTAAAATGAATTGTACAACACCGTCTGTAAACAACTGGTATAATATAGTATAGGAAAATACATAGAGGTGATTTTTGTGCAATTTGAAGAAGTACGTTCAATTTTAGAACAAGCGAAGAAAATTACAGTATTAACAGGTGCTGGTGCAAGCACAGAAAGTGGAATCCCTGATTTTCGTTCAGCAAATGGATTGTATGCTGATGCAAATGTAGAGATGTACTTGTCGAGAGGTTATTATAATAGAAATCCGAAAGAATTTTGGAAGCATTATAAAGAAATCTTTCAAATAAATACGTTTCATCAATATAAACCAAATCGTGGGCATCGCTTTTTAGCGGAACTAGAGGAACAAGGAAAAGATATAACGATTTTAACGCAAAATATTGATGGTTTGCATCAAGTAGGTGGTAGTAAACATGTAATTGATTTACATGGAACACTTCAAACTGCACATTGCCCGAAGTGTAAAACGGGGTATGATTTACAATATATGATTGATCATGAAGTGCCGCGCTGCGGGAAGTGTAATTTCATACTAAATCCAGATGTTGTTTTATACGGAGATACGTTACCTCAATATCAAAATGCGATCAAACGTTTATATGAAACAGATGTACTTCTCGTAATGGGAACATCACTCAAAGTACAGCCTGTCGCTTCATTCCCAGAGATCGCAAAGAGGGAAGTAGGTGCAACAACGATTTTAGTAAATGAAGAGTTAACAGGGCAAGAATATAATTTTGATTTTGTTTTTCAAAATAAGATCGGCGAATTTGCCCAAGGGTTATCTTCGATTAAATAAGTTTTTGTTTTCGTAAAGAAACTGAGGTGAATGATGTCCACCTCAGTTTTTTGTATGCATTATATTCATGTTATTACGTACTAAGGGGAATGGTAATAAATAGGGTGTAAAATACAAAAACTGAAAATTAAATCTTTTATTTCTTTTGTAACTAATATAAAATTCTATATATATCATATAAATAAATTTAATACATAATGATTTTTGCGCAGAAATGTTAATAGAATGAAGCGAGGGAGCAAAATGAGACAGAAAAAGGAGAAGCAGAAACAGTCGAAAAAGAAAAAGACTCATATTCCGTTTCGGTTAAATGTACTATTTTTTATCGTTTTTCTTTTATTTTCAGCTATTATTATTCAATTAGGTAAAGTACAAATTATTGACGGAGAAACGTATCGAAATGAAGTGAATAAAAAGGAAGATGTAACGGTGAGTACTCCAGTTCCGAGAGGGAAGATGTTTGACCGGGAAGGAAAAGTTATTGTAAATAATAAACCGTTACGAACAGTTACATATACGAAGATGAAAGGAGTGGACTCAAAAGAGGTTTTAATAGTGGCAAGAAATTTAGCAAAGCTAATTGAAATGCCACAAGAAGATATGGACAAGTTAACAGAGACAGATAAAAAAGATTTTTGGATGCAGTTAAACGAAAAACGTGCAGCAACAAAAGTAACGAAAGAAGATGAGAGTAAATTTAGGAAGCAGGAAATAGAAGGAAAAGAATTAGATAAAAAAGTAGAAGAGTTGAGACGAGAAAGAATTACACAAGAAGAACTAAACGAGCTATCGAAAGAGGATATAGAAGTACTAGCAATTAAAAGCAAAATGAATGCGGGATATAAAATGACGCCACAAATCGTCAAAAAAGATGTAAGTCAAAATGAATATGCGGTAGTGAGTGAAAGATTATCGATCTTGCCAGGCGTAGATACGACTGTGGATTGGGAGCGCGAATACCCAAATGACACAATACTACGTTCTGTACTTGGTAGTGTTTCGAGTGAAAATGAAGGGTTACCAAGGGAACAATTAGACTACTATTTAGTACGAGATTATAACCGAAATGACCGTATTGGTAAGAGTTACATCGAAAAACAATACGAAGATGTATTACATGGAACGAAAGAACAGTCTAAAAATATTACTGATAGAGCTGGAAATATTATTCGGACTGAAAAAGTGACACAAGGAAAAAGTGGAAATAATTTAATGTTAACAGTTGATATGGATTTACAGAAAAAGGTGGAGGAAAGTCTTGAAAGGAATTTAAGAGCATTCCATTCTTCTGAACCGATGATGGATCGTGCATTCGTCGTTATGATGAATCCGAAAAATGGTCAAATTCTATCATTAGCAGGAAAGAAAATTGTAAATAAAGACGGCGGGATGCAAATAGAAGACTACGCTTTAGGAACGATGATAAGTTCTTACGAGTTAGGATCAACTGTGAAAGGAGCTACGGTATTAGCTGGATATCAAACAGAAGCGATTAAGCCATATACGCATTTTTTCGATGCACCAATGTACTTTAAAGGAAGTTCGAAGCCGAAGAAATCGTGGAAAGACTTTGGAGATATTGATGATTTAAGAGCATTGCAAGTTTCATCCAATGTCTACATGTTTAATACGGCGTTAAAGATTGCGGGGATTGATTATGTACCAAACAATCCGTTAGATATTAAACAAGAAGCGTTTAATAAAATGCGTTATTATTTTAGACAATTTGGTTTAGGTGTGCCAACTGGTATTGACTTGCCAAATGAATCGATTGGTCAAATGGGTAGAACCGATAATATACCTGGTTTTTTACTTGATTATGCCATTGGACAATATGATACATATACGCCGCTGCAGCTTGCTCAATATATTTCAACGATTGCAAATGGCGGTTACCGAATGAAACCACAAATTGTACAAGAAATTAGAGAGCAACCAAATAGACCAGAGGAAGTCGGGAAAGTTATGCAATCGATGGAACCAGTCGTGTTAAATCGAGTGGATATGGACCTTTCATATATAAATCATGTGAAAGAAGGATTTAGAAGGGTTTTCCAAGAGGTAGATGGGACCGGTGCTGGAACTTTTAAAGGATTACCTTATAAACCGGCTGGAAAAACAGGAACAGCAGAGACAGTGTACGGTGGAGAAAGTGATATTGGAAGAGATGAAAACAACTATCGAAAAAAATGTTATAATTTAACTCTCGCCGGGTATGCGCCATATGACGCTGATCCGGAAGTCGCTTTTTCTGTTGTTGTGCCATGGGTGAATAATGATAAATCAGGTATTAATTCTACAATTGGTAAAGAGATTTTGGATGCATATTTTGATTTAAAAGCGCAGAGATCAGGTGTAAGTCTAGTCCCAGTAGCACAACAGCCGAGTACGGCACAGTAAAATAAAATTCAAATTGTAGTATATCACTGCGCAAATGAACAGGTGCAGTGATATATTTTTGAGTTGAAAAGTGTTTTGATAAGGTGGGAATAGATATGAAAGAGGAGATTAAGAGAGGTTGGGGGAAATACATACTATTTATATTTGTCATGGTAGTAACGTACCAGTCTTTTACTTTATGTAAGGTGGAAGGAAAATCGATGCAGCCGACTTTACATGAAGAAGACTACGTATTTGTAAATAAAGCTGCTGTACATTTTTCTAGCTTACAGCACGGAGAAATTGTCATTATTAAGGAAGAGGATGAGTCGAAATATTATGTGAAACGCGTAATAGGACTTCCTGGTGACATAATTAACATAACGAATGGAACTGTATACGTAAATGACAAAAAGCAAGATGAACCTTATATAAATAAAGAATTATATAATAATACACAAGTGTTTTACAACTTTCAAAAGACAAGAATTCCGCCAAATAAGTTATTTGTAATGGGAGACAATCGTGAACAAAGTAAGGATAGTCGAAATGGTTTAGGGTATATTGAAGAAGATAACGTTATTGGCAAGGTGGAATTTGTGTATTATCCTTTTTCAGAAATGAAAATGATAGACTAGTTTAGTATTTTTATTTTATTTTCCTCAAAAACAATCAATGAATTAATATGTAAAACATCTCGTTTCACAATAGGAAAAGATGAGTTAAAATACTAAGGAAAAGCCAAATCCTTTAATGGGATTTGGCTTTTTGTAGGGAATGCTAATTCAAGGTTTACTCTTCATAATATGCTTTAATAACAAAGCGGTGTTGCTTCACATCCAAATATCCTTTTTGCAAGATAATTTCATGTATACGATACAATTCCTCGGTATAGCTGTCTACTGTAAAATCAGGAATTTGCCACGGAATTGCTTTTAAGTAATAGACAACAGCACCGATATCATAAAAACGTTGAAGAGGGAACTCTTCCTTCGCTTCTAAAATAGTAAATCCATTCTCCTTTAGTTCATTACATGCCATTTTGAGTGACCAACTTGAAAATTCGCTATTCAGCGGTGTACCAAACTGTTCATTAAGTTCCGCACAATCAAGACCACCGACTTGTTGGGTAAGAAATGTTCCATTAGTGGAAAGAATTCTTTTCACTTCAGAAGCAGAATAGGATTCATGTTGATTCACAATTAAATCAAACTGACCATCTTGAAATGGTAAAGCAGTATCATCGGTCACTTCTACAACTGTAATTCCTAAAGGCTCTAATTTCTTTCGTGCAATTGGTACGTTCGGAGCATAGCCTTCAGTAGCGTAAATAGTTGGCGGGAACGGTTGTAACATAGATAAAAACTCTCCGCCGCCAGTACCCATATCTAGCATTGATTTTGCACGTTGCATAAGCTGGAAGGCTGTACTACCGTACGACCATGATAAAGGCTCGCTATTCATACGGCCAGTTTCTGAAATGAAAGAAAAATCCCAGCCACTAAAGTTTGCATTTGCACTTTCTAATAGTGCCGAAAATAATGGATCACGTTTCATATTATGTCCTCCTATTTCGTTAATGAATGATATAGTAAGAAAAGAGAAATGGAGGACCTCTTATTAAAATAAAGCGGTTTTACGTTTCGTGTTCAAATAAATTCATACAAATTCGCTCCTTGCGAGAATGGTTATTTATATATTCGGGATAACCAAGAGGAAATCCTTTGAAATTATAAGGGAAGGCAGTTGTTTAATGAAAAATTGGATGGAGTTTACAGACAAAGAGTATGACCAAATATGGGATAGGATAGATAGTGAACTTGAGTTTTCACCAAGTGTTTCTATATTCCCATCATTTAAGGTGCCAAGTCCTTTTGTGACATATGATATTTCTCATTACTTCGGAGAATCGGTAGATTTAAATGTATATGACGATCTGGAAGAAAAAGCATTACTAGTTTTTAAAGAGAATACAGTATCGGATGAATATATAATGGCACTTGATTGGCAACATGAATGCTACTGGGTAAATCCACATTTAAAGTTCGATAGAAATGAATTTGATGAGTGGACAATCCCGATTTTTCCAAATGGAGATTACTATTTTTTTATTCAGAAGGACTATAAGTGGGGCTATTTAGGCCACCCTTGGGAGAAGAGTATAACGATATTTGGAAAAGAATTAATAGATGCGTTTAATCAACTTAAGCCGAGGATGTTTCATAAGGTATTAAGACAAGGATAATGTTTTAAAGAGAAAAAACGCTCATGCTTCAAAAAGAAGTATAAGCGTTTTTATTGTTGGATGTTTTTGTATAGCCTTCTTTACAAATAATTAAAAACAAAAATCTGTTAGTAAAGTACCATTTTTTATCACCGTTCTTAACCCATGTTTTATAATCCAAGGGTTAACAGGAAGTTTGTTATCGCGTAATTGTTGTAACCATTGAAAAACGAGTTCTGTATCTTCTTTTGTAATATCGTTAATATGATTGGCTACTGATTTTTGGACATATTTAGAAGTGTCATTCATTAATAGCTCAAGAAGCTTTAAATTATTTCTAAAGTCACCGTTCAGAGCTCCTATTTTTTTAGCCCAAGGAAGTCTCGGTCTTGTACCTTCGGAAACTAATCTCCTAATGTGGCTGTTTTCGTCATGAATCCACTGTTGTAATATGTCTAGTGTGTCTACATGATATTTTTCAAGAAAAGGCCGAATTGCATATTCAGCAGTATTCCTTTTTGTTATTTCATACATTGCGTTGAAAGAGGATTCAAAATCGTTAAGACCATATTTTTCAACGTATTTTGCAATAGGCATGTATATATAGCCATTTGTAAATGTGCCTATTTCTGTTGTGTTTTCTGGTCCCAATGTTTTCAGTAATATATGGATCGCTTCATTAAAATCTTTTTGTAATGCATAGTGTAATTCATCTGCTATTACTTCTATACGTTGCTTTAACTCTAAATTTTCAACTTTACATGTTACGGAAGATACAAAGTTTCTTTTAGAGAAATTAGGATCGTGTTTACAAATAGAATCAGCCATTTTTTCTGCTAATTCTTCGTTGAATAAAAATTTTAACGGAACATATTTGCCCATTTTTTCACCCCAATGGTCAGTTGAAAATAATTTTTATTTTTTAATCGACAATCCATACACCAAAGTCTCACTAGGAGTCGTAATACTAAAACCTGTCGTCTTATAATCAAGTTTCACAGTATCACCAGTGTAGTCTTTCGTAAATGAATCCATTTGTACGATAAGCTCCGCATCTTCATATACAACATCATCTGCATGATATGTATCCCAAATTAAATCAACATCAACGAAAATACTACAAGAGTTTGTCATTGTTCCTCTAATGCGAATGACCTTTTTGTCCTCACGTTCTAATCTATGTATAGCTGCTTTTGCTTCATCAGTAATACGAATGTTCATGTGATCCCAACCTTTATGTATATTTCTTCTATTATTGCAAAAACAGGAGAAATAGGGAAGAGAAGAGGACTGTAATAAAAAACGAGCAAACAAATTTGTTTGCTCGTTTTACTTTATTTTAGTTCACATTTATCAAGTGGAATTACTTTTGTTTTCTTAGTAAATTTATATCCTAACCAAAGTACTAAGAAGAGTGGTAAACCGATGTAAGAAACAAGTACACCGTTCCAGTCGATAGATGCGCCCATAAATGCTCCGTAGTTTTGTCCTAAAATGACAATGACACAAAGTGCAAATGCAAAGATTGGACCGAACGGGAACCATTTTGCTCTATACGGTAAATCTTTTAAATCTTTCCCTTGTGCAACATAAGCTTTTCGGAAACGGTAATGACTAACAGCAATTCCTACCCAAGCAATAAATCCTGACATACCAGAAGCATTTAATAACCAAATGTATACAACACCGTCACCGTATAAAGAAGCGATGAAAGCGACGCTACCAACAACTGATGTTGCGATTAATGCGTTAACAGGTACACCGCGGCTATCTAATTTGCCTAAGAACTTTGGTGCTTTTCCTTGACGAGCTAAATCCCAAAGCATACGAGTTGATGCGTACATTCCAGAGTTACCAGCAGAAAGTACTGCAGTTAAAATAACAGCGTTCATAACAGAAGCAGCGAAGGCAACGCCCGCTTTTTCAAATACAAGTGTAAATGGACTTACTGTAACATCACTTGCTGCAAGGCTTTCAGTCGTATAAGGAATTAATAAACCGATAACGAGAATTGCTAAAATATAGAATAATATAATGCGCCAAAAGATAGAACGAATTGCTTTTGGAATATTGCGTTCTGGGTCAGCAGTTTCACCAGCAGCCACTCCTAATAATTCAGTTCCTTGGAATGAGAAACCAGCAGCCATAAATACACCGATAATTGCCATGATACCGCCGTTAAATGGTGCATCTGCAACAGTGAAGTTTTTAAAACCGACAGCTTCGCCGCCCATAATTCCAAAAATCATCATAAAACCAACAATTAAAAAGATTATAATTGTAACTACTTTAATAAGTGCAAACCAATATTCAGATTCACCAAAACCTTTAACAGATAAATAGTTTAAGAGAAAAATAATAGCTAAACATAATCCACTCCAAATGAGGGAAGGAGTATCAGGGAACCAAAATTTCATAATTAATGTTACCGCTGCGAGTTCCGCCGCTATCGTAATCGCCCAGTTATACCAATAGTTCCATCCAAGTGCAAAGCCAAGTGATGGATCAACAAATTTTGTTGCATACGTACTAAAAGATCCAGTAACAGGCATGTAAGCTGCGAGTTCAGCTAAGCTTGTCATTAAAAAGTAAACCATAATTCCAATTGCGGCGTATGCGACTAGTGCACCGCCAGGACCAGCTGAATGGATTACACCACCGCTGGCAAGAAATAGTCCGGTACCGATTGTACCACCGAGAGAAATCATCGTAAGGTGACGAGATTTTAATCCGCGTTTCAATTCACCTTGTCCTTGTGTAGTTTGCGTTTTAGAGGTAGATTGATTTGTTGCGCTATTCATGTTCAACACTCCTTTTCTTGTAGGTTAGGAAGGAGCGGGGGAGAAAAATACAAAAAACCGCCAAAAGAATTAGGCGGAACGTTTCACAAATAACCACCCCATCATACCCTTCCGTTAAGATAGCACCCCACGTCTACACGGTAATTTTGTAAACGTGACAGTTCTGTTCCTTTCGGAGACAGCCCCAGCTCATATTTCCAGAGAAGAAATATAAACTTCGGCAACTTTTCCTTTCAAACGGAGTCAGTGACATTCTCTGAGTCTCGTCCGTTTTACTTTTAAAAGTCGCAACCTCTACCTCATCGGATTGATGAGGATTTATATATTGCTAAGATATTTAATATATGGCAATTGTAATGATTTTCTGAATATATTGCAAGGAATTTTGTTAGGAAAAGTCAAAAAATATCGGTTATTGTATAGGAAACGCTTGCAAAACTCCACCCGAACCTACTATTATGTAGCAATAAGCAAAGAAAAAATTGTTATACAAATGTTTCGCAAAAAATAATGAAAAACCCTTTAAAATTAAAAGAAAATTCAGAAAATATAATTCGACATAACTATTGAAGGGGATCACTTCTTTTATTTTGTTTCAAAGGAAAAACATATGTGCAAATCAAAAGAGTGAATATTCTTTCTTTTTGTAGTAAAATCGAAGTACTGTTTAATTAAAAAGGGGACATCGCTATGAAATTAGAAACGGAAAGATTACATATTATCCCATGTGCAGAAGAATGGGTTCAAATTGCGAAGAATCAAGGATACAATAGCGGCCCGCATATTGCAGGGCATGTAGAAAGTGTAAAACAAGACGCAGCTTTATTACCTTGGGGTGCGTGGTATGTCATTCGAAAAGAAGATGACATCGTAATAGGGGATATAGGATTTAAAGGGAAACCGAACGAAAAAAGTACAGTAGAAATTGGTTACGGTTTTATTGAGAAATATTGGAATAAAGGGTATGCTACAGAATCTGTAGAGGAATTAATAAAGTGGGCTTTCCAGACAGGAGAGGTAGATACAATTATTGCGGAGACACTCCTTGAAAATGGTAGTTCGATTCGTGTATTAGAGAAATTACATATGAAGAGAGTAGATACAACAGATACGATGGTCAATTGGAAAATAGAAAAATAAATAATACCGCTCGAAGTAAATCGGGCGGTATTATTATTAATTATGGTAGCATTTGTTTTTGATCTGTTGGATAGCTACTCGTCGCTTGTTTCGAATACTTTGAATGGTTACGAACAGAAATGAAAATAGAGATAATAACGACAAGACCAACTGCAACATAAGAAAGTGTAATAATAGTTGGATCAACTTTAAATGATGTAAGTAATGTACGTATATTCGTAAAGATAATAAGTCCGCCAACGAGTACGCCAAGTAAATGCGACGGAACGATGCGTACTAACCATGCGGCAATTGGTGCGGCAACAATACCACCGAGCATGAGAGAAAATACCCAAACCCAGCTTATTTGTTCCCAACCAAGTGAGATGAAAAAGCCGATTGTTGCAGCGAGTGAAACAGGAAATTCGCTTGTATCTACAGAGCCAATAACTTTTCTAGCGTCATTTCCTCTTGCAAGAAGAACTGGTGTCGTAATAGGTCCCCAGCCACCACCGCCAGTAGAATCAACAAATCCTGCAAAAAGGCCAAGCGGCACAAGTTGCTTAGTAGGCATACGCTTATTTGAAGCAACAATTTGTTTTTGAATGATGAATCGTAATAAAATATAAACCCCTAAAGTAAATAAAAATAAGGAAATGTACGGTTTAATTAAATTACCAGGTAAATTACTTAAAAAACATGCCCCGACAAAAGCACCGATAGCTCCTGGTAATGTAAGTCTAGAAACTGTATATTTATCAACGTTTCCGAATCGTATATGAGATGCACCGGAAGCGGCAGTAGTGACTACTTCAGCTAAATGAACTGATGCAGAAGCAACAGCTGGTGCGATACCAAACATTAATAATAAAGAAGAAGACGTTACCCCATACGCCATTCCAAGCGCTCCATCGATCAATTGAGCGAAAAATCCGATAATAGCAAAGATAATTAATTTCTGCATAAATAATCCCCCTGTAATAATAAATGAAAAAAGCACTTTTCCTGTGTGAGAAAAGTGCCTTTGGTTTTTCCAATCAGCAATAATTAAATTTGTTTCATTATAATACATATTAATCGTATAAATCAACTAGGTTTTAAAGTTTTTTGAATTGAACGAAAGAAAAATAAAATATACAATAAAAGGATGGAGAGAAAGGGGAGAAAGAATATGTTAGCATTTGATCATCTCGTTCACGCAGTTCATGGCACACCGGAGGAAGCGGCAAAACAAATGCAGGCACTAGGTTTTCATACTGCGTTAGGCGGTGAGCATACGACTTGGGGTACTTGGAATAGTTTATGCTATTTTGATTTATCATATATAGAATTTTTAGCAGTTCAGCATGAAGAAAAAGCGAAAGAAGCAGAAAATCCATTAGTACAAGAAACAGTAGTGAAATTACAAAGTGGAGAAGGAATGCTACAAATCGCAATTCGAACAGATGCAATTGAAGAACTAGCAGTTAACTTAAGCAAACATGGGTTACATACGATAGGACCATTTGAAGGGAAACGGATGAGAAAAGATGGCCGACTTTTAGAATGGAAAATGTTATTTGTAAAGCAAGAAGAGAGCGGACCGAAACTACCTTTCTTTATACAGTGGAATGAAACGGATGAAGAAAGAAGAAACGATTTACGTAAAACAGGAACGATCACTGAACATAAAAATAAAGTACAACAAATTGAAACGATTCATTATGCGGTGAAAAACGTTCGAGAAACAGTTCGGAAATGGAAAGAAATAATGGGACTAACAGTAAGCTCAGTCATAAGAAATGAAGAGTGGAATGCTGAGTGTCAAAGCGTATCGTTTGGAGATATTCATGTGCAGTTTTGCGAACCAATGGGAGAAGGTCCAGTTCAAGATCGTTTGAAGGACCAGGGCGAATATCCATTTGCAGTGGAGTTTAAAGGGGAAAATAAACGAGAGCATGAAGTGTTAGGTAGTTTGTACGTATATTGATAGAGGTGAGTTTGTGGAAGAAATATTAAGAGAGATAGAAAGAAAACTAGAGTGGTCACGTATTGTAAAATGTACAGCTATTACAAAAGGGTTTTCACATGAAGAGAAATATAAAGTTGAATTAGCGAATCGAGAAACGTATTTTGTCAAAGTGTGTGATTCTGCTAATTTTGAACGAAAACAAGAAGAATATACGTATATGAAACAGTTGGAGTCATTACATATCCCGACGCCAAAATTAATTCATTTCATAAGACTTGAAGAATTAAATAAATGCGTTCAAATATTTGAATGGACCCGAGGTGTAAATGGAGAAGAGAGTTTAGGTAAGTTATCGGTGAAAGAGCAGTATGCTGCGGGGAAAAGAGCTGGAGAAGTTTTAAAGAGAATTCATGCAATAGAAAAAGAGAATATCATTGATTCGTGGGAAACGTTTCGGTGGAACAAGTACGAGAGATACTTGAAAGCATTAGCAGACTTTGAGGTAGACTTTCTTGATATGAAGCCAGTATTAACCTTTGTAGAGGATCATAAAGACTTATTGAAAAATCGTCCTATCACATTTTTACACGATGATTACCACCCAGCAAATAGTATGATTCATAATAAGGAGTTTATCGTTATCGATTTTGGTGGATATGATTTTGGCGATCCAATACATGATTTTTATAATGTAGCGATTTTTACTACAAGAATAAGCAAACCATTTGCGGTTGGTCAAGTTCACGGTTATTGCGGAGGTGAACCATCACTCCATTTTTGGAAACTGTATTCATTATATGCAGCGATGACATTCCCAGCGGATATCGTATGGACAAACCGAAGCACGCCACATTTAGTAGAGGATATGAAAGAAAGATTGAACCGAATTATAGAAGAACATAATCATTTTTCATCCTATATTCCGAAATGGTATCAATCATATCATATGGATATAATAAACAATAAATAATGGAGGGATTCATTTGGATAAAATAGCGGTAATTTCAGATATTCATGGTAATATTCCGGCGTTAGAATCTGTACTGAAAGATATTAAATTACGAGGTATTGAGCGTATTATTTGTCTTGGAGATTTAGTAGGAAAAGGCCCTCATTCTAGCGAAGTAATTGAAATCATTCGTAAAGAATGTGAAGGGGTTGTAATGGGAAACTGGGATGATTTTATTACAAAACCGACTGAATTTGAAGCGTTAAAATGGCATCAAAAACAATTGTCAGAAGAACAAAATGAGTATTTAAGAAGCTTACCATTTTCAATTGAATTTTTTATGAGCGGAAAACTCATTCGTATGTTCCACGCTTCACCGAGAAGTTTGTATGAAAGAATTCAACCACACGCTTCAAGAGAAGAGCGTGTTAGTATGTTCGAAAATAGCGAGTTGACAGAGAATATAGAAGTGGAAAGAAAACCAGATGTTGTTTGCTACGGTGACGTTCATCAAGCATACATTCAAAATTTTAGGGGGAAAACGTTATGTAATGCTGGTAGCGTAGGAAATCCACTTGAAATTACACAAGCTTCCTATTTAATTTTTGAAGGAACATACAATGAAAAAGAAGCAGCGAGCTTTTCCATTCAACTCGTACGAGTACCGTATGATATTGAATTAGCTATCCGGTTAGCAGAAGAGCTCGATATGCCAGAAATTGAGGAATACAAGCAAGAATTACGGACTGCTTTGTATCGAGGGTTTAAGGGGAAGTAAGGAAAATATAAATTAATATAAATTAATAAAAATATATCAACGATTTTTCTAATATATCTATCATAACTTAAAATATATCAATGATTTTTTTCAATATATCGATTTACCAACAAATAGCGACAAACTTAATTTACTGCAATTATATTATGTAAACAATGTGCAGGAGGGAATGTCATGCTCCGAAAACAATACATGAAAGAAATTGCTAATCATATTTTAACGTTAAAATTAACCTATCCAATAAGAGTTGGAGTAAGTGGTATAACGGCTTCAGGAAAGACAACATTTGCAAACGAACTAGCGGAAGAAATAAAAAAACGAGGATTACCAGTAACACGCGCCAGCATTGATGATTTTCATAATCCAAGAGTGATTCGCTATGCAAAAGGAAAAGAATCTGCAAGAGGGTATTATGAAGATGCACACGATTATACAGCTTTCAAAGAAAGATTATTAATGCCTTTAGGACCTAACGGGAATTTACAGTATGAAACGATTTCTCATAATTTAATAACGGATATGCCTGTACATAATGAGCCGCTATTGGCCACGCAAAATATGATATTAATAGTAGATGGAACGTTGCTATTGAAAAAAGACGTTGCGCATTTATTTGATTACAAAATCTTTGTAGATACAGATTTTGAGATTGCGAGAAAACGTGGTGCTAAGCGGGAAACTGAAGCTTTTGGAAGTTATGAAGAAGCAGAGAAAATGTTTTTGAACAGGTATCATGCAGCTTGTAAAATGTATATAGATGAGCATAATCCGAAAGAACTTGCAGATGTTTTATTTGAAAATAGTAAATTTGATGTTCCGGTAGTTCTATTTAAAAGACATTAATACAGTTTATATAGGGGGAATGAACATTTGTTTAGATGGTTTCAAAAAAATAATAAAGTGAATGAAGATGAGGATGGACAATATTTAGAAATCAAAAATGAACAGATAAATGAACAGTTAAAACAAAAAATAATGGAACTAGAGAGTATAAGTGAAGACATTTGCAGTAAGTATCAAAAAATATATGAAGAACGTTTTGCGCAAAATGGTAAATTAAATTTGAAGCTGTCAATTAAAAGAGATATAGACGGTGATGAATTAGAAGAACTAACATCTAATAATTGTTTAGAGTATGAATATAGATCAGAAATTAATTTTGAATATGATGCTTCAAAATTGTGGGAAGTCTGTACTATTTCGCTTTGGTACTATTACCAAGGATATCGAAAAAGTAGTAGCATAGGAACACTTTATAGCGGAACGATTAATGAATTAGAAGAAGAAGTTAAAGCAACATTGGAAGAACTGTTACATAGTGAAGATAATTAATGATTCCATTTTATATTGCTTTAAGAATGGGTTTAATTTTATGATACTAATAGGGAATAATGTAGGAAGAGAAATTTAAAGGGGATAAAAAAATGACAGAAGTACTAGAACTAAAAGAAGAACTACTACAAATTAAAAATAATAATTATGCTGTACCAGAAGACGTAGATGCATATCCATATGCGCAGTGGATGCTAGATTATATCGGATCACCGGATGCTGAATTACGCGATGATTTAATTTATAGTACGCTTCACAAATGGATTACAAATGATGTGTTTAGACAAAAAGAGTTACGAGGATTAATGCTGCAAGCAATTAGCCCTGATTATTTATTTTATAAAATTGGCGAAAAGGGAACAGATTCTGTTTTTAAACGTGCATTCTCTGTATTAATTCCACCACTTATTTTATCTGTTCATGAAAGAGAACCACTGTTATCTGAAGAACAACTGTACAGTGTGGCAGAACAAGTGCTGGAATATGTATATTTAGAAGAAGATGTAAGAGGCTACGTAGAAGGAAAAGGCTGGGCACACTCTACTGCACATGCAGCAGATGCACTCGATGCTTTAGCACGTACAATCCAAAATCGTGAGTTCTCATATGCAATACTAGCTGCCGTTCGTCAGAAGGTCCGCTTACATGACTACGTATACATTCACTTTGAGGATGAAAGATTAGTAGCACCAATTATGTCGTTACGTAACCAAAATCTTTTAACTGAAGAAGAGTGGAGCAACTGGTTACATAGTATAGCAACTGTTGAAGACATCCGACATCCGCAGCATGCTATTTTAGTACAAAATATTAGAGCTTTCTTAAGAAGTTTATATTTTAGAGTTTTAGAGACAGAGGGTAGTACAGCCTTTACAGATGATATATTGGAGACTTTGAAGGATTTGCGTAGGTATTAAAAAGGCATTTGAATTGGAAAATTTAAAAGAAATCCATACTTAGAAACAAAGAGAAAATATTAATTTCAAAAAGTTTATTAGAAATTTATTTTTACATTGTACCCTTTCAGTATAGGCTGAAAGGGGTGTCAAATGAAAAAATTATTGAAGATAGTAAAGATTATATTTTTTGTTTGTAGTAGCATTATTTTTCTTGGATTAGGCGCTGTATTTATATATCATAACTATCAATTAAGAATGGAATCGAAATTAATGAACAATGAAGGGGAACTTGTTAATTTCAATAATAAAAAAGTGAATGTTTATAACGAGGGGAGCGGGAAGGATACGTTTGTATTTATGGCCGGATCTGGAATTGCCGCTCCTGTTTATGAATTGAAAGGATTATATAGTGAATTTTCGAAAGAAAACAAGATTTCTGTAATTGAGAGAGCTGGTTATGGATACAGTGATGTTTTTCATGATGATAGAGATATTGATACGATATTAGAACAAACGAGAGAAGCGCTTATTAGAAGTGGAAATAAACCACCCTATATTTTAGTGCCACACTCTCTATCGGGTATTGAGGCTATTTATTGGGCACAAAAATACCCAAGTGAAGTAAAAGGGATTATTGCGTTAGATATTGGTTTACCTAATCAGTACGTAACTCATAAAATAGACGAGCTTGATTCATTAAGAATAAAAGGAATGAATATTTTAACGAAAATTGGTTTTCAGCGATTAGTTCCTTCTATTACTTATAATCCCGAAGTAATTCAGCAATCCTTTTTAACTGAACAGGAAAAAAATATTTATAAAGCGCTCTCATATAAACAAGCTTTTAATGATGATATGAAGCAAGAACTTTTACAAAGTTACAATAACAGTAACAAATCTAATTCCTTATCATTCCCAAAAGAAACACCAATTTTATTTATAGATGCGATTGCTAGGGAAAATAAAAACTCGAAATATACAAAGCAAAAAAACAAAGATTATGAGGAGTTTGCTAGCAAGTTATTGATAGCTGATGTGAAAAAAATTGAAGGTACACATAGTATTTATTTACACGCTCCTGATGAAATATACAAACTTGCTACGGATTTTATTAATAATAAAGTAGTGAAGAACTAAGCTATTATTATTTTAGTGATGGAAGGTCTACATAATGAAAGAATATAACATATTAATTGTTGAAGATGATTTGATGATAGGAGATTTATTACAAAAAATTTTGCAGCGTGAGAAGTATAAAGTGTATTGGGAGAAAGAAGGAAAGAATGTTCTTGATGTAATTCATGAAATAGATTTAGTCATAATGGATGTTATGTTACCAGGTGAAGATGGTTATCAAATTACAAAGAAAATAAAAAATCTAGGATTAAATATTCCAATCATATTTCTATCAGCTCGGAATGATATTGATAGTAAACTAAAAGGTCTTACCATTGGACAAGAATACATGATAAAACCTTTTGATCCTCGAGAATTATTGTTAAGAATTCAGAAAATGTTAGATAATCAATATGGTACTTTCACGCAAATTAAACATTTATTTATAGATGCAGAATATAAAAGGGTTTTCATTAATGGTTTGCGTGATGAAGTTGTGTTTACAGCGATTGAGCGTAAAATATTTTTCTATTTGTATGAAAATAGGGATAGAATTTTAACAAAAGAACACTTCTTTGGTTACTTATGGCAACTCGAAGATAGAAATCAAAATATCATGAACGTACATATAAAAAAAATCAGGGCCAAAATCGATGATAAAACAGGTGATATTATTCAAAATATTTATGGAGAAGGGTATAGACTAAATACCTATATGAAAAAATGAACTTAAAGAAAAAATATCAGTTACTACTATTCTCCGCTATTATTAGCGTACCATTGTTATTGTTGTCGATTAGTATCTTTGTATCAGTTATTTATAATGCTGCCTTTAAAACTAAAAATAAGAACATTCCTTTTCACGAATCCTTTGCATACCCTACTATGTTAATCATTTTTTTATTATCACTATTAGTATTAGCTTTTGTATTTTCAAAATCGATTAACACAGTATTAAATAAAATTAATGTATTAAATCAAACGATTCGAGATTTAGCTAGTGATAAAAAAATCCCTAATATAATAGATGTCAAAAGTGATGATGAGATGGGAGAATTGATTAGGTCAGTAAACTTGCTTATAGAAAGAACGACTTATCGAGAATTAGAATTACGACAACAAGAACAAATAAAAAAAGAGCTATTAAATAAATTACAGCATGATATTAATACACCCTTAACAGCGGTTAGATTACAATTATATTATTTAGAAGGCGAATACGAAGAACAAGCAACAGTACTTGAATCACTGTATGAGCAGATACAATATATAAGTGATTTAACTAACGAATTTAATATTCAATCTACAGAGACATTAGAGAATACTTATATTGTGAATGATGAAGTGAATATACATAATTTAATAGAAAATATGATTAAAAAATGGAGCTATTTGTATAGCATTCATAAAATTGAATTAGTATATAATCCACAAGATAAAGAGTTGATATGGGATAGTAATGAGTTATGGATTCAAAGGCTATTTGATAATATTTTTCAAAATGTTCTTAAACATTCACAAGCTAAAAAACTCAAAATCATTATAGATGAAGATATTGTTTCCTTTAGAGATAACGGGATTGGGTTTGATATAAATAAAAAAGGAACGGGACTTGGTTTGAAAAATATTGAAGATATATCAAAGATGTTCGATATAAAATACACTTTACAATCCAATAGTGAGGGGACTATGTTTTCATTTGAAAATACTAAAGTTTAGAGAAAAATACATAAAACCAATACCTCCCAACCATACTAATAAAATGTGTTGGAGGTGAATTTTATGGACAAAAAAGACTTTGAAAAAGTTTATAATGATTACTTACATCAAGGAGAAGAGCAAGCTCAATTTGAAATAGGCCATGAAGTCAATTCAGGAGTAGAACAAATTGTTGCCGTTCGTAAAAATGATGATGGTGATTTAATAGCGTTTAAAACAAGTAGCGGGAGAGAGTTAGATTATATTACTGCTATTAGTGAAGTAAAATCAGGGAAGTTAGCTCATATGGACGTATTTCATAAGTATGGTAGGGATATTATACGTAGTGAACCTGATGGAATAAAGGAAAATAACTTAGATAATTTACCTTCATTTTAAATGGGTAAACCTCAAGAAGAGAATGTTCATTTGGATATTCTCTTCTTTTCTTTGCAAAGTGTTCTCTACAAATAGAAGGTTCATCTCTAACGTGAAATTACACTTTTAAAGAGCTCTCTAAATTTCTCTTTATCTTCTGCTGTAAATGGTTTTGGACCTTTTGTACGCTTACCGCTTTTTCGAACCATTGCACTTAAATAACGTGTTTGTAATAATTGGTCAATGTTTTCATTCGTATACTTATAGCCTTTATGGTGTAGAACGATACAGCCTTTTGCTAAAGCGAGCGAAGCAAGACCATAATCTTGTGTTACGATTAAATCTTCTTTTTTTGCTAACTGCATAATTCGGTAATCCGCAGCATCCGCTCCAGAATCAACATAAATTGTTTCCACACCTTTTGGCTGCTCTGCATTAGAGTAATGAGAAAAGCTAGTAACGAGGGTAACAGGAATTTCTGCATTCGTAGCTTCAAAAATAATCACATCTTTTACAGGACAGGCATCTGCATCAATGTAAATTTTCATTTTTATCACTCCTATAAATAGATTCGAGTTGATGATAATGGTAGAATTTTCTTTTGTCAAACGATACAGCTTTATTTAAAGTTATTTTTCACATACCAAAATAGCCTCACGCAAACGAGAAATACCTTCCTCAATTTGATCAATATTCACTTTTCCATAAGATAAACGTATATAACCATCTTTCGCGCCGAAAATACTACCTGGCATAAAAGAAATTTCTTGTTTTAAGCTTTGCATAATAAGTTGTTTTTCGTTTATCGGTTCGTTTAATTTTCCCCATATGTAAATACCACCAGTAGGGTTTGAAAAAGAGATTTTATCATGAAGTTGCTCGTTTAGGGCGCGCACGATAATGTCTCTTTTTTCTGTCAGTTGTTTTCGTAACGGTACGATATGCGACTGGAATGGGACAGTTTCGAAAAATTGTTGCATAAGCCACTGCGGGAATATACTCATTCCTAATTCCATTTGGTGCCGTGCGTCGGATAACCTCTCGACTACTGACTGCGGGGCGACAAGCCAGCCAACTCGTAAACCTGGCGCAATCATTTTTGATAAGGAATGTACATAAATGACTGTTCCATTTTCATCAATCGATTTCAAAGTAGGGCAAGGTTGTTTATTTTCTAGCGTAAGTAAACTGGACGGATCATCTTCAACAATCGCAATTCGTAAGTCTGCGCAAAGTGATAAAAGTTTTTTTCTTCGATTTGGATGAAGCATCGTTCCCGTAGGATTTTGGAAATTTGGATTTAAAAAGATCATTTTAATACGATGCTTTCTATACAACTCTTGCACATCATCTGGATTAATACCGTGCTCATCGACAGGTAATGGGAAAATACGAATACCTGCTGATTGGAATAACGGTAATGAATAACAGTGTGAAGGACTTTCAAAAGCGACTGCATCACCTGGATTTAATAAGCATTGTACGATTAGGTGGAGTGCTTGCTGGGCACCAGATGTAATCATAATGGATTGTTCAGTCGCTTCGATTTTTAAATAATCTTTCATATATTTTACTACCGCTTGCCTTAGCGGGAGATACCCTTGCGGATGATCGTAACTTAATGACTGTGTTAACGGTTGTTCTCGTAAAATCGTTTGTAGTTGATCGTGAGGATAGAGATTACAACCGAGCTCTCCGTTGGCAAAATCTATCATGTTTTCATTTTGTTGTACTTCTGCCCGAATATGGCGAAGTAGCGGTAAGTTTGGTAAAAAAGTACCACCTTCTACGAAACCTCTCCAGTTCGGCGTTAATGTTGGAGAAACGCCCCACATATGTGTACTTACACGTGTACCTTTACCAGTCGTACTTTCTACAATTCCCATAGCGCGAAGTTCATTATAAGCAGTCGTTACCGTACTTCGGTTTACATTTAACTGTGTAGCTAATTTCCGTTCTGAAGGGAGGAAGCTACCTGGGGGAAGCTCTCCGTATGTTATACGTTTTTCAATAAAGTCAACAACTTGCTGATAAATTGGGATTTTACTGTCGTTATCTAGCTTCCATTCCATACAAACGCCTCCGCAAATCTTATATACATCAAGTATAACAAATTGGCTGGGTAAAAAAACAGCCAATTGGACGGTGTTTTATCCAGCCAATTTTACTATGCTAAATAGGGAAGGGGAGATTCGGATGAAACGATGGCAAATGGAGTGGCTCCTAGTATCAGTTGCATTAGTATGGGGAGCAAATTATACAATTGGAAAGTATGGCGTGGCATTTATGTCATCCATTCAATTTAATAGTTTACGATTTTTAGTAGCATCACCGGTATTATTACTTATTACATTTATGATGGAACGCTCATTACGTATTGAAAGAAAAGATTGGTTACGATTATTAGCAGTCGGTATCGTTGGAACGACGATGTATCAAACGATGTTTATGCTATCTGTGAAATATACTTCAGCAACGAACGCCTCATTATTAATTGCGATGTCACCGATTTTTACAGGGATATTAGCAGTATTACACAAACAAGAACGCTTTTCGATGAAAGTACAAATTGGTTCAATAATAGCCTTTATTGGTGCAGCATTTGTTTTATTAACAGGGCATACGGGAGGAGCTACTTACGAATATGCATGGCTCGGAAATGTAATTGGATTAGTCGCAGCAATTGCGTGGGGATGGTATCCAATTTTAGCGCAACCTCTCATTACAAAATACTCTGCAATGAGAGTTACATCATGGTCTACATTAATTGGAATTGTACCGCTAGTTATATACTGTTTATTCAATGTAAATACGTTAACGTGGCCAGTAGATATGCCAAGCTGGGGCTCTCTAGCATATTCAATCGTCTTTGCGACAATCTTCGGACTTGCCATGTGGTATGTCGGTATTAGTAAAATAGGTTCAACGAAAGTAATGGTTTATATGTATCTTGTACCATTATTCGCAGTTATCTTTGCAGCTGTAACAATCGGAGAGGAAATCAATATGATGCAATTAGTTGGCGGTCTTATTATCTTCATCGGTTTATATGTAGTCAAAAAAGGCGGAATCAAAAAGCCTGCTCTCAATTTGAAAAAAGTAAGCTAAAGGTAAAAAGGATCCCTTTCATATAGAAGGAGATCCTTTTTGTTTTTGTAATAAAAGCGCTTGTTCAACAGCCCATTTTTGATGATCATGAATTAAAAGCTCTATAGCATGTAATGGAGACACCCACTTTAAAACATGATCTTCTTCACAGTTATCGGTTTGTTTCTGTACCATGTTTGCAATGTAAAAGAGCCCATCGTTTAAATAATATGTATCTTCCTTTTCCGCATAAAAATATCGTATTGCATTACCGATATATTGATCAATTTCAACAGCCCATCCTAATTCCTCTAGTAGTTCACGATGCAAACATTCATCTTTTGTTTCGTTACCTTCCATACCGCCACCAGGTAAAAAGTAACGATCTCCTTTTTGGATAACAGCCACTTTTGAGCAAGTATCGTTAAAAATAACCGCATAGCAACTAGGTCGTAATACATACTGTTCAGTGGGCTTTTTATAACCAAAAGTAAGTTTAGACATCATAAAACACCTCATTTCTCTATAAAATACATAAAAGGAATATTAAGGTAAATACAGAATTATATAAGTATAATCTTACGAGATTGGAGTGATAACAAAATGATAAATCGAAAGTGTTCACGATGTAAAGAAATAACAGGTACGTTGCATGGTGGTAAAAAAATTAAGGAAGAATTTTTATGTGAAGACTGTTTGCAAAAAGGAATTGCGAGCGGAGAGATCGAATTATCACAAGTGGAAGAAGAACAAACTTCGTATCTTTCTATAAAAATATTAAAAATAATGAGTGTGATTTATTTAATAGTATCTATTATAACCGCTTTTTCTACTGGAGCACTTATACAGGATCCAGGGCTTGGTGGAATATCATTTTCAATAACAGGTGCAGTTGGTGTTATGGTAATTGGATCGATATTCCAGTCTGTGCTTGTATTTTGCGGGATATGGGTATTCATTCTGTTAGTCGAAACGGTTATTAAAATATATGAAAAAATGAAGTGAGTGAGAGGGAGAAATACATGCGAGTAAGAAACATTCAAGGGGAAGATTATGTAAAGATTCATTCTGTATTAAATGATTGGTGGGGCGGGAGAAACATGGCTAATATGTTGCCGAAGCTGTTTTTCGTTCACTTTCAAGAAACGAGTTTTATCATTGAAGAAGAGGGAGAAACGTTAGGTTTCTTATGCGGATTTTTTTCACAAACATATAAAGATGAAGCATATGTTCATTTTATCGGTGTAAATCCGAAGTTTAGAAGAAGAGGAATCGCGTCGACATTGTATTCTTATTTCTTTGATGCCGCTCGTGCAAACAATCGTAAAGTTGTAAAAGCAATCACATCACCAGTAAATAAAAAATCGATACAATTTCATCAAGAAATAGGCTTTCGAATTGAGGCTGGGGATGATGAAATAGAAGGTGTATCCGTACATACAAATTATGATGGAAACGGCGGGAGTAGAGTTTTGTTTTTAAAAAATGTGTAAAGTAGGCTGACGTAAAGTTAGCCTTTTTGTTGTGAGGAGATAGGAGTATGGAGAGTAAACAAAGTAGAAATGAGTATTTAAGACGTATACATACAGTTCAAGATTATATAGAATCCAACATAGATAGTTCACTATCCATTGAAGAGTTAGCCGATGTAGCAGGATTTTCAAAGTTTCATTTTCATCGGATTTTTAAAGGAATAGTAGATGAGCCGTTATCACGATATGTAAATCGATTGAAGTTAGAAAGGGCAACACATCTACTTACATATCGCATCGACATGACGATTACAGATATTGCGTATCACTTCGGATTCACAGATTCAGCAGTTTTCTCCCGAACATTTAAAAGTCATTATGGTGTAAGTCCGTCTCAATATCGAAACCACAATAGCAAGAATTGCAAAGACGTAAGTGAATCTTCTCAATACAATGAATGTAAGAAGGTTCGAGGGAATGTTGAAATTGTAACAGCGAACAATATAAACGTCGCATACATAAGACATATCGGTACATATGGAGAGTTAACTATAGCGTTTCCGAAAATGATAGAAAAACTATTTCATTACGCAGTTGAGCAAAACTATCATGTATTTGAGGATACGAAAGTATTAACCATTTACCACGATCATCATGAATTTACTGAGGACTATCATTTAAGAACAAGTTTATGTATAACAATTCCAGATGAATCCGCAATAGAAACGAACGACATAGGAATAATGGTAATACCTTCAGGCAAGTATGCAGTAGGACATTTTGAAATATTCCAAGATGAATATAAAGGAGCATGGGATTTCTTATACGGTGAATGGTTGCCAAATAGCGGATATAAACCGAGAGACTCGTATCCATTTGAAGTGTATAGAAATGATCCAAAGCAGTATCCCGAACATAAACATATAGTTGATATATATGTACCTATCGAACCTTTTTAATTATAGGTTAAAGGGGAAGGAATAATGAAAACTGCTGAAAAGTTAGATCAGATTATAAAAGAAGAATATGAAAATGTTAATGGAATGTTAGTGGTGCAGAAAGGTAATGTTATTTTTGAGAGCTATTATAACGGCTACAGTATAGATGATGCATTTCATGTAGCGTCAGTTACAAAAACGATAATCTCTGCGCTAATTGGGATATGTATAGATAAAAGATATATAAAGAGCGTTGATCAAAAAGTAATAGAGTTTTTCCCTGAATATAAACTTAAGGCATCTGAAGTAACAGTACGCCATCTTCTAACAATGACAGCGCCATATCCTTTTGTAGACTGGCAGGAACCGTTAGAAGAATTATGTACACAACAGGATTGGGTGCAGTATACACTCAATAGAATCGGAAAAGGAGGAGAAATTGGACCTTTTAAATATTCGTCCGCAGGAGCGCATTTACTATCAGCAATCATTACGAGCATAACAGGTAAAAGTGCTCGTGAGTTTGCGAACGAACACCTATTTCAGCCTATCAGTATGAGAGAAATTCCAAACTACAATATGAAAGCATTTGAATTCGATGACTTATTCGGAAAAGATGTAAAAGGATGGGTTCACGATCCAAATGGTATTTCGACGGGCGGCTGGGGACTTACGCTAACAGCTAGAGATATGGCGAAGTTTGGCCAATTATATTTGAGTAATGGTACTTATAATGGAAAGCAAATTCTTTCGAAAGCATGGGTACAAGAATCAATAGCGATGAATTCAAATCGATATGGTTACTTATGGTGGTTACGAGAAGAAGATGGAATCTTTTCATACTGTGCAATGGGTGATGGTGGGAATGTGGTTTGTTGTATACCGGAGAAGGAATTGGTGGTGGCGATTGCATCTGAAATTGTACCAGAAGCGGGGGATAGATGGAATTTAATTAAAGACTGTATCCTTCCTTATTTAAAAGATTAAGATGTGTATTTTTATGAAAATGAGAATAAAAGATTTAGTTATACTTGTTTTGTTCTCCATGATAGAAGTAAGTGTTGTGAGAAAGAAGTCGTTAAATTAAGATTAGAAAACTTCAACACCTATACGATTATTGAATAATTGCAAGGTGTTGAAGTACTTATGAGTTAATTAAGGTACATTCAACTGCAAGCTGAAACACCTTTTTCTGTTATTGTAAATTATTCTTTAACTTTTCGATGTATAAGGTATATCATGCCAAACACAATTGCCAGCAAGATAAATTTAGTTAATTCCATTAGGCTAATATTGCACTTGGTTGCCACTCCATCTGTTAAATAAAATACATTAAACATACCATGTAAAATTGTAGGTGTTATTACAGAACGGCTATACTCTCTCGTATAGGTCAAAATTATAGATAATATAAATAATAACGAGAGATAGCTAAATATTCCTACAATCCATAACTCATAGTTCTTATAAAAGAGTGCTACTGGTAAATGCCATAAAGACCAAAGCGATGCAGTAATGATTGCTGTTTGCGTTAATGAATATTTTTTTCGTAAATGGTAATGAAAATTTCCACGCCATATGATTTCCTCTAATAATGCAGAAAAAGATCCAACTGTAAGACCAACAAGCAAGAGAAATCCTAATTCATTCCAATGATTATATAAGAACTTTATATCATAAATATAAAAATAAAAATGGAGACATTGTCCTAGAAGTAGTGGGAATAATATGGAGAAAAGGAGTGTTTTTATTTTGGGACGTGAAATTCCAAATGTATGAACTATTTTTTGTTTCTTATATAATTTCTGATATAAAATAACAGCTAAAAGCGGAACAACCATCGTAAATCCTAAATAGTTACGACCATTTTCTATGTTCAGTAAGATAATATATACAAGCGATGTGAGACAATAAATACATAATGTAGAATGATAAACTATGTTTCTATTAATATTTTTCACCTACCTAAGTATATATAAGTTGTTAATCGAATATCCGATATTTTAATTATATATGAAATGAAAATAGACGGAATGAAAAATTCCATAAAACAACTTTGTTTTAAATTAACCGTCTACTCCTATATTTAAAAATTGAACAAGTTGATCATTTAAATAACTTGTATTATAAGAAAAATCATTTTGATACCACTCAATAATGATGCCAATAATCGCATTCGCTTGGTAGGAACAATAAAGTGAATGGTTCACTCCTTCTTTAAGCAAAGCCTCTTTATCGTGAAGTAACAAATGCTTTATTTCCTCGAAAAATAAATAATAGTACATTAAAGGAACCTTTTTTGAAAAAACAATTCTATAGAAAGTTTTATATTTTTCGATATGATGAAAAATCCGAATTGTAGAAGGATCTAATTTACTAGTTTTCAATACTGATACGTAGCGATAAGGTTCTTGATAAGAACGTGTCAAATCTGCTGTAATTTCTTTAAAATACTCCTCAAATAAATCTTCTACTTGTTTATAATGCAAGTAAAATGTACCACGATTTATTTTTGCTTTTCTGCAAACTTCTGAGATGGAGATGACTTCTAAAGTTTTTTCGTTTAATAATTCTAACAATGCGTTATGTAACGCCTCTTTTGTTTTCACAATACGCATATCTGTACGCATCATTTTTTTCACCTCTTATTGGACACATTTCGTACGATGTGTTAATTATTGAACATTTATCGCTTTTTTGCTCATTGTAAGCGCTCTTTTATATTATTATAATTTTTATTGAACAACTGTGCAATAAAAGATAAAGGGGGCCGTTTCAGATGAGATTAAAAGGTAAAGTAGCAATTGTCACTGGTGCTGCGTCAGGCATGGGGAAAGCAATTGCAGAAGGTTATGCAAAAGAAGGAGCAAAAGTCGTTGTATCAGACTTAAACTTAGAAGGGGCTCAACATGTAGTACAAGGAATTAAAGCTACAGGTGCAGAGGCCATTGCAGTTCAAACAAACGTTACCTCTGATGAAGATATTCAGCGCCTTTTCGATGAAACAAAACAAGCTTACGGGAAATTAGATATTCTTGTTAATAATGCAGGTATCATGGATGGAATGGAGCCTGTTGGTGAAATTTCAGACGAACGCTGGGAGAAGGTTTTCTCTGTGAATACAGTATCTGTAATGAAAACAATGCGTATTGCAGTGAATCTATTCTTGGAACAAGGACATGGTACGATCGTCAATAATATTTCTGCAGGTGGATTATACGGTGCACGTGCTGGTGCTGCTTACACAGCATCTAAACATGCAGTCGTTGGCCTAACAAAAAACACGGTCTTTATGTATGCTAACAACAACATCCGTTGTAACGGTATCGCTCCTGGAGCAGTCATAACAAACATTGCTTCTACAATGACAAATATGAGCGAATTTGGTGCAAGCCGCCTGGCATTAGGTATGGCAATTAATCCACGTGCTGGACAACCAGAAGAAGTTGCACAACTGGCTATCTTCTTAGGCTCAGACGAAGCTAGTTTCGTAAACGGACAAGTGATTTCTGTAGACGGCGGCTGGACTTCATATTAATTTTAATTCAAACCTATTAGCTATCAAGCTTAAAAAAATAAGTTCGATGCCTTTGCATCGGACTTATTTTTCGTTGTTGATGGGGAAGTTGTGCGGAGTTAAAGAATTAATGAACAGAATGAGAGTTAGCAATTTAATTAAGATACATATAAAATATAATTACTTTTTAATTTAGAAACCATCTTGATTAATTTTTCAAAATGGTCTCTTTTTTGCTTATAGAATTAAAATTAAAGTAAAACAACAGATCCACCGTAACTTTTCACAACAAAAAATCGTTAAACATTAGAAAGGATTTTTAATCGCGAATGGGGGAGAACCATGAAAATTCTAATACTAGGTGGTACACGTTTTTTAGGAAGAGCATTTGTAGAAGAGGCTTTAAAGAGAGGGCATGAAGTTACATTATTCAACCGTGGAACAAATAAAGAAATTTTTCCTGAAGTGGAGCAGTTAATTGGTGACAGGAATGACGATGTATCAAGTTTAGAAAATCGAAAATGGGACGTTGTCATAGATACATGTGGATTTTCTCCGCATCACATTAGAATTGTAGGAGAAGTATTAAAAGATAATATAAAACACTATATATTCATCTCAAGCCTTTCCGTGTATAAAGACTGGATTCCCCACCACATAAAAGAAGACTATACATTACAACCTGAACCACCGGCTGATCAAATCAAGGCTGTAGAGAATGGTGAAATATCTCCTTATGAGCATTATGGTGCGCTTAAAGTGTTATGTGAAAAAGAAGCAGAGAAGTATTGGCCAGGGCGTGTTTTACATGTAAGAGCAGGACTTCTTTCGGGAATGTTTGATTATACAGATCGGCTTCCATACTGGATTCAGCGCGTAGCAAAGGGTGGAAAAGTGTTAGTTCCAGGAAGGAAAGACCGTCCAGTGCAGTTCGTTGATATAAGGGATGTTGCGAGTTTTGGACTAAACATGGCAGAACATAATAAAGTAGGTACATTCAATGTAACAGGACCGAATGATACATTGGCGATGGAAGAACTATTAAATACGTGTAAAGAAGTTACGAATAGTGATGCTGAATTCGTTTGGGTTGATGAATCATTTATGCATGAGAATAAAGTACAGCCATGGACGGAGATGCCATTATGGCTTCCTGAAACTTTTTCGTTAGAAGGTGAAACGAAGCCATGGAAAGGTGGATTTTCTATTAGTGTCGAGAATGCTGTTAAAGTAGGGCTTACTTTTAGAAGATTAGAAGATACTGTTACAGATGTGTATGAGTGGATGAAAGAAATGGAAGAAAGGGGATTAAAAGCAGGTATTTCAGGTGAGAGGGAGAGAGTATTATTAGAGAAGTGGTGTAACGAAGGGTAAATAAGGGTGTTTTCAGAATGATTTGATTTTAAGGGGTGGTATAATTTATTGTATATAGCTTTATTCTAGGAGATATTCTATTAATTTCTAAACTATAGTAATTATTATGAATAGAAAAGAGCACACTTATTCATAGCGAAAGTGTGCTCTTTTCCTTACTTATATTGTGATGGCGAAATACGTTCTAGCCATAGTATGCCATCGTATTGTTCAATTGGCTTCAAAATTTCTTCAAAGTCTTTATCACCCCAGTGTCTTGCGGTAGTAGGAGTAAACATCCAAGATGTTTCTGGACGATTGCGTTCTCCTTTCAAATTGACAAATACATTAGAGTTTTGAGATGTTCGTAATATATTCTCGATACTTTGTTCAGCATGGTCTGTATCTATAGGGACTATTTTATCAAGTTCAGTACTATCCCAACTATTTCCGCTATATGCATATACGCCAATTGTGTACATTTGATCTTTTATCTGTTGAGGTAAATAATCAATCATATTGGGCGCTTTAAAATTGTATTGTTCGTATTTGGTCCAATCGAGTATCATTTTTGAATTTTGTTTTCGGATATGATAGTTATGTCCCCATACAATGATTTTTTTATTTTTGTATTGAATATCACTTAACCAAGCTAAAGATTGTCCCATCTTTTGATCTCGAATATAAAGTGATAGATCTGTAAGTTTAAAGTTTGTTGGGTAAATAAAGTTTTTTTCTTTTACAGTAGCATCTTGGAGTGTTTTAATTGTATCAATGCGTATACTGATAGTCTTTTCTAATAGATTTACATCGTATGTATTTGATGGAGCTATCTTATTTAATTCGGTTTTATGTTGTTGAACAAACGCTTTAATTTTTTCATATTTCGCTATTACTTGCTGAACGTCCGCTTTATATTGTTCGTAGGAGTACTTATTATCTACAGGTGCAATTTTCTCCTCTATATTGAGTAATTCTTTATGAGCTATTTCTATATCATTAGCAATTTCAGGATTAATTTTTTCTAACCATTCTTTTGCAAACTCAGGGAAATAAGAATACCACCTGAATTGAGCATCAAACCCTGTTAATATAAGAGGTGTTCCTTTTTCTTTTTGATCTTTTATATATTGAAATAGCTCTAAAATTTCTTCAGTATGCCAAACACCGTATAAAGATTTTTTCATGGCCTGCAAAGCAGTTAATTGATCGAGGTTTTGATTTACAGCATTTGCCTCCGCAAATCCTGTTTCAAATGCAATAACATCATATCCCATCTCTTCATGTAAATACTTAATCATACGTACTTTTGATTGGTTTATTTCTTTAGCCCCATGTGTACTTTCACCAAGTAGAACAATTCGTTTATCCTTTGCTTTTTCTTTTAAAAAGGATAAATCTTCATTTGTTTGTGCATTTGGTTCGTTCAACTTTTGTGCATTTTCCTTTATCCACTCTTCCCATTTTGGCTGATCTTTCGGTTTCTCTTCAGCAGAAATCACAGATGTAAATGTTGTAAAAGCAAAAAGAGAAGTAATCATTCCTATTTTCAATTTAGTAAACACATATTTCCCCCCATGAAACAATTTTGTTATTTAATACGGTAGATATATCCAAATATCTACTTTTATTCCACATATTTATATTAATTGGTAAAAACAAAAGAAACAATATAAAAATTAAGAATATTCAACCTGTTATTATGGGATGAAAATTATTATTTTTATTCATTACAACGAGTTAGTTAGCAAAAACTAATGAATAAATAGTTAGAATAGTGTTTTTTATCTAAAAATATCGAAAGACATGAGTGGATTTAGTAATCTTAATTTATAAATAATAGTGTGTAATTAGGTAAAATGCTTGTGAAAATAGTTTTTTATTGTACATACTTGCAATTACAATTGTTTTATCTCTTAATCCAAAACTATATAAAGGTGGTAAAAAATAGTGGATCTTACGTTTAAAGTAGAGAAAACATGTTTTAATTACCGAGTCGGAGCAATTTGTAAACAGAGTAATAAGATTCTTATTCAGCAAGGTGACGGTGAAGATTTTTGGTACGTACCAGGCGGAAGAGTGAAAATGCTAGAAAATAGTGAAGATGCGTTAAAACGAGAGCTTGCAGAAGAACTAGGTGTTCCTATTAAAGGGAAGAGATTAATATGGTCAGTAGAAAATTTCTTTACACTTTCTGAGCGAAAGTTTCATGAGATTAGTTTTTATTATGAAGTAGATCTGCATGAATTGCCTGCAAATGGAGCGGATCAATATATTTTGGAAGAAGAGGGTAGAACGTATTTGTTTAAGTGGGTGCCAGTAGAAGAATTACATGCATATAACTTACAGCCAGCATTTATAAAAGAGAAAGTAAAGGATATAGCAGTTCATACAGAACATATCGTTTTACAAAAGTAAAGGTATTCGGAGGGAGAAAAGGGTGAAGGGAACTAAAAAAGAGGTACATATAAATGACAAAGTAATTCATTACACACATATCGAAAAAGGTTCTAGTACGGTTTGCTTTATGTTCTCAGGTTCAGGTTACAATTATGATAAACCGTTATTTTATTATGCAACGATGTTAATGCTTGAACATAAAATAGATGTAGTGCATATTCACTATTCTTACGATGAACAGGTAATGAATGAACCAATGGAAGAAGTAGTGCAAATAATGATGGATGATATTGATCCTGTAATGAATGAAGTGTTGAAAAATGGACGCTATAGCAATTCAATGTTTTTAGGAAAATCACTTGGAACAATTCCAATCGCAAATGATTTAATGAAGAGAGAGGAATACTTACAGTCAAAAATGATATTATTGACACCTTTACTAACTCTTGATTCCATTTTTGATTCAATGTTACATAGTCGTCACGAAGGGCTTATAGTAATTGGGGATAAAGATCACCAATACAATGTAGATCAAATTAATCAATTACATAAAACGAATTTAAGAATTGATGTTGTTAAGAATGCGAACCATTCTTTAAATGTTGGGGAATATGAAACAGAGAATTCAATTGAAGCTATAGCAAAAGTAATAGAAAAACTTAGAGAAGTTGTTAGGACAAACTAATTTAAGTTTCAATACATGCAAAAAGAGGTGCAATTTGCACCTCTTTTTTATTTAATAAGCCTTCAACACATGAAGCAAATAATCCTTTCGATTCAGCGGATTAAAGTCAACACGTTTTCGAGTAGGGAAGGGAGCCTTCAGCTTTGTGAAACCAGCTGGCTTCGTTGTGAAGATTCCTTCTCCTTCTGTAAATGAATGGAGCATTCGTTTAAAATTCTCCGTTTTCGCAACAGGTAATGATCCTGTTAAATGGTAGGAGTCATTATATAATAAAGGCTCTGCAAAAGTTGCTGGAATGGCAGCTAGTTTATACATTGCAGTACTAATTGTGTGCTCTGGGACAGTTAATTCAAATTCGTTTAATGGTTCAAACACATATGTTTCAGCTTGCTTTAAAGCATTCATTAAAACGAGCGGTGTTAAGTTTCTAAAGTCACTCGCTGTTGTAACAGGACTAGCATAATCAGTATGTGTTAATGTGACTGAAATGTCCGTAACTTCCCATCCGTATAATCCCTGTTTTAACGTTTGAAATACTGTATCTTCAATCGCTTTATGAAACGCTAAAGGTAATGATCCAAGTTCAACGCCTAAGTTATACGTTATGCCAGAGCTAAGTTCACCCCGTTCAACTTTGAAACCGATTGTCGCGTAAAATGGATTCGTTTTTTCGCCCATTACTTCAACGCTATTACCTAAGCCAATTGGTTTTTCAATACATACAACTCGCGTGTTTGAAAAGGTAACTTGTAGACGGTATTTTTCATAAAGTGTTGTTTCAATAACTTCTTTTTGCACTTCACCGAAAAGACGAATATATAGTTCATTATGAACATCGTCTTTCCACACTTTAATGAGAGGATCTTCTTCGCATAGTTCCATAAGTGCAGCGTATAAATCATGAATTCGCTCTTTTGCTAATACATCAATTGCAGCTTCCATTTGCGGTTCAGCAAAGTGAATATCTTTTATATAATCCGTCCGTTCACCGATAATATCACCAATTTTTATATCACTTAGTCCCCACACTTTGCAAAACTCTCCACTTTGAACAGTAGAAGAGTGAACGGTATCTCCATTATGAAACATGCACATTTTTTTAATCTTTTCTTTATGTGATAGAGACTCTCCACGCTGTATATCAACATATTTTCTAACGTGTAAACTACCTGAAAAAACTCTTACGTAAGCAATCTTTTCGCCAGAAGGTTCACGTTCAATTTTAAAAACAACACCGGATAATGTTTTATCTTGCGCCGGTTTATTAACTGGAATTAGGGCCGGAAGTTTTTCAAGTAGTTCAGTTACGCCCATACCTGTCATTGCTGAACCGAAAAAGATTGGATAAACATTTGCTTGTTGTATTTGTTTTTCTAGTTCTTTTCTTAATAGTGCGTCCGGGAGTATTTCGTTATTTACATATGATGCAAGCAATGACTCGTTATATGGTGCTAACAGTTCCATACAATCGTCATATGATTTATATTCAATAATCCGTGCTTCTTTTGTTCCTTCGTTTTTTACAGAGTAGAAGGGGCATGCTTCATTTGAAAGAATCTCTTTTATGTGTTTCACAACTTTTTCAGTATTTGCGCCACTACGATCAATTTTATTAACAAATAAAACAGTCGGTATGTTTAGTTTCTGTAGTGTTCGCATTAAAATCTTCGTTTGTGCTTGCACGCCTTCAACGGCAGAAATAACTAAAATCGCACCGTCTAAAACGCGGAATGATCGCTCCACTTCAGCGATAAAATCAGCGTGTCCAGGTGTATCAATGACATTTACTTTTAAATCATCAATAAAGAAAGAAACGGCAGATGCTTTAATCGTAATTCCGCGCTGTCTTTCTAATTCCATTGAGTCAGTTTGCGTACTTCCGCTATCAACTCGGCCAATTTCTTTAATCACATTCGTTTCATAAAGAATACGCTCAGTCAAACTCGTCTTGCCAGCGTCTACGTGCGCGACAATCCCTATATTTATTGTTGTCATATGTGAATATCCTCATTTCATTTTCCATTTTTAATTCCTCATTTCTATTTGTGTATTGCCGCATTACAATCACTCTCCAGTCATTTAAATTATTACTATTATAATGTAATTCCCATTTTTTGTAACGCGACAAGGCGCCTTAATTTGGAAAAATATAAATGAAAACAAAATGCTTGCATTCTAAATCGATATAGATTATATTAATTGACATATCAACTATTGATACATCAAACGTTTTTATATTGGATGTAAAGGAGGGGTAATTTGACAAGTTCATGCTCAAAAGAAGCGATAATTTTATATAAATTACACTTTCTAAATAAAGAAGTAAGTTCGAAGTTTGAAGGGTGTACCGGTATGAGCCAGTCTCGATTAGAGCTTATACTTCAGTTATATGAAGTAGGTGAAATTAGTCAAAAAGCACTTCAGCAAGAAGTGAATATTGATAATGCTGCGATTACGAGGCATTTAAAACAGCTGGAAGCAAACGGAATGATTACAAGACGTAAAAATCCAGATGATAACAGAATTACGTTAGTTTCTCTTACAGAAGAGGGACGAAATAAAATTCAGGCGTTTCAAGAGGAAAAAGAGCGTTTCGCAGCATCTGCATTTAAAGGGTTAAGTGAAGAAGAACGCGATAATCTTTTAACGATGTTAGATCGCATTCAAGAAAACATAAAAGAATTATAAAAAAGGGAGAATACAACTATGACAAACTTACTAAAAACAAATGATTTTAACGAAATTTTAACAGGACGCCGTTCAATTCGTAAGTACGATCCTTCAGTGAAAATTAGCAAAAAAGAAATGACAGAAATTCTTACAGAAGCAACACTTGCGCCATCTTCAGTGAACATGCAACCATGGAGATTTTTAGTAATTGAAAGTGACGAAGCGAAAGCAACACTTGCGCCACTTGCGAAATTCAATCAATCTCAAGTAGAAACATCTTCAGCAATGATCGCTGTATTTGGTGACTTAAACAACTTTGATAACGCAGAAGAAATTTACGGTACAGCAGTAGAGCGTGGTTTAATGCCAGCTGAAGTAAAAGAAGATCAAATGAAAAAACTTTCAGGTTACTTCTCTATGGTTACACCAGAAGTAATGAAAGATACGGTATTAATTGACGGTGGTCTTGTAGCAATGCAATTTATGCTAGCAGCTCGTGCTCACGGCTATGATACTTGCCCAATTGGTGGATTTGAAAAAGACCAAATCGCAGAAGCATTCGGATTAGATAAAGAGCGTCACGTACCAGTAATGTTAATTTCAATCGGAAAAGCTGCTGACAGTGGTTATCAATCAGTACGTCTTCCAGTTGAAAAAGTTGCTGAGTGGAAGTAATTTTAAAGAAATAAGTGGAATATGAGAGGGGAAACACCATGATTATTATTCACGCAATATTTCAAGTAGATCCAGCAAAACAACAATCATTTTTAGAGGAAATTCAGCCACTTCTTCATGGTTCAAGAGAAGAAAGTGGAAATGTATCTTATAATCTTAATAAAGATACAGAAAAAGAAAGTGTTTATACGATGGTAGAAGTATGGAAAGATGAAGCAGCAGTTGCGAGTCATAATACGAGTGAACACTTCACATCTTTCGTTAGCAAAGCACCACAATTTTTAACTGCTCCGCTTGATGTAAAAGTTTATAGTGGAGAGTTAGTAAAATAATAAGGTAGAAAAAGATGACTTTAGCGTGTTGCTGGGGTCATCTTTTTTATTTTGATAGGAATATATTTACTTCTAACGTAATGTGCTATAATTCGGGAAAAATATTCTTAATTTTATAAATATTTGAAGGTGGTAGTGAAAAATGAACATATTAAAGAAAATCACTAACAATATTTCGAAGGTTATTATAGGGAAAGATGAATCAATTGAGCTGACTGCAATAGCTCTTATAGCAAGAGGACATATTTTATTAGAAGATGTACCTGGTACGGGAAAAACAACATTAGCAAAAAGTTTGGCAAAAAGTGTGGACGCTAAATTTCAAAGAATACAATTCACAGCGGATACTTTGCCTGGGGATGTTATTGGTCTTGAATATTTTGATGTGAAGGAATCGGATTTTAAAACGAGGTTAGGACCGATTTTTGCAAATATAGTATTAGTGGATGAAATTAATCGGGCTGTACCGAGAACACAATCTTCGTTACTCGAAGTTATGGAAGAACGTACTGTTACGATTGCGAAACAAACGCATTCATTACCAGAACTTTTTTTAGTAATTGCAACGCAAAATCCTCTTGAATCTGCTGGTACATTTCCTTTGCCTGATGCTCAATTAGACCGATTTTTACTTACGATTCGCCAAGGTTATCCTACGAGAGAAGCTGAAAAGGAAATGATGAATCGGTTTCAAATGAATGATCCATTAGAAACATTACACTCTATTATTTCAAGTGAAGAAATTATTATAATGCAAAAGCGTGCAAGAGAAGTGTTAGTAGGGGATGATGTGCAAGATTATCTCCTTGAAATAATTGAAGCAACTCGTAAACATGAGTTAATTGAAATCGGTGTAAGCCCGAGAGGCACATTGGCATTTATGAGAGCAATTCAAGCACGAGCAATATTAAATGAAAGAGATTATTGTACACCAGATGATATAAAGCTACTAGCAACATCCGTTTGTGCTCATCGTTTAACACTGACGATTGAAGGGGAAATGAAAACGACGAAAGAACAAATTATTAAAGAAATTCTTCATACGATCGATGTGCCAGTGGAGAATGTACGATGAAGCAACAACTTGTGTATACACCTTTAGCGGAGCCTTTCATAATAGGAGTTATGTCAGTTGTAGCCGTTATTTTATGTATATTTTCAAGTAATCTACTGTTTTTATCTCTCGTATTTTTGTATTTAATTTTAATAGGTGCTGCGCATGTATACATACGGAAAGTATCTCGTATTTACTGGGAATACGATCAAGGGAATTCGAATGTTTTTATTGGTGAAACGAACACTTGCAAAATAATAATTTCAAACAAATCGATTTTCCCTATTTTTAATGTTGTATTTCGATTTAAATGTGAAAATAAGCTAACTTGGGATCATGAAGAACTAAACAAAAATCATAGTACAGGTTCAAATTATTATATGAATTTCAATATAAAAGGAGGAGAGTCAGTTTCATTTGATTTGCAAGCTGTAGCTTTAAAAAGAGGAATCGCGAAATGGGAAGAAGTTGAAATTGTTATTACTGATCCCTTTGGATTCATAACGAACCATATAACATATAAACAAGTTGATACGCCGTCCTATTTAGTTTTACCAGCCGTTCCGAAAATGCAAGTTCCTGAATTACAAGAATGGTCACGGGGATTTCGAAAAGCGATGTCTTCACCGCTATATGATGAGACGAAAGTAATGGGCGTAAAATCTTATGAAAATGAAGATTTTCGTTCCATCCATTGGAGTGCAACAGCGAAAACAGGAACGATAACTGCGAAAAAATATGAACGAACACAATCTGATAAATATGCGATCTATCTCAATTTACAAAATAAAAGTGGCGTTTCTTTACGAAATGATATTGAAGAGCTTATTGAATTAACCGCAGGTATAAGCAAACAACTGCTCATGCAAAACTGTTCATTTGAAGTATGGATCAATAGCGTAAAAGATAATGGATTGTTACATATAAAGAACGGCGATAATCGAAAACATTTGCAGAATGTATTAAAAATACTTGCCTCAATATCGGACCAAGATACGCCTGTATCATCTTCTTATTTTTACACTGCTGGCTTTCGTCGTAAGGAACTGGATGCAGTTCCTTTAATTCTTGGTACTTCACCAAAGAAATATAGTAGAACGAATAAATGGATTGTAATTAAAGAATAAGAAGGGGCTTATGTCATGGTTAATAAAGCGCGGCATATAAAAGTGAAGTTATGGAGTGTAAGAGCTTTAATCATACTTTTTTTTACGATTAGTGCAATATCGTTATCACAAGGTGTGGTGCATGTACAAGACATAGTAAAAGAGCGTTTTTTTAGTGAGAAGAAATCTAAAAAAATTTATAAGGAAACAATAAACAATGAAAATAATGAAGATTATGGCACTGGAAGACCTTTGGAAAATACAAAAGTAGGAGAAAATAGGGATAGGACGCCAACGGGTAAAAAATTTAAAGGTTTTAAAAAGGAAAATTCATGGGGAGACGTATTTTCTTTTCTTTCAAATTCATGGATTACTGTAGTTTTTTATGTAGTTATTGCAGCGGTAATTACATATTTTCTTTATAAATCAGTTAGGAAAAAGTTAATGAAATCAGAAATAGAACAGGAGAAACAATCGGTAACGAAAGAATATACGGTAAGAACCGAAAAAAACGAGAAAGTGATGCATCAGTTAAAGCAGACGCTACCTACAGATACGATAAGGAAAGCGTTAGTTGAATGGGAAAGGACTTTACCATTTCATGAACAGAGAAGGTCCTATGAAACGATGCAACAATGGTTAAAACGAATATGTAGAACGAGAGACATTATTTCGTTGTATGAATCAGTTCGCTATGGCGAAAAGACTTATACGGAATTAGATGTAGAAAAAACAATGAAGTGGATAGAGGGGGATGGGAAATTGGATTAAGTTAAAATAATTGAAAGAAAGAGATTTAGGAATTACAAGGTGTAATGTTTCATGTATTATCCACCTTAATTCAATATTCATAGTATGAAAGGTGGAAGACAAAAATATCTGCAGGAGTGAGGTGAATAAAGAATGTTTCGTAATTGTTTTTACAATGAGAAGCAAATTCGTCCTTTAGGGGGGCAGGGGCCTGCACAAAGTACTATTCAAGCTGTTCATCATGCTATACAAGCGCAGCAACAAGCATTTCAAGCGCAGCAAATGCAGGGAATCCATAATCCATCACAATCGTGTTATTCATTACAGCCTTATTACCCATCACAATCATGTTACTCATTACAGCCTTATTACCCATTACAGCCTTATTACCCATTACAATCGTATTATCCATCACAGTCCTATTATCCATTACAGTCTTATTATCCAATGTAGGTTAAAAAGGATGGTACGACTTTTTAATCGATTTCGTATGAAACTGTATATGCTTGATAGCGAATGAAAGTAAAATGGAAATATCCTTTTTGTTGGAATTCATTCAAAAATAATTTGAAGAAAGCATTTGTTATTAAGTTTCAGGTTAACAAAAGAGGATTTGCTACGAATAGCAGGTCCTCTTTTTAAATTACAAAGAGTAACTGTGAATATTTAGAAGTAATCTATCATATCGGACCAATTATACTTTAACAAAATAGTCATTTGAATAGGAAAAGGGAAGATGAAATTTTGGACGGACTTCAAAATCTTAATTTGGTGGGCATGGGGTACTGCCTTATAGCCATCAAATATCCCCCTACAACAAAAAAGCTATTCTTTTTCATTACGGATATTGTATTTCTTTAACCGACGGATCAGTGAAGTTTGAGTAATTCCAAGAACTTTTGCCGTTTTACGTGTAGTCTTATTTTCCTTCATTGCCTGTTCAATAATTGTTTTTTCCATACTTTCGATAATCTCGCTTAAGTTGTTGCCTTTTTTCAGAGATTGTAAAGCTTCTTTTTCCATGCTTACTGAGTGAAAGCGATCTGGTAAATCATGAATCGAGATTTCTTCTTTTTTAGCCATAATAACGAGTTGCTCAACAGTGTTTTCCAACTCGCGTATATTTCCTGGCCACTGGTAACGTTGAAAAACATCTATCGTTTGCTGCGAGAAGGTACGTGTCTGGTTGAATATTTGGTTATACTTTTGCAAATAGAAATGGAGTAGTGGAAAAATATCTTCATGTCGCTCGCGTAGCGGTGGAATGTTTACTGGTAAAACATGAAGGCGATAATATAGATCGGCCCGGAATTTTCCCTCTTTTACCATTTCCTCGATTTTTCGGTTTGTTGCTGCAATAATGCGAATATCAGCCTTTACTAACTGTGAACCGCCAATAGGCATATAGGTCTTGTCCTGCAGTAATTGAAGGAGCTTGGGCTGCAAATGTAGCGGAAGTTCACTAATTTCATCCAAAAAAAGCGTTCCTTTTTCGGCTGTTTTGACGAGTCCTGTTTTCCCTTTTGAATTCGCACCTGTAAAGGCTCCCTTATGGTAGCCGAACAATTCAGATTCGAGAAGTGTATCGGGAATTGCTGCACAATTTAAGTGGACAAAGGGTTGACTGTTTCGTTCACTCAATTCATGAATACGTTTCGCAACTACGTTTTTTCCAACGCCTGTTTCTCCGTTAATAAGCACAGTTGAATCCACACTTGCCACTCTTTCCAGGATTTCAGCAAGCAAATTATGTATTTTACTATGTCCAATAAAGGACTGTTCCTCTTGCATTAGAATATACCGGGTATTCATTTTTTTTATTTCTAGCAAATACCGCTTCAATACGGGGGCTAATTCTTCCCATTCTAGCTTAGAAACATTATCCATCCAATTGTTTATATCATGACCATGTGCTACAAAATAAAGGGGGTTTTCCTGCTCATCCAAAATAATGTCCCCTGTTACTGTCATCTTATTACCACCGGTGATTTCTTGCACAGTGGTTACAGAACTTCCATTTTGTAAAGCCATTTCGATTACGGATGGAGTGAATGCACCTTCTTTTTTCAGAACGAAAATATTCCTGCCAATTAAATCTTCCTTGCTTTTGTTGAAAAGCTTACAACCTGCTTGATTTATCCACATAATCGTTCCATTTTTGTCAACAATATTCATCCCACTTTCAAGACTATCGAGAATTTTTAAAAGATATTTGTTTTCAATTTGGACAGGAATGTCGGACATGACGTGAATCCTCCTATTCATGCATCAATTTCGAACCAAAAGTGGTTCAAAATTGATAGAGATTAGTGAAAAGAACGAACCATTTATGAATCAGTTGAAACGAATTTAATTCATTATATCTCACAATAGCTAGATTTAATTAAAATTTTTATAATTTTCCGTCTATTTTTCGTGTTTTCGTTCCAAATTAATGGCATGATTTTTGCGATATAAAAGTGTACAGTATGGAATGATTAAAGGTTCACTTTATAAAGGGAGGTATGCAATGGGTTTTTTCTTTTATTGGAATGTTAGGGGCACCACTTTTACTAACAAAGAAAAACGCCTTATCCTAGGGATGTCGTTTAATGAAAGGGTTTTAATTGCGCTTGTGATAATGAATAGGATGATAGATAACAATTACTAAATTGTACTTATATAAAAAGGATGGTGTATGTATGAATGCAAATGTAGTATTTATCAATGGTGAGGTTATTACATCAGACAGACAAAACTCAATAGTGGAATCTGTAGCAATAAAGGATAATCGAATAATTGGGGTCGGGTCAAATTTAGAAATGAATAAATTTATTGGGGAGAAGACTGAAGTCATTGACTTAGCAGGCAAATCTCTTCTTCCTGGATTTATTGATGCACACACACACTTGGTTTTATATGGGGTTTTTCAGTTGAATATCAGTTGTAAAGAAAGTCACATCGACTCTGTTGCAGATGTGCTGAATGAGCTTAAGAAAAAAGCGTTGGAAACTCCAGAAGGTGAGTGGATAAGAGCTTGGGGATTTAATGAAACTACCATAAAGGAGAAAAGGTATCCAACGATTGCAGAGTTAGATGCCATTTCAACGAAGCATCCAATCATCATTTCTCGTACGTGCGGACATATTTGTATCGTAAACACAGCAGCACTAAAGAAGGCTGGAATTGACGGAAATACACCGAATCCTCAAGGTGGAGTAATTGAAAAGAATGAGAAGGGAGAAATTACAGGGAAATTATTTGAGGCTGCAAATATGAAGATGAATGATGTAGCAAGCTATACAGATGATGAACTTATGAAAGCTGTTAAAATTGCGTCGGATCATTTCATTTCAGGGGGCATTACGAGTATTCATGAAGCGGCTACTTTTGATTCGAATTGCTATCGTTTGTTACAAACAGCTATAAAAACGAAAGACATCGGTGTTCGCGTATACGCAATAATTGGTACCATAAATGAATCCGATAAATTTGTAAATAAAATGATGAATGCAGGGATAGTAACCGGTACAGGGGATGAGAAATTTAGGGTTGGTCCGGCTAAAATATTTTTAGATGGAAGTAGCTCTGGTCCAACAATTGCAACTCGAGAACCATACTCCAGCGATGCTAACAATTTCGGGATTCTTTATTATAGTGAAGAAGAAATATATAAAGTTCTAGGTGAAGCACATAAAAAAGGCTATCAAATTACGGTACATGCTCAAGGTGATAAAGCTATTGAAATGTATTTAAATTGCGTAGAAAGAGCGTTAAAAGAAGCACCAAGGAAAAATCATCGTCATCGAATCGAGCATGCAGGAGTTTCAACACCAGATTTACAAGAAAGAATGAAACAACTGGAAGTCATCCCTATTCCAAATCCACCATTTCCATATGAATATGGCGAGATATATGCTCACAATTATGGTGAACGTGTGAATTATATGTACGCTGCTCGTGACTATATAGATAAAGGTATTATTGCAGCAGGTAGTTCAGATGCACCGGTTACGGATTATAATCCTTTATTAGGAATTCATACTGCAGTTAATAGAAAAAGTCAATTTGGAGCCGAAATTGGCACGAATCAATCTGTTAGTGTACTAGAAGCGATTAAACTTTACACATGGAATGGCGCTTATGCAAGTTTTGAAGAGGATATAAAAGGCAGCCTAGAGGTAGGGAAATTAGCCGATTTAGTTATTTTAAGTGAAAGTATTTTAAAAGCTGAACCAGACCGTATTAAGGATTTGAAAGTGGAAACAACGATTATTGATGGAGAAATTGTCTATCAAAAAGAGAATGATTTAATGATGAAAAATTAGATTTAGGCAAAAAAGGGGGGCAATTATATTACTTGAAAAAATGAAATCCCCCCTCTTATTAGATTGGAGAGAGTATCGGACTATGAATAAAAGTGGCCAGATCCTTTTTATGGAATATCAGAAAATTAAAAAATATTAACGTGTTAACAAATCCTTGTATGATAGCGGTTCTTAATCCATAAAAATTCAAACGATGAAATGGGAGGTTGAGCATATTTTGAAATATATTAAACTCTTACTCTTAATTCCTTTTATAGGGTGTGTTGGATTTTTACCATTTGCAAATAGAATTGAGCCTTACGTATTAGGAATGCCTTTTCTTTTATTTTGGATTGTATTTTGGATGATACTTTCCTCAATTATTTTAACCATTGTTTATAAGCTTGACCCTTATAATAAAGGGGGTGAGACAGAATGAATATATCATTATTTATTATTTTTATTTTCTTAATCCTATCTCTTTATTTAGGGATAGCAGCAAGAAGAGGAAAAAAGATGAACTTGCAGCAATTTTCAGTTGGTGGCAGAGGTTTTGGAACCTTGTTCATATTCCTATTAATAGCTGGAGAGGTTTATACGACTTTTACTTTTCTAGGTGGAAGTGGTTGGGCGTATTCCAAAGGTGCTGCTGCATATTATGTGCCCACGTACATATTTCTAGCATATGTAATATCTTATTGGATTGCACCTAAAATTTGGAGATACGGTAAAGAACATGGTATTATTTCACAACCTGACTACTTTGCATCTAAATATAATAGTCGTGCAATGGGGGTTATAGTAGCTATTGTGGGAGGTTTAGCCCTTATACCATATATTTGTATACAAATGAAAGGGTTAGGAATCATTGTTTCAGAGGCTTCTTTTGGAGCTATTTCACCAATAGTTGCAAGTATTATAGGCGCAATAGTTATTACAACATATGTAATAATTTCTGGTATTCATGGCTCAGCTTGGACAGCTGTGATTAAAGATATTATGATTTTGGGAGTAGTTGTTTTTTTAGGCCTATACATCCCTATTCACTATTTTGGTGGAATTGAGCAAATGTTTAAGTCTGTTGAGGCTGTTAAACCTGAAGTGTTAACGTTAGCTGATCAGGGGCTAAGTGTACCATGGTTTATCTCTACTATCCTTTTAAATGCAATATCTTTTTATTTATTACCGACTTCTTTCACTGTGGTGTTCTCAGCAAATGGTGAAAAAGCACTTCGTAAAAATGCAATTACCCTACCTTTATACACTATATTATTACTGTTTGTTTTCTTTATTGGCTTTTCAGCTATTGTAAAAATTCCTGGTTTACAAGGAGCTGATGGAGACCTTTCTCTTTTAAGTTTATCTATTCAAACATTTGATCCTTGGGTCATTGGAATAGTTGGAGCAGCTGGTTTACTAACGGCGTTAGTACCAGCATCCGTTATGTTAATGTCTGCATCTGTTGGTTTAACAAAAGGGATTTACAATGTGATTTTTCCAAAAGCTACCGAAAAACAACAATTAGTAGCCTCAAAACTGTTCATCATTATCCTTTCTTTGACTGCTTTACTCTTCACAGTATTTGGCGGGACAGCACTGGCGCTGTTAAATATCATGTCATACAGTCTTATCGCACAATTAGCACCTGCATTATTCCTTAGTTTTTCCAAAAAAAATTACATTAATAAATACGGTGCAATGACTGGAATTATTACAGGAGTGCTCATTGTATTGTATGCTACGATTTTCAATATAAAAATCGCTACCTTTTTCCCAACAGTCCCACACACTATTAACGACATTAGTACAGGAGCGATAGCATTATTAATAAATATCGTAATAACTTTTATTGTAAGCTTAGCTTCAAAAAACATACCGGTTCAAAAGGGATCTACCACATCAACGTCAAGCTAAAAATTTATATATAAATAACGAGAAAAACGTTATTCTTTTTGTGAAAACATGCAGAAAGGATGACGTTTTTTATGAATTTTTCGATTCAAATTTACATAGTTGTAATAGATAGTTGAACTATTGTGAAAAGAGGGGGATGAATCGAATAGAATTATTCCTTATTTTGATCGCTCATATTCACTTCTCTAATTTCAGGAGTAAGCGAATATGATACGGTCACAGTGAAATTACATTCTAGAGATGATCGGGAAAGTGTTGGGAAAGAAGCAGTAGCACGTATAAATGAAATTAAATCGCCTAAATTTGAACATAAATTCAAAGCTCCAGAGGATGGAAACGAGTCTACGAATATGATGAAAATGGTCTTTGGCAGAATTGCTGGAATTTCGTTATTAGTTGGTGGCATCGGTGTTATGAATATAATGCTTGTATCTGTAACAGAACGTACGCGTGAAATTGGCATCCCAAAAGCGCTTGGTGCAACGCGTAGTAAAGTATTAATGCAGTTTCTTACTGAATCTTGCATTTTAACAGCACTAGGTGGTTTAATTGGATTTATGCTTGGCGTATTCTTTGCGTGGTTAATTGTGATATTCGCAGAATAGCCATTTATTGTTTCAGTAAATTTAGGACTGATTTCGGTTGGAATATCTATGTTTATCGGTATTGTATTTGGTATACTACCGGCAAATACAGCAGCAAAATTAGATCCGATTGAATGTTTGCGATATGAATAAGAAGGGAAGAGAATATAACTTTTGTTATGTTCTCTTTTTATTTTCATACAAAACTCTTTCTCAGCTTATCGTATCAAAATTTGAACGTAAGTATTTCGTAAGGAATGGATAAGAAAAAAGAGAGTTTTATCATATAGGATTAAAGTATAACTTGAATCAATACGATATTAATAGAGGAGAGAGAGCCTTATGAAAAAATGTAATGCAATTAAGTTAACAAGTTTGGCAGTTTTATTAGCGGGTACTACTCTATTTACACCAGGTTTTACTGTGAAAGCAGAGTCTGTTCAAAATATATCTAGTCCGTCACAAGCACATGATCAAAAGAACCGGAATGGATGGAAACAAGTAATGCAGGAATCAGTGCAGCTTGGAACACCAGGAATATTAGCTAAGACGTCTAACAACGGAAAAACTAGTATTTATACAGCTGGCGTGGCAGATTTAAGTACAAAGAAACCGATGAAATCGGATTATCGTTTTCGGATTGGTAGTGTGACGAAGACGTTTACTGCTACGACTGTTCTTCAATTAGTAGGAGAAAATCGCGTACAACTTGACGATCCAATTGAAAAGTGGCTACCGGGTCTCATTCAAGGAAATGGGTATGATGGTAATCAAATTACGATACGTCAACTTTTGAATCATACGAGTGGTATAGCTGAATACTTAAAGTCAAAAGACGCTGACATAATGAATTCGAAAAAAACGTATACAGCAGAAGAAATAGTAAAAATGGGGCTTTCTCTACCGCCTGATTTTTCGCCAGGTAAGGGGTGGTCGTATTCAAACACAGGATACGTAATATTGGGAATGCTTATTGAAAAAATAACTGGAAATAGTTATGCAGAAGAAATTGAAAAGCGAATTATTGAACCTTTGGATCTGTCAAATACGTTTCTACCAGGGAATTCAACCGTTATCCCAGGAAAGAATCATGCTCGAGGGTATATGAAAATGGAGGGAACAAGCGAGTTGAAAGACATAACGTATTATAATCCGAGTTTAGCTAAGTCAGCTGGAGATATGATTTCCAATGCGGACGATTTAAATACGTTCTTTTCATCTTTACTCGGTGGTAAGTTACTGAGGGAAAATCAGCTAAAAGAGATGCTTACCACAGTTCCTGTAGAAGGAAAAGGTGTTGGTGATGGATATGGTCTTGGAATCTATGAGACTAAACTTCCAAACGGTGTTTCAATTTGGGGTCACGGAGGGGCAATTCCTGGGTTTACAACTTTTGCTGGGGGAGTAATTGGGGGCAAACATACATTGGCTGTCAGTATTAACTCTTTAGGTGCGATTGATATTATTACGCAGTTTAATAAAATGATGCAAATTGAATTTAATAAATAGAAAAAAGAAAGGGAATTGGATTCTGCTATAGTTGTATATAAAAGAGATGTTTTTTAAATTTTGCAAATATGGACAGTGTTAGCATTTATGATATGGCATCAAGTTTATGTGGAACGTAAATACGATATAACTGTATTTCAAAGTGAAAGTCAATCTTATAGCTCTTAGTATAAAAATAAAAGGGATGTCAGTTGCGTGACATCCCTTTTATTTTGGAGCAAAGAGGTATATCTTTAATTCTGAAAATTGTTATTTTTCGAATCGTTCCATATAATAAAGGCTATAGGGATTTATACAGGGGAGTTATGAATGGAAAATACTTTAGTTGATTAACTATTTCTCATTTTAACCAATATAACAATAAATAGATTTGGAGTTGAGTACATTGGGACAAAATCATTATAAATGGAGTAATAAGCAATTACGAGAACATGTTGAAGTACTAGATGGCACGAGAAGTCCACACATTTTATTAAAGAATGCGACATATTTAAATTCATATATGCGTGAGTGGATGAAAGCAAATATTTGGGTTTATGATGACCGCATTGTATACGTAGGAGAAAAACTGCCAGAGCAATTTACTCATTGTGAAGTGATTGATTGCGAAGGGAAGTATGTAGTTCCTAGTTACATAGAACCGCATGCACATCCATATCAATTATACAATCCAGAGACTTTAGCAAATCATGCAATGCAATTTGGGACAACAACTTTTATTAATGATAATTTAACTTTATTTTTCACATTACAACGTGAAGAAGCATTTCGTTTATTAGATGAATTTAAAAAGGTTCCGGCAAGCATGTATTGGTGGTGTCGTTTCGATGGACAAACTGAGTTGCAAAATGGCCAATCATTGTTTAATAGTGAAGAAATAATGGAATGGCTTAATCATGAAGATGTTCTTCAAGGCGGGGAGTTAACAGCATGGCCAAAACTATTACATGGCGATGAGGAAATGTTAAATTGGGTACAGGAAACAAAACGATTACAGAAGAAAGTAGAAGGTCATTTTCCTGGAGCATCTGAAACAACTTTAGCAAAGTTAAAATTGTTAGGTACGGATTGTGATCATGAAGCGATGACAGGGCAGGAAGCATTAATACGCCTTATGCAAGGTTACACCGTTTCTCTTAGAAATTCTTCTATCCGTCCAGATTTAGAAATTTTAGTAAAAGAATTGCTAGAACTAGGTGTTAAACAATTTGATAGATTCATTTTCACAACAGACGGTTCGCATCCATCATTTTATGAAAACGGAATGACAAATAGATTGATAGAAATAGCGATTAAGCAAGGGATACCGGTTATTGATGCCTATAATATGGCAAGTTATAACATTGCTCGTTATTATAATATGGAGTATTTACATGGTGCGATTGCCACAGGGAGAATCGCCAATATTAATATTTTGGAAAGTAAAGAAAACCCGGTGCCGATTAGTGTAATTGCAAAAGGACAATGGGTGAAACGTGATGGAGAAAATAAAAATGAATCATTACGTATAGAATGGGATGAATTTCAAGTAACCCCTCTACAACTAGACTGGTCTTTAAAGAAAGAAGATATGATTTTTTCTGAAACAACAGGTATAAAATTATTAAATGATGTTATTTCAAAACCATATGTAACTGAAATCGACTTAAACGTTGAGGAACTTTCTATTGAGCATGATGAATGTTTCCTTATGATGATTGCTCGTGATGGCACTTGGCGAGTGAATACAGTTGTGAAAGGTTTTGCGAATAGATTAGGAGGTCTTGCTAGTTCTTATTCTGGTACAGGTGACATCATTCTCATTGGAAAGAGAAAAGAAGACATGCTTACAGCTTTTCATAGAGTAAAAGAGCTAGGCGGGGGGATCGTAATAGCTGAAAAGAATGAAGTGTTACACGAAATTGCTTTACCGTTGCTAGGGATTATGTCTAATGTAAATATGAGTGATTTAATAAAGGAAGAGAAAAAGATGGTGAAATTACTGCAAGAGCGAGGCTATGCTTATAACGATCCGGCATTTACTATTTTATTCTTTTCTGCGACGCACTTGCCTTTTATACGAGTAACCCCTATAGGGTTATATGATGTGAAAAGTAGTAAAGTACTTGCTTTGCCAGTGAATTTGATCAAGCAATATTAAAAGGAAAGATCCTATAAAAAAATTTTTATAGGATCTTTCTCATTCCTAGCATAAGAATATTCTAAGCCTCAAATAATATAGTATCTAAATGATTTGAGGTGATAGTTAAATATGAAAAAACTATTGTATGTATTAAGTGTATTTATTTTATGTGTATCTATCCAGCATGTGGTACATTCTCAAACAGATGCGCCAAGGTTATCTTCGGATTGTATGGAAGAAAGTAAAATGCGTGATGAAAAGTATGCGAAAAATATAATACAGGACATTAAATCCACATTTAATTTAAATATTGATGAAAACAGTTTTTGGGAAGTTAGTAAAAGAGACCTAGAGGCTGCGCATTTGATATATGGCGGAAAGGAAATTGATTCATATTATAATTCACTAACTAAAATTTATGATAGTGGTGGATTTAGAGGGCAGCCTAGCTTATTTGTGAGGGCGCAAGAAGCATTTTTACTTTATAAAGAAATAGACGATACTAATGTAATGAAACGCCTAAATCTAAACCTTGAAAAAGGGGAATGGATTGTTACCGAAATAAAAAAGAAGCAAGGCAAAATAGTGGAATACAAACCGTTACAATGTGAAAAGCATTATCTGAAAAAGAGAAATGAGTATCATAATATGAAATGAAATACTAATTAATGTTGTTTTTATCAGCTGAAAGGTTGCTATAGAAGAAGGTAAGTATACATATTAACCTTATGTATACTTACCTTCTTTTTTTTGAGGTTATTAACATTTTGGATGGTGTATATTGCAAATTACTTGCTAGTAAATGTGCTTATAATTTTCAAAGGATCTTTTTATCGTAAAAAGAGAGAGGAGTATGTGTCAAAAGATTTATACATTGCTGAACCACTTATGTATATTTTATTCTACAGTACTATAAAGAAATGTTTACTATTCACAAAAAACATCATTGGCACAGTTTTTGCTTGTATTAAATTTAAGGAAGGGAAATTGTATTTAAGGAATCTGTATTCGTAATAGTATAAAATAAGCTACTATTGCATCATTGATCATACTTGTATTTATAGCGGAACTGTAAATACATACAAATAAGTATGTTCTAGTATAAAAATTCAGAATTTTCTTTAAAATTATCAGGGGGCAATGGTATGGTTAAATATTCAAAAATTTCTAAGTTGATTCTTGGTGTTGGACTAGTGACAATATCATGTAATGGTTTGCAAATTCAAGCAGAGACAAAAGAGAAAAATGTGAAGAGCGTGAAGAGCGTATTACAAATGGAGCCGGTAGGAATACAGAAATCTGTTGATGAGTTGGCGCACTCTTCAGCAGTACAAGAAAATGCATCTTTTACAAAACGGTTAAAGTTAGCGGATTTATCGCAGCGTCCACTAGCACCAACCGAGGATGTTAAACCGTTAGCTGAAGAAAAAAAGTATTCGATGGCTGAGTTAAATCAATTAAGTAACAAACAATTAACTGATCTTCTTGTGACAATTAATTGGTATCAAATTCCGGAATTATTCCAGTTTAATAGTGATAGTCTCAAATTCTATCAAGATGATAGCCGAATGCAAGCGATTATTAATAAACTAGCAGAACAAGGACAAGCTTATACGAAAGATGATTCAAAAGGGATTGAAACATTAGTAGAAGCTCTACGTGCAGCATTTTATTTAGGTTTTTACCATGATGAATTAAGCAAACTAAATGAGCGTAGCTACCATGATAAATGTTTACCCGCTTTAAAAACAATTGCAAAAAATCCGAATTTCAAACTTGGTACATCAGAACAAAATAAAGTTATTTCATCATATGGAAAATTAATTGGAAATGCATCGGCTGATGTTGAAACGGTTTTATATGCAGGTGAAATTTTCAAACAATATAACGATAATCTTGCAACTTTCATTGAAGACCGAACGAAAGGAGACGCTATTTATGAGTTGATGAAGGGAATTGACTTTGATATTCAGACGGATATGTACACAACTGAAAAAGAGCCAAAAGATACGATGTGGTTTCGAAATATTGATAACTTTATTAATGAAGTAAATCGTTTTGCACTAATTGGTACTGTAACAAATAAAAACGGATGGTTAATTAATAATGGAATTTACTATGCTGGTCGATTAGGCAAGCTTTATAGTACACCAACAAAAGGCCAGCAAGTTGTTACAGAAGCGATGAGGATTTATCCACATTTAGGGGAGCAATATTTTGTTGCAGCAGAACAAATTACTACAAATTACGGAGGAGTAGATGCGAACGGAAAAACAATAAGTTTAGATCAAATCCGAGAAGATGGAAAAAAGAAATATTTACCGAAAACGTATACATTTGATGATGGAGCGATTGTCTTTAAGGCTGGGGATAAAGTTAGCGAAGAGAAAATTAAACGTCTATACTGGGCGGCAAAAGAAGTACGCTCTCAATTTTATCGTACAGTTGGTAGCGATAAACCACTTGAAAGTGGACATGCTGATGATGTGCTAACGATGGTTATTTATAATAGTCCAGATGAGTATCAATTTAATCGTCAACTGTACGGATATGAAACGAATAATGGTGGAATTTACATTGAAGGGACAGGAACGTTCTTTACATATGAACGTACACCACAGCAAAGTATTTATAGTTTGGAAGAATTGTTCCGCCATGAATTTACGCACTACTTACAGGGAAGATACGAGGTTCAGGGATTATGGGGCCAAGGGGAAATGTATCAAAATGAACGTTTAACATGGTTTGAAGAAGGGAATGCAGAGTTCTTTGCAGGTGCAACGCGATTAGATAGTGTAGTACCGCGAAAAAGTATAATTGGTGGGTTATCTAATGATCCTGCAAAACGTTATACAGCATCACAAACATTAAATGCGAAATATGGAACGTGGGATTTTTATAACTATTCGTTTGCATTGCAATCATATATGTATAATAACCGTCCTGAAATGTTCGATAAAGTGCATGATTTAATTCGTGCAAATGATGTTTCAAGTTACGACGCATATCGTTCTACATTAAGCAAAGATAATAAATTAAATGAAGACTATCAATCTTATATGCAAACGCTTATTGATAATCGCGATAAGTATACAATTCCACAAGTATCAGATGAGTACTTAGCGCAGCATGATCCAAAATCGCTTTTGGACGTTACTTCAGATATCACTAATGAAGCAAAGTTAAAAGATGTGAAAGTAACAAAGAATAAATCACAATTCTTTAATACATTTACACTACAGGGGACATATACAGGAAGTGCGGCAAAAGGAGAGATTGAGGATTGGAAAGTAATGAATCAAGCAACAAATGATATGTTGAAACGTCTTTCAGGAAAAGGGTGGACTGGATATAAAACATTGACTGCTTATTTTGTAAATTACCGTGTTAATAATGCTGGACAATTTGAATATGATATTGTGTTTAGCGGAGTGAATACGGAAGAAGGTACGGCTGTAGAAAAAGAACCGAATAATTCATTTGAAACAGCGAATCCACTATCTTTAAATACGTTACTAAGAGGGAACTTAAGCGATCAAGATCAGGTTGACCGATTTGTTCTTGATGTAAAGGACCCAAAAGATTTACAAATTACTATTACGAACGAACAAAACATTGGATTGAACTGGGTACTATATTCTGAATCAGACTTAAATAATTATGTAACTTATGCAACAAAACGTGATGGAAACAAATTGCTTGGCAATTATAATGCGAAGCCAGGGAAATATTACTTAAGTGTATATAAATATGGTGGTGGAACAGGGAATTATACAGTGCAAGTAAAATAATTTACTAGAGTTTGTTTTGAAAGGCTACTTATTGCATTTTTAGCTAAGTAAAGTATTTAATGTTTAACATTAAACTACTTCAATATATCCCTGTTCTAATTATAGAACAGGGATATATTGGCTTTTTATTTTTAAATTAAATAACCTTATTGGATTTTGACAAGAAAATAATTAATATAGATTTGAATTCTCATTCGTAAAGCATGTTTTAATCTTCTTAATGCTCTTCCAGTTTTGTCTCAATTCTTGTTTTCAAATCAGTTGATACTTGATCGAAATACCCCAAAACTATCTTCCTAATATCATCGGATATAACTTTCAAATCACTAGCTAAATTTTCAGCAAGATGTTCTTTTTCAATGAGTGATAACTTTTCATAAAATTCACCAGCCTGCCCAAAGTCATCTTGCTTAGCTATAGAAGCTCTTTCAAGTTTCCCTTCGACGTATCTTCCGTCACCGCTTGTTGCTTGATTAACAGGTGTCCAATCTTGCTGCTGGTTAATCGCTAATTTACGAAATTCTGGTCCAATTCTTCGTCTTTGAGAATCGCTATAAATATTAGCACGGCCCTGTAGCATTTTATCATCAGATAATTCTGCTCCATCCAGTAAATTAGAAGGAGAGAAGGACACTTTTTCTACTTGTTCCATATAATTTTCAGGATTTTTATTTAATACCATTTTACCGACTGGTATAAGTGGATACGCCTTTTCGTCCCATACTTTTGTATCATCTAAAGGATCATAAGAAAGATGTGCTTCATCTTTTGGATCCATGAGCTGGACATATAAACCATATTCCACTGCTTTACCATTTGCAATTGCATCGTATAAATCTTTCCCGCTATAATCAGGATTTTCGGCAGCTAGTTTATTTGCTTCTTTACTAGTAATGTACTGTACACCTTCAAATGGATACCAATGATACTTTACATACTTTCGATTACCTTCCGCATTTCTCCAAACATATATATTTACACTATGTCCTGGGATGTGGCGAAGGCTTTTTGCGGTACCAGCATCAGAGTATAAATGGACAACAAAATGAATTGATTCGGGTGCTCTAGCGACAAAACTCCAAAAGCTATCAGGGTCTATTAAGTTATTTTTAGGTGAAGGCAAGAGCGCTTTAATAGTTTCAGGGAAACGCATCGGATCACGAACAGAAAAGACAGGAATGTGATTACATAAGAGGTCAAAAACTCCATCATTTGTATAAAATTTTGTAGCAAAACCGCGTACATTTCTAGAAGTATCAGGTGTTCCTTTCGTACTAACAGCTAATGAAAATCGCACCATAACGGGAACTTTCTCATTAGGATTTTGTAGAAAATTTAGTTTAGTATGTTCGGACATTGGATAGATCGTTTGAAAATAACCGAACGCACCAAATCCTTTTACATGAACAGGTCTTTCTAAAATTTTTTCATGAATAAATTCTTGTAACGCCTCGTGAAGCACACTATCTTGCTTTAAAATAGGTCCACGTGAACCAACTGTTTGAGAGTGAAGTTTAGCTGGTTCATTACGTTCTCGATTTTGATTAAAGTCTTCTCCTAATAAAGATTGCCTCTGTTTATCATATTTTTCATTCATCGATTTAGCCTCCAAATTTTTTCGTCGATTGTTACTAAATATGATTCTATAGCCTTGATTATGTATTACATACAAAGTTCAAATTAGTAACATACCGCTAGATGTAAAAAACGCACTTATAGTGGACCTGTTGAAATAGAGGAAATTATGAAAAAATGAATATCGGAAAGAGAAATAACACGTTTTATTAAAAAGGTGGAAGAAAACCACTATTAAAATTTCAATCTTAAAAATTAATTTAAAAATGACTTTATAGATAATGAACATTAAAAACGAGAAAAATAACTAGGAGGAATTTAAAATGTCGGATTGGTTTCAATTAGATAAAGAATACATTATGCCTACGTATTGTCGTACGGGGGTTGCGATAGAAAGAGGAGAAGGAAGTAAACTTTATGATGTAGATGGTAAAGATTATTTAGATTTATTTTCAGGTGTCGGGGTGAATGTATTAGGCTACAACCACCCGAAAATTGTACAAACGGCAATGGAACAAGTTACGAAATCGTTGCATCTTCCTTTTCATTTTTTAAATCCAGTAGCGATTGAGTACGCAAAAAAGTTAGTTGATTACTCTTTAAAAAACGGAAAAGTCTTTTTTACAAACTCTGGTACGGAAGCGACAGAAACAACGTTAAAATTAATAGATAAATATAGATCTATAACGAACGAAGAACGTGACGGAGTCGTTGTACTGAAAGATAGTTTCCACGGACGAACATTAGGTGCACTTCATTTTACGAGACAAGAAAATGTATATCAAAATTTCCCTAAAACATCTATTCCTGTATATGAAGTAGAGCGCGAGAATATAGAGCAATTAGAAGAAACAATCATAAATGAAAAGCCTATTGCAATTATGCTAGAACCTGTTTTAGGAAGCGGGGGGATTTATCCTTTATCAAGTGAATATTTGCATAGTGTTCAACATCTTTGTGATACATACAATGTACTTCTAATAGTAGATGAAGTACAAAGTGGTATGGGGAGAACTGGAAAACTATTTGCTTATCAAAATTTCAATATTATACCGGACATTATTCAAATTGGTAAAGGAGCAGGAGGCGGGATACCGCTTGGCGGAATCATTGTAGGTGAAAAGTTATGTGATGTATTTTCACCAGGAGATCATGGTACAACATTTGCACATTCATCAATGGGAACAGCTCTTGGTTTAACGGTATTAAATACATTAATAGATGATGGATTAATGCAAGCAGCTTATGAAACGTCACTATATTTAAATGACAAACTGCAAGAATTTCAAAAAGAAAACTCTTATTATATTAAAGAAGTACGCCATGCTGGTATGATGTTTGGTATTAGTGTGAATGATACGAATAATAATGTGAAAGAATTACAGTCAGCATTAATGGATAAAGGGATGCTAGTGGATATTACACAAGGGAATATTATTCGTTTGCTTCCGCCGTATATTATTACGAAAGAGGAAATTGACGCGTTCACTTATGAGTTTATTTCCTGTGTTCATAGCATAGCAGCTACAGCAAGTATTTAAAAAAATATAAAAAAATATAAAAAGCTGAAGAAGGCGCTATTTTAGCGGCTTCTTCAGCTTTTTAAAATAGTAAATTACTTAACCTAGGGAGCATCTCATTGGACAAATAATTAATTATGTGAAACAATAATAACAGATAAGGAGACGTTGCTTTTCCTTAAGTGCTTCGTATTGAATTTATTCTAGTAAGAGAAGGTGTGCTTAAAGAAGTTAAATTAAATAAGGAGCTGTTTTACTATATGCAACAAAATAATGATTTAAATTTTGAACCTCAAGACGTTAATATTGTCAATCCTAAACAAGCGCGGAAAGCAGTTGTTGCTACTGGCATTGGGAATGCAATGGAGTGGTTTGACTTCGGATTATATGCGTATTTAGCGGTAATTTTAAGTCAATTATTCTTCTCAGGTGTTGATAATAGTGGATTGCAACTTGTACTTACATTCGGTACATTTGCAGCGGCCTTTCTAGTTCGACCAATCGGAGGTATTTTCTTTGGTAGAATAGGAGATAAGTATGGCCGAAAGATTGTTTTAAGTACAACTATTATTTTAATGGCACTTTCTACATTATTCATCGCATTACTACCAACCTATGAACAAATTGGTGTATGGGCACCAATACTACTTTTAATTGCTCGAATGATTCAAGGCTTCTCTACAGGCGGCGAATATTCAGGAGCAATGGTTTATATCGCAGAATCTTCCCCAGATAAAAAGCGTGGTATACTCGGTAGTGGTCTTGAAATTGGAACACTCTCAGGTTACATTGCTGCCTCGGTAATTGTTACCATTTTAACCTTATTATTAACAGATGAGCAAATGCTCAGCTGGGGATGGCGTATTCCTTTCTTAATTGCTGCACCAATTGGTTTGGTCGGTTTATATTTACGACGTCATTTAGATGAATCCCCAATCTTTGAAGAGATGGAAAAAGCACAAGAGGAATTTGAAGAAAACGAACAATTTTCATTTATGGATATATTAAAATATCACAAAAAAGACTTCTTATTAAGCACAGTAATTGTTGCCTTCTTTAACATTACAAACTATATGATCCTTTCGTATATTCCTTCTTATTTAACACAAGTATTAAAAGTCAAAGAAACAACTGGCTTATTAATCATTTCAATTACGATGGCACTTATGATTCCACTGGCACTTTATTTCGGTAAATTAAGTGATAAAGTAGGTAATAAACGCGTAGTACAAATTGGTTTACTTGGTTTAGCATTATGTTCAATTCCAGCATTTTTATTAATTGGTAACGGACATATTGTAGCCATGTTTGCGGGTATTTTCGTCTTAGGTTTCTTCCTTAGTGTATATGAAGGAACATTGCCTTCGTTATTACCAGCACTCTTTTTCACCGATGTACGTTATCGTGCACTTTCTATCTCCTTTAATATTTCTGTATCTATATTTGGCGGGACGACACCGCTCGTATGTTCATACTTAGTTCATGTTACTGGTAATCCACTGGCACCAGCATTTTATTTAACAGGTGTAAGTGTAATTGGATTAATTGTATTTAGTGTACTATTTGTCACAACATCAGGACGTGCACTAAAAGGTTCTTACCCTACTGTAGAATCGAAAAAAGAAGCACATCAAATTGCTAAAGAGGATCCTGAAGAAACACTTTGGTGGCATGAAGAATCTTTAGAAATTGAAGCAGGAAAAAAAGCATAATTTGTGAAAAGCAACGTGGACTTTTACACAAAAAGACTCCTAGTTTAATAGGAGTCTTTTTGTATACATCATTTTCTCTTCTTCTTCAAACTCTTCTGATACGCATAAAGCTTATAAACCTCTTCCTTAAATTCATGTAAAAGCACAGTGTTTTCACCATTTGAATACCGTACTGTATTATAGGCATCTATAATAATATGACTCTGAATATTTGCACCTTCTTCAAGGTTTATTCTTTCTAACCAAGCCTCAACCGTTTCTCCTCGTTCTCGGTTTAAAGGGGGGGATAGTTTACTCTCGAGTTTGAAAATTTCTTTCCGAATTTCGTTATTTGGTGGTTTATTTCGTTTGAAGCGTTTTTGACCTATTCCTTCTTTATCAGTAATGATAGTAGATTCGAAGATAGGTATATTTGGTAAACTTAAATATTTTCGATTTTTTATTATTTTCCTTACGACATAAATAGCGATGACTGTACAGACTATTATTGTAGCGGTATTTATGAGTATTGGGTCAAAATCAGGAAGTTTTTTCCCGTCTTCAATTCGTGGTTTTAAGAGATGTCCTTTATTTGCCCAAACACCTTCAGTATCCTTTAATTCCGCTGCTTTAATTAATGGCATTAAAGCATAGCCGACTCCTAATGCGATAAATTCCGTCAAAAAACCAAACATAAGTCGAATAAAAGGAAAAACTTGAACAATTAATAGACTCATTACACCAATCGTAATGATAGAAGCAAAACGTAATAGTTGTTGTTTTCGATTTGCCCCGGTTAGCCAAAATGTAATCATAAGATGCAAGGCTAACATTAATAGTTTCCATAGAGGTGGAAAGGGTGCATAAAATATAGCTGAAACGACAAACCATACAATGCCACCTAGAGATTTTTGAACTGGATATCCAGGTCCGACCGCGTGCACGATAAAGAAAAATAGTGGTAACATGATTGTGCCAAAAAGAGAAAAAGGTAAAAATATAGAGAAAGCAACTATTTGAAGAACTAATAGTATTACAAATCCTGTCGTTTTTTTCTGCATTAATTTATGAATAAGAAATACCCCTACATAGCCTGTTGTTAAAAATATTGCAATACCAATGAGTTCATCGCTTTCTGTTAATAATGAAAGAAGGAGGAGTAGAATAAAGTCATTAACGTGATAGAGCCAAGTTTTCAAGCTTTTCCACCATCCCTTCATTATTAATGAGAAACGTAGGCTGAGAGAGAAGAGGGAGATCATTCTTCTGCATACCAATGTATATCATTGTAGAGGATCGCTCTCTTTTTCTCGTTATATAGTGAAGAAATCCTTGTTTTGGAAGTAACGTACTATCATCTGAAATACGTGCTAATTCTTCCAAAGCCTTCCCGTAATGTGTTTGTCCTTCGTTTAATGGTAAATGCAATGCACCAGTTTCTGCTAATACACTAATAAATAATTCAAACGGTATTTGATGCTTCGTTGCGAATTGACAAATGTATGTTGTAAATGAAATAAGGTCTTCTACATTTTCTTTCCAACCGAATCCGCGATCAGCAGCTAAAGAAAGACAAATCGTCCAACTATAATTCTTTACAGGTTCATATTGCTTCGCTTGTAACGCCTGCATTTTGGCGGATGCTTTCCAATGAATAGAGCGGAATGATTCACGCTCGTAGCGCTTTACACCGATAATAGATGTTTCATCATTGTAAAAAGAGAAATTCGTTCGATACGAACCTGTTAATAGTTGCTGAAGTTCTTGTAAACCGGCTACTTCTTTAGGAGAAGGGTACACAATAATTTCAGCCTTTAACTTATCGAAAACAGGTAAATGTATAGTTAAAAGATGAAAAGGATCTTTTAAAACACATTCGAACTGTTCAATTTGAAAGACACCACGCTTCGTTGCGGTTAATGTTAAATCCCATTTTTGTGCTGAATGAGCTGGTTGTGAAAATGGGAAAGAAAATAACGTTTTCGATATTTGTTCAATCCCTTGATCCTTATGCGGTATAAGAGATGAATTTAAATGAAAATAACAAACACCGTTTACGAGTGGTATGCTTGCCCCATTTTTTAAATGAATAAAAAACTGTCCAGATTCATCAGGAAATAGCCGCGTTGTTTGTTTCTCGTTTATTACTTGAAACTTTTTCTCTATGAAAGTGACATATTTATAAATGAAAATAGCAAATAAATAATAAAAGAAAAAGAGAAACATAAGCATTCGTTGCGGGAAAAAGAATGTGAAAAGCAACGCGACTGGAACAGTTAATTGAATAATATGAAGTTGGAAAAATAAAGGTACAGTTACAACGCGCTGTCCATTCATGCGTGTTCAATCTCCACAGGTACGTCAACTTCTTTTAAAATCCTTTGCATGATTTCATTTTTTGTCGTACGTAAAGCTCCTTCCATTGACAAGACGATACGATGATTCCAAATGGAAGGAACTAAAAATTGTATATCTTCAGGTGTGCAATATTCTCTGCCGCGTAAAAAGGCTAATGCTTGAACTGCACGTACTAAAGCCAATGTGGCACGTGGACTTACACCGTTAGCGATGTAATCGTGATTTCTTGTAGCGTGAGCAAGTTTAATAATGTAGTGTTCTAGCGCCTCTGATACGAATATTTCTTTCACTTGTTTCTGTGCCCCTAAAATGTCTTCTAAAGAAATAACAGATTTGACGCTTTCTAACGGTGTATTGTTGCGAAAACGTCGCATCATTTTTAATTCATCTTCAGGAGACGGATAACCAATTGAAATCGTCATTAAAAAGCGATCAAGCTGTGCATCTGGAAGAGGGAAAGTTCCTTGTGATTCAATTGGGTTTTGCGTCGCAATAACAAAAAACGGTTTCGGAAGAGGAGTAGACTGCTTTTCAAGCGTTACTTGTCGTTCTTCCATAGCTTCTAACAAACTAGATTGTGTTCTCGGCATCGCGCGATTAATTTCATCTGCAAGTAGTATATTTGTCATAACTGGTCCAAGTCTTAATTCGAATTCACTAGTTTTTGGATTGAAATATTCAATACCTGTTACATCACTCGGAAGTACATCAGGGGTAAATTGAACACGAGAAAAATTACCACCAATGCTTTTAGAAATTGTTTTTGCAAGTAATGTTTTTCCGGTGCCAGGCACATCTTCCAGAAGCACATGCCCGTCAGCAAGCAATGAAACGAGTAATAGATCTATAACATTTTCTTTACCGACAAAAACAGATCCTATATTTTCTTTTAATTTATTAATCATATGTAACATTCCTTTCATAATAAAAGAGCTAGTATTTCTATATTTTAACAAATTATTCAGAAAATTGATATGATTTTTAAATTTGAAGAAACAGATATTTAATTATTAAATTACCCTTGCATATTTTGGAATATGATTATACAATATCGATATACGATGTATCGTAAGTAGATATATCATAAGTCGATGTATCGGAGGTAGTTATAATGAATGGGAAAGCGCAAAAATATATTCCATTAACAGAGGCGACATATTACATACTGTTGTCATTAGTGAAGCCTATGCACGGATATGGAATTATGCAAATGGTAGAAGAGATGACAAATGGGGAAGTAAAGCTCGGTCCTGGTACTTTATATGGGAATACGACGAAGTTACTAAAAGAGAAATTAATTGTTGAAGTTGCCTCTACCGATAGGAAAAAGTGTTATGAGTTAACGCCGTTTGGGAGGGAAGTACTGGAACTGGAGTACAATAGATTACAGCGATCTGTAAGAAATGGAAATAGTATATTAGGGGAGTGAATGAAAGATGAAGACAAAAAAGGTATTCAAATTTTTCATGGCATGGAGTCTAGAAAAAGAAGAAGCTTTTTTACGGAAAATGCATCAAAAAGGCTGGGCGTTACAAAGGTATAATTTGATGTATACGTTTAAGAAAACAGAACCAAAAGATATAATATATAAAGCGGATTTTAGATTGGTTTACAGGGATTCAAAAGAAAAACAACAAGAGTACTTTGAAATATATGAAATGTCTGGTTGGAAACGTGTCACAAGTTTTACAAGATGGAATTATTTTTGTAAGGAAGTAGAGGAGGGAATTGAGTTACCTGACATATATTCAGAGAAGGACACGAAGGTGCAAAAAATGAAGGAGTTATTACAATTTTTCGCATTGATTTCAATAACTATATTACCCTCAATGTATAGCGTATTTTTAAATTCAACAGAATCAAGAGTGCCAATTTGGGCGAAAGTTATGACAGGGCTTGTAGGTTGTATGTATGCTTATTTCTTTACGAGACTCTTATGGAAAATCAAGAAATTGAAAAGCGAAATATTATAATAAAGATTGGATTTTAAAAGAAGATGATTCCGGAATCATCTTCTTTAATTTTCATGTAATTCTATTTTGTTCACTCTTTTTTACACAATAAAAAACTATATATTTAAGGCATAGAACTAACAGTTACAAAGATAATACCAGTGATAATACCTAAAAAAATCATAAATGATGAAGAAACGATTAATAATAATGAACCACTGATTAATACTATTTTATTAGATTTTTGATGTTTAAAGTGGTAATAAAGTAAAAAGCCGCAAACAGTAGAAACAATCCATATAGCTAGACCGTAAGGAGTTGTTATCTTCTTCCAATCGAAAATCCAAAAGTAAAAGATGACTATGTGACAAGTGAATAGTAGAAATGTAGATGGAATCATTAACTTTTTATTTAAAATCATTTATTTCACCTCTCTTATGTAAATATTACCAAAAGAGTGTGGAGTTGAAAATATAATAGGGAAGTGCATAAGGTTTTCACTTAAAGAAACTACGAGATGAGTAAGAGATATTTCTAAAACAATTTCCATTTGCATGGGAATTTAAATGAAAAAAGAACCATATAAAATTATGAAGGGAGGAGAGTCATAAAATGCAGAGAATGAACAATTATTTTCGTGCTCGTGCGAGTATGGTATACATGATGACTAATAATGAAGTAATGAATCACATTGTTGCTTTTCATATGGATACGAATGGAATGCTCACTTTTATGGGTTCTTACCGAACTTACGGAAGAGGTACTGGTATAAAGGAAGTTTCTACAGAAACGGCAAACGATGGTATAGATCCACTAGCATCACAAGGTTCTCTCATTTTGTCCCGTGATGGTCGTTTCCTATTTGCAGTTAACGCAGGCAGTCATAGTATCAGTAGTTTTATCATAGCAGATAACGGGGTGCCAGTTTTCGTGGATGTAAAGCCATCAGGAGGTGCTCAGCCCAATAGCATTGGTGTGTATGATAATCTTCTCTACGTGTCCAATGTAGGTAGTGCTGCAAACAATTTTGCATCAAATATTACTGGATTTCACATAGATGATAAAGGAAACCTTACACATATTCCAGAATCCACTCATGCTCTCAGTACCTTTAATGCTCAGCCCGCGCAAGTTCTCTTCACCCCGGATGGTAGTAAAATCGTTGTCTCCGAGCTTACATCAAACCATCTCAGTGTCTTCCATGTAAATAAAGATGGTACGGTTACAGGACCAATTGTTAATGATTCTTACGGTAAAGGCCCATTGGGTGCTTACTTTCTATCGTCCGGAATTCTCTTAGTTACAGAAGCAGTTTCAAATGCGTTGTCATCTTATTCATTGAGCAATGACGGTACTCTTCAAGTAATCAGCGGCTCTGTACAAAACGGATATAAAACTGCTTGTTGGGTTATAACAACGAAGGATGAACGTTTTGCCTATACTACGAACACTTTAAGTGGCACCATATCCACCTACCAGATTGCCCCCAATGGAGTACTGTCAGTAGTAAGGCATATTACTAGTACACCGCCGGGGACAGCACCAGGTCTTCCGATGGATGTTGGAGTGAGTAAAGATGGACGACATTTTTACACCCTTAACGGAAATCAGGGGACAGTGTCAGCATTTAATATTCAAAGTGATGGTAGTCTAGTAAGGTTGCAGGTTGTTTCTTCATCCAATTTTCCTTACTTTGGGTCGCAAGGCTTAGCTGTTCTTTGATTCTATTGGGCCGCTATATTTGTGTGGAACAGAAATATATATGACGGTGTATGAATAGTAGACATGTAGATGAATTAGGAACCTTTGATTAAACGGCAATTGTCCACCTTACTTACGTAAAACGAAAAAATCCCCCTATAGAAAATTGATAGGGGGTAGGGAAAATGTTTAAGAAAAAGACTGATTTTGAGCCGGTTTAATAAATTGTTCTGGATTTTCAACAAGCCCGCATACAGCACATTGGACGCGGTAAGTAGGTCCTTGATAAGCCATATGAAAAGCGTTCATCGTTTCATTTGTGTATTCTTCTTCTACTTGACCAGTTTGTGGATTTAACTTGACTGGTTTTACTTGTTGCTCAAGAATATTAAAGCGAGTACGGTTCGTTTTACAGCTTGGACATAGCATTGGTTCCATATGTATACACCTCCATTTGTAGCATTTCTTAAGCGGTATGATTTTATGCAAGTAAAAAACTTTCTCAATAAAATTAGGTGTTTAATGCATTTAAAATACAGAAAAAATAAAATATAATAAAAGTACGAACTGGTTATGTCCAAACCAAATCTCCTGTTTTATGCCAATAAGCTGGGGGCCGAGAAATCGGCCTCATTTTTTTGTGCTCGGCTCTATGAGGTACAAGGTTTTTAAAAACATTTGTCGAATTTTTAGAGGTGAAGGTAAAAGGGGGAATAATTATGAACTTAAAAATGAAATACATTATTTTATATGTAGAAAAGTTTGAACAATGTCTTCAGTTTTATAAAGAAATTTTAAAATTACCAATAAGAGCTGAACACGGTACATATATCGAATTTGAAACAGGATCTACAATTTTAGCAATGAATACGCGAGAGGATGTAAAGGAGTTAACTGGATTACCACTTATTGAAGGGGTATTACAGTCTTCTCATTTTGAATTAGGGTTTGTTGTAGAGGATGTAACAGCAACAATTACGGAATTGAAAGAACAGGGAGTTAAGGTGCTAGTTGAACCGATGACGAAACCGTGGGGACAAACAATTGCTTACATTGCTGATCCAGACGGTAATTATATTGAAATTTGTAGTTCATTAGAATAGAAGGAGATAAAGAGGATGGGGTTTCCGAAATTAGAAACAGAACGTTTACTATTAAGAGAACTTACACTGTTAGATGCAGATACAATGTTCCATTATTTTTCAAAAGAATCCGTTATTCGTTATTTTGGGATGGATTCTTTCGAAAATATTGAACAAGCGAAAACGACTATTCAAACGTTTAGAAAGCGTAATGAAGAGGGAAGTGTATTTCGCTGGGGGATAGAGAAGAAAGGTACGGATCAATTAATCGGTACGTGTGGATTTCATTTAATTAACAATCATCATAAACGAGCTGAAATTGGTTATGAGCTAGATGATACATATTGGGGACAAGGATACGCAACGGAAGCACTGCAAGCAATGCTAGCTTACGGATTTGAAAATTTGCACTTTATAAGAATTGCCGCTGTTGTATATATAGAAAATGAAGCCTCCCGTAATTTATTAAAAAAAGCAGGGTTTCAGGAAGAAGGATTACTTCGGAAATATATGATTCAAAATGATGTTGCTCATGACACAGTCGTTTATTCATTATTAAAAGAAGATTGGGAAAAGTAATGAGCACAAGTGAAATAATGAAAGTTATTAAGGAACATAAAGATGAGAGATTTATATTAGGTGTAGATGGTCTAAGTCGTTCAGGTAAAACAACTTTGGTTAAAGAGTTGGAAGAAGATATGAAGAAAAGTGGAATCCCGTTTCATATATTCCATATTGATGATCATATTACCGAGCGTAACAAGCGATATAATACTGGATTTGCAGAATGGTATGAGTACTACAACCTTCAGTGGGATATCGATTGGTTACTGCGAAACTTTTTTCAAAAGTTACAAAGCGATATTAAATTAGAAGTACCTTTCTATCATGATGAAACAGACACATGTGAAATGAAAGAAATACACCTTCCTTTAGTAGGTGTAATAATTGTTGAAGGTGTTTTTCTGCAGCGAAAAGAATGGAGAAATTTCTTTTATTATATGGTGTACTTAGATTGTTCAAGAGAAACAAGGTTTCTTCGCGAGAGTGAGGAAACGCAGAAAAACCTTCCAAAGTTTCAAAGTAGGTATTGGAAAGCTGAGGAGTATTATTTGGAAGAGGAATTGCCGAGGGAGAGGGCGGATTTCGTAATACGCAATATGTAACAATGTAAGTAAGTACAAAATAGAAGGTGGATAAAATGAATATATTATGGGATTTTGATGGGACGTTATTTAATACGTATCCTGCATATACAATGATGCTTTCTGAAATATTAGGTGATGCAGTAGATAAACGAGAAATATACAAAAACTTAAAAATATCATATTCCCACGCAATTCAATATTACAACATTTCAAATGAACAGGAAGAACAGATTAAAGTTTTGAAGAAACAGTTTACTCCAAAAGATATGAAACCATTTGAAGATGTCGAAGAGATTTTGAAATTTGCGCATAAAAACGTGATTATGACACATAAACATAGGGCAGGAGTTATGGAAATCTTAAAGTATTACGGATGGGACAAATACTTCATCGATATGGTTACAATTGACGATGGTTTCCCTCGAAAACCGAGCTCTTTAGCTTATGATCATTTACATAAAAAGCACAATATTGATCTAGCAATTGGAGATAGAGAGTTAGATCTATTGCCTGCGAAGGAATTAGGTATTACAACATGTATGTTTCAAGATAAATGTGATGTAGCGGACTATTCTTTATCGCATTACTCTGAGTTTTTTAAGGTAGTTATTGATAGAAATAGGGAGTTTTCTTTATAAATGGCTTGATTAAAGCTTCTACTTTTACAAGCGCAGCAAATGAAGCGAAGTATAAAGAAGTGCACATGATAAATTTGATAGTAAAATGAAAACGGGATTATCAGAAGAAAAAGCTGGTTTATATACTGTTGTTCTTGTAGCGAAATATAGTAAAGAACAACGGACCTTTATCATTACTTATAATGATAAAGAAGAAATAGCAGGTTTATATATTAAATAAAAAACAGATACAGCGGAAGTTTCCGCTGTATCTGTTTTTTTGCATTAACCAAATTATGGTTATTAGCGCTGGTATGAACTCATAGCTATATAAAAGGGGTGGGTAATTATGAAAACAGAAATAGTTCTCAAAAAGAAGTACAGCATAATAAGCTATGTATCTTTGCTCATCGGAATTATGTGTTTTTTATTCGTTTTTATAACTCCGACGAGGATAGCGAATGCAGGAAATATAGTTGGAGATTATATAACGATTGCTCTGACAGGTGTAGGTATTATACTTTCAATAATCACAATGACGAAAAAAACAGAGAAGAAGGGGATTGCTATTATTTCATTAATACTGTCCTCATCATTCTTTATATTTTGGATGATCGCGATTATTTTAGTTTTGACTGGTCAAGTTAGTTTTGCGCCGTAATACTGAATAAAAAGAGTCCTTCATACAAGAAGGACTCTTTTTATTCGCTTTCTTCAGATTGATATTCTAAAATATCCCCAGGTTGGCATTCTAATGCTTTACATATAGCATCTAAAGTTGAAATTCTAATTGCTTTTGCTTTTCCATTTTTTAATATAGAAAGGTTAGCCATTGTAATTCCAACTTTCTCTGAAAGTTCAGTTACACTCATTTTTCTTTTAGCTAACATTACATCAATATTAATTATTATTGCCATGTTATTCACCTCAGACCGTTAAATCATTTTCTGATTTTATATCTATCGCATCTTTTAACAGTCTTTGGAGAACGGCAGCAAAGACTGCGATAACCATTGAAGCAAAGATTAGAAGCATCCCAAGTATAATAATACCAGGTGCGTCATCTCTCTCCGCCACAAGATAGAAGAGTGGCATGCCTACTACATATAATATACTAATTGTTACTGCGCAGTGTTTTATCTTCTTTAAAGCTCTAACAGATAATTTCGAGAAGGCGTTCCCCTTGTCAATGAAGCTTACAAGTTTAAAAGCTTGATACAGAGCAAAATAAAAAGGTACAACCGTTGCATATAGATTAAGTAAAACAAGATATTTTATATATGCAATATCGGGGTACAATTCCGCTGCATAATTCCCTATGTTAGGAACTAAAAATATACATAAAGCAAGAACAGGAATACCGATAAGGATAATAGCTGTCTTTAAAAAGAGTGTTGATCCTTGTTTCATATAAAGCACCTCATTTATTAATTATCTATTAAATTTAACATGAAATTTATCGTTTAACAATAAATTTTTATTTATTTTAATATTGTTTTTATTGTTAAACTAATTTTGAAATTTCATGAAGATAATCGTTCCTTATTTCTGTAAATGATGTTATGTTAAAAGTAAAGATTAAGCCTTTTGTATATTAAGAGTTTTTAGAAAATCAATATTTTGCGTAATTTGACGAGGTGTTAATGAAATGAAATCGTACACACAATTTGAACGAAGAAAACACATACTAGATGAATTAGAAAAGTATAACCGAGTGATGGTAAATGATTTAGCAAAGGTATTAAATGTTACAACAGAAACGATACGAAGAGATTTAGATATGTTGCACAAGGAAGGGCAGCTTACGAAAATACATGGTGGTGCAATTAAGAAGAAAGATCAAACACTAGAATTTCATTTTGATAAACGTCGATCTGAAAATATTGAAGAAAAACGAAAAATTGCAATGGAAGCAAGTAAAATCGTAGAAGATAATGATATTATCGCAATTGAAATTGGGACAACCACAATGCAAATTTTAGATTACATATACGATAAAAAGAATTTGACAATTTTAACAAACTCGATACCAGCTGTAAATAAAATTATTGAGCTGAAAGACCAGTATGATTCCTTTGATTGTAGGTTAATAGTCATAGGGGGAATATTGAATACGAATTCCTTAGCATTGTCTGGAGAAATGACATTAAACTATCTGGATCATTTCACTGTTAATAAATTATTTGCTTCTTGTGATGGTATTTCATTAGAAAAAGAACTGACATGTTCGTATATTGAAGATGCACAAATATTTAAGCAGCTAAAGAATAATGCAAAACAAGTTGTAATGATGGCTGATGAATCAAAGTTTAATTTGACAAAGTTTTATAAAAGCGGAAGTTTTAGTGATATAGATGCGTTATATACGAATGCGAAGCTCGATGAATCGTGGCAAAATATGCTAACAAGTAATGGGGTTGAAGTAATAACAGTATAGAAAAACTAAAAGAAGGCTATTTCTTAGTAAGTTGAGAAATAGTCTTTTTTGTTTATATGTTGTTTTATTTTGTTAATTTGTTGTTTTTACAATTAGTTAACAAATTAACAACATTGTGTTAATAATATACTCGTACAATATGAATTAGGGGGTGGCAAGAATGCAATTAAAACTATCAAAAGCTGTGTTCTTTTTAATACCAGTTGGAATACCTCTAATATTGTTTTGGATTATTCCGAATTTCATTAGTTTAGGTATTAGTTTTACTGATTGGGATTTTATGACGAATGATTTTAACTTTGTTGGATTAGAAAACTATTTCAATTTGTTTACACAAGATTCTTTTATGCAAGCATTGTTAAATACGTTTTATTTCGGAATTGGAACAGTCATTCCGACGATAGCATTAGGTTTAGGATTCGCATTATTCTTTCGAAAAAAATTTAAAGGTTCCGCATTGTACCAATTAATGATCTTTTCACCTTGGGTAACGCCAACAATAGCTGTATCCATTGTGTGGTCACTTTTATATGAACCTCAATTTGGAGTTATTAATAAAGTGCTAAACTTTTTCGGGATACCAGGTTTGGACTGGCTTCAAAGTAGTCAAACAGCGATGTTAGCAGTCATTATAATGACGGTTTGGAAATTAGTTGGCTGGACGATGATTTTCTATATCGGTGCATTAGAAAAAGTTCCAGATAGTTTATATGAAGCAGCTAGTATTGATGGGGCAAATGCATGGCAGAAATTTCGATATGTAACACTGCCAATGGTTTCATCAACAACTTTCTTCTTAGTTGTCGTCAATACAATTTCTTCGGTGCAGGCTTACGATCAAATAAAGATTTTAACACAAGGTGGGCCTAGTGGTTCGACGCGTACGTTACTGTATTTATTCTTCCAACAAGGGTTTGAACAGTTTGATATGGGATCTGCAACAGCAATCGCATTTATCATACTAATCATTACAATTTTACTATCTGTTATTAACAAAATAATAGGTGATAAGTGGGTGAACTATTAAGGTGAATAATATGAAAAAAGGTCCATTAATTGTAAAGCATCTCTTTTTAGCATTATCAAGTATACTATTTGTTTTTCCGTTCATATGGATGGTACTTGGTTCGTTTAAAACATCTAGTGAAGTATTACAAGGAGGTTTTTGGCCTAAAGAATTTCACTGGGAAAATTATCGACAAGTATTAGACATACTACCATTTAACACATATTTATTTAATAGTTTTTATACATCTTTCATCATTACTATATATGTGCTTGTTTCATCTGCACTGTTTGCTTATATGTTAGCATTTTACAAGTTTAAAGGTAAAAATATTACATTTAGTGTCGTGATGGCAACCTATATGATTCCTGGAGCTGTTTCGTATGTTCCTGTATATGTAATGTTAGGGAAATTCGGGCTACTTGATTCACATTTTGGATACATGATTTCTATGGCTGTTAGCGTATTCGGTATTTTCTATTTAAAACAAACGTTCCACAAAGTTGGTTTTGAAATAGTAGAAGCAGCCAAAATTGATGGAGCAAGTGATTGGCGTATTCTTTGGAAAATTATTTTTCCAATGACACGATCATCATTTGTAACACTAGGATTGGTCACATTTATTGGTAATTATAATAATTACGTCTGGCCGGCTCTTATATTGAAAGATAATACGCAAAAGTTAATTACGAATGGAATTGCTGATTATTTCATTAATAGTTCCTTAGGGCGAGATTGGTCACACATTATGGTTGCAAGTACAATCGCAACAGTGCCGCTCTTAATCGTATTTTTGATTCTACAAAAATGGTTCTTATCAGGTGTTACTGATTCAGGAATAAAGGGGTAATTAAATAGTAAGGGAGATTTGTGGGATGAAAAAACTATTCATGCTTCTAACAGTTATAACATTGTTTGTTAGTGCACTTGCGGGTTGTTCAGGCGGAAAAGGAAGTACGGTTAAAGCGAGTAAAGAAGGAGAGAAGGTTGTTGTTCCATTCATTAATGGAGTAGGGGGCTCTCTTGCGAATCGTGTAGATAAGATTGTGGAAGAATACAATAAAAGTCAGGACAAATATGTAGTGAAAACGACAAAAACGGGTAGCTACGATGAGTCATATCAAAAGTTACAAAGTGGATTTGCAGCGAATAACCAAGAAGCAATTGCATTACTAGGTTCTGATGTCATTCAAGAATATGCTAAAAAACAGTTAATCGTACCTATAGATGAATATGTTAAAAATGATACTAATTTCAAAAAAGAAGATTATGGAAAAGGGTTTATGGAGCAAGCAACAATTGACGAGAAGTTGTATGGAATTCCATTCTACGGTACAACGCAAATTCTTTATTACAATAAAAAAGCATTAGCGGAGAATGGCTTTACAAAAGATGATTTAAAGACGTGGGAAGGTGTAGAAAAGGTAGCAAAAACAGTCGCAAAACGTGGTGAAAATGGAAATGTGACATATGCGGGCTGGATGCCGATGTGGGGAACTTCCAATTTAATTGATGCGGTTCGCAGTGCCGGTGGAAACGTATTAAGCGAAGATGGTAAAAAAGTATTAATTAACGATGACACTTGGGTTTCGGTATGGGAGAAATTCCGTACATGGCTACATGAAGATAAAATTATGAAAATACATTCAGGTGGTACTGGATGGGAATATTGGGATAAAACTGTAATTGATTTAGTTGAAGGTAGAACATTAGGATTTACAGGATCATCTGGTGATCAAGGATTTGTTTTTAAATCATTAGGAAAAGGAATGACGGAAGAAGAACGCCTTAACACATTTGAAGCATTACCTCAGCCTGCTTGGGGTAATAATAAACCAGCGCCAAAGCTAGAAACATATTTATTCACATTAACGAGAAACATTGATCCAGAAGTAGCAAAAGGCGCGTATGACTTTATGAAGTTTGCGACAAGTACGGAGAAAACGGCTGAATGGTCCATGGCTACAGGATATATCCCTGTTCGTAACAATGTAACAGAGTATGGTCCATATGCTGAATTCGTTAAAAAACAACCACAAGCATTAGTTCCATTAGAACAAGCTAACAATTATGGAGTGGGACCATTTGTAGATCCAACGGGCGGTAAAATTAATGACGCCTTAAATGTGGCGAAAGATAAAGTAGAGATTGAAGGAGTTCCAGCGAAAAAAGCATTAGATGAAGCAGCTAAAGTTGCGCAAGAAGAGTTAGATAAAGTTCTGAAAAAGAAGAAGTAATATTACCAACATGAGGTGCTTTTGAACGAAGAAAGTGCCTCTAAAATTCCTTCATTAAAACGTAAAAAGGTGTGAGAATGATGATCGAAATAACAAGTATGATAACACTCTCTCCATTCGTAAAAAATAAACATTGTTTCCAAATGGATGAAACTGATATTAAAAATTTCACATTAATTATTGATCAAGGGGACAGCCGGAAAATCCCGCTTTTATTAATCTTGCGAGACCCTAACGGTTATGTACGTATACAATATCAAACGCCAGTTGCAAATGAAAAACTAGTCGTTTCGAAAGATTCAATATTTTGCTCTGCTGGTTGTAGTGGAGGAGAAATACAGTCAGGTAATTGGGAATTAGAAGTCGTCTATATTCCGCATTGTGCAAAGAAAGCAGTAAAGTTTACCGGAGAAAAAGTTAACTATACAGTAAATATAGTAGTGAATGATCAATTGGAACGAAAGTATAATAGAGATCACTTTTGCAAGGAAAATGTTTTTATTGATGAATACAATTATGAAAAGATAATAAATGAAGAATATCGCTGGTACAAAGGAGAATTTCATGAGCACACAGATTTAACCGATGGCGAGATAGATGATGAACTTGGAATGACAGTATGTGAAAAACAGGAATTAGATTTTTTATATGCGACGGAACACAATATTGTTATGCCATCGTATCAAAAAGGAAACACATTAATTATACCATCTATGGAACTTACAACTCCTTACGGTCATTACAACATATTCGGGATAAAGGAATACGTTGATTTTACAAAGTATGTAGATGAATCGTTTAGCGCGGAAACAATGAATGAACTATTTTCTTTCTTGAAAGAAAAAGGTTATTTATTGAGTGTGAATCATCCGTTTATGAAGCCTTGGGCGAACCAAGTGAATATTAACTTAGAAAATGTTCATACGATGGAAATTATGTGTGATCCAACTTATAAAAAAAGTAAATCATCTACTTTAGAAGCTTTACGTTGTTTCGATCAAATGTGGTCAAATGGTCTTAAAATCTGGGGAATAGGAGGAAGTGATTCTCATTTACATCCGTCTAAAACATTCCCAGGATCAAAAGACCCATCCATTTATGGTGATCCAGGAACATATGTATTATGTAATGGTTTATCTATTAAAAACTTAAAATTTGCAATCAAAAAGGGACGGATTTATTTCTCTCGATTTAGAAAATTAGCGATAGATATTCAAAACGAAGGTGAAACGATTTATGTCGGTGATGAGGCTAAAGGAAACATTATTTACAATATTTCTACTGACAAACCGTGTGAGTGGAGACTAATAATAAATGGGAAAATAATTGAACAAAAATCTGGCAGCAACGTAACTTTTGAATTTTCATTAAATGAAGGGGTGTATGCTAGGGTTGAGGGATGGGAAGAGGACGAATTAGTAGCGTTTATTAATCCTATTCATAATAAAGTTGAGAATAAAAATATGAAAACATGGAATGAAGTTATAGGGGGAATAAAAGGTGAATAAAGCAATTATTTTTGATAAAGATGGAACATTAATACAGTTAGATTCAGTTTGGTACAAAATTGTGCATCGTGTGTTAGATGATATATTTCAAACGTATCCAAATGAAAAAAGTAAAAGAGATGATTACTTATCGATTATTGGTATGAATGACAACGATTTTGAGAGTACGAGTTTACTAGCATGTCGCACAAATTACTTTATTGCGGCTGCGTGGTACTCGTTGTTAGAAAATCAACATGTGGATAAAGAGAATTTCATTCATGATGTATGTCTTTTATTCAAAAAGTACTCTACAGCAGACGATCTTGTATTTACAGAAGTGGAAGGTGCAAAGGAAACGTTACGATATTTAAAAGACAATGAATATATTATTGGGGTTGTTACGGCAGACGATGTGGATGCAGCGATTCATTCTCTGAAAATGACTGAGTTATATGATTACGTAGATTTTTTAGGTGCAGATGATGGTGTGAATAGAACAAAACCTGAAAGTGATTTTTATCATATGTTTAAAGAAAAATTTTCTCTAACTGAAGAAGATGTGCTTATGGTAGGTGATACATTAACAGACGTTACATTTGCGAGAAATAGTAATATTAAAGTAGTGGGCGTCTTATCGGGTGCGAGTAGGAAAGAAGATTTAGAAGGAAAAGCAGATTATATTTTAGACAGTATGAAGGATATTTCGAAAATTTTATAATTCATGTCATCATAATTTTTAACAATATGTATAAATATAGCTCAAATTCTAGGAGGATATTATGGCTCAACTATCATTCAAAAACATTTACAAAAAATATGATCATGATGTGACAATCGTAAAAGATTTTAACCTAGAAGTAAATGATGGAGAATTTATCGTTTTGGTTGGCCCTTCAGGGTGTGGGAAATCTACAACATTACGTATGATTGCAGGACTTGAAGAGATTTCAGATGGCGACTTTTATATTGACGGAAAACGTGTAAATGATATTTCGCCGAAAGATAGAGATATCGCAATGGTGTTTCAAAACTATGCACTGTATCCGCATATGAGTGTTTATGAAAACATGGCATTTGGATTAAAACTACGAAAATACAGTAAAGAAGAAATTGACCAGCGTGTGCAACATGCAGCAAAAATTCTTGGGCTTGAGCAGTATTTAAGCCGAAAGCCAAAGGCACTTTCAGGTGGGCAGCGCCAGCGTGTTGCCTTGGGCCGAGCGATTGTTCGAAATGCAAAAGTATTTTTAATGGACGAGCCTTTATCAAACTTAGATGCGAAGCTACGCGTTCAAATGCGTGCTGAGATTACAAAATTACACAAGCAGCTGCAAACAACAACCGTGTACGTTACACACGATCAAATAGAAGCGATGACGATGGCAACTCGTCTTGTTGTGCTAAAAGATGGGATTGTACAACAAGTCGGTACACCGAAAGAAGTGTATGATAATCCAGAGAATGTATTTGTTGGCGGATTCATTGGTTCTCCTGGAATGAATTTTTTCAAAGGAGTATTAACAGATAATGCAGTTATGATTGATAAGTGGAAAATTGAAGTGCCAGAAGAGAAGATGAAAGGCTTGCGAAATAACGGATATACGAATAAAGAAATCATAATAGGAGTACGTCCAGAAGATTTTTATTATGGAAAAGCAATCAAGGCGTTACCATATAACGCAAAAGTAACGGTGTGTATTGATGTAGCAGAATTAATGGGGGCAGAAACATATCTATATTCTAACATTAATGGTCAATCCTTTGTAGCTCGTGTGGATACTTCTTTAGATGTGCAAAGTCAATCAAATATAGATCTAGTTTTGAATATGGATAAAGTTCATTATTTCGACTCTAAAACTGAGAAGCGAATTATTTTATAGATAATAATTAATATGATTATACCTTTAGAATTTCTTCAACTACTACAAATAAATGAATATAAAAAAGCCGATTATCCTTTAGATTACAGGAAATCGGCTTTTTTATATAGAAGATTGCTTAGCGTACGAAAATCACTTTTTGTTGGCAGTACCCTGTCACAATCAAGCTGAGAAAAACAAATAATCCGAAACGAGAAAAATCTTAAGTTGATTGATGTGTGATGCTACTCCTATGTTAAGATTCGAGTCATTTAAAACAGCAACCTCTATATTGAGTGGTGTTAAAGCGACGTATATGATAAAAAAGATGTATCGCTTGTGAAAAAATTGCATCACCTTGAATGAGCTAATACGACAAGAATTCGTGTCGGGCCTAATTAGGGAATACAGTACAAATCAGTATATAGTATACAAGCATTCTCTTTCTATAAATACGGTATGTTTTTAATATAATTAAAAGAAAATTTTTGTGTTCTTTAATATGATGTGACATAATACCAGCTTTTTTCTATTTTTGTGATCTCTTTATATTCATTATTAAAGTCGTATTTGTTTGGTCTAGTATCATTTGGTGTGTAAATAAATCCTGAAAAATTATCTAATATACCACGATAAGTAAAAAAGAAAACAGAAATACCATTTTTATTTTGTTGAATAATTACATCCCCACCGTTTTTGGAAGTGGATGCAAACTGTTTAGGTAAATGAATTTGTCTACTATCATAATGAACATTAGGAGTTAACTCTTTATGTTCTATAAGTGCTATAACTTTTTCACGGTCTTCTTTATAGATAATAAAATCTAAATTTATATAAATCTCATTAAATGGTATACAAATCCAAGTAATTACTATGATTAGTTGAATAATTAACGGTTTCCAATTTTTGTATTTGATAAGATGTATGATTGTGAAAATTAATATTAAGAAAAACAATCCATGAACTATTATTGAAAGAAATGGCATAACGAATGGGGTAAGGAATTCAACTAAATACCATTTGAAAAAATGATAAAGTATAAGAGCGATACCGCTTATTAATGTAATTTTGGTTAAATTCTTATTCAAATTTTGAATCTCCTTTCTATACTAAAAACTATGTGATTTTAGTATGAAAATAAAATGTATTTTTTCATAAATTTAACTTGTTTTCTAAATCTTAACTTTGTGTGATTAATATTTTGAATATATCATAGATTTGAAATTAAATAAACGGACATTAAATTTTTACATTTTATATAGAATAAAAGTTAAATAAAAGTGAGGGAAGTTTTCAAAATAGACTAGTTTTTTATTTAAAATGCAATTTGATTTGTTTCATGAAATAGATCCAGTTCCGGTAAAATCAGTTGCAACAAGTGAACATTACGTTCATTGTGTATGTTATTCGTTTTTTATCGTTTTAGAAAACTGGTTATTGTTAGTTTCGTGACAATGGAGAATTAATAATAAAAAAGAATAAATATAAGCTTACGTAAATGTTATGTAAAATAAAATCCTTGTTTACATACGAATGTTACATTGAGGATGTCGAAAACAGCTTATTGGAGGAACACCAATGACGAATCTTCGTAAAAAGATAATGAGACTAGCATTAATAGAAGTTATTCTGGACGTAAGCAATTTGTAAGGAATGAGTAAGAAAAAAGAGATTTTTATATTATAAAATATTTATTATACCTACATATAACACCTACTACTAATAATGTGTTATAATACGAATTAGCAACAAAAAGGAAAGGAATTAGAAAAATGACCTTACAAAATACTAAAAATTTAAAAAAACAAGTTGCTCCTTTTGAAAAATCAACGGCAAAAAAAAGTATTTGGCAAATCATCAATACGGTAGTGCCATTTATTATCTTATGGTACCTTGCTTATAAAAGTTTGTCCGTTTCTTATTGGTTAGCATTGGTTCCATCTCTGTTAGCAGCTGGATTTATGACACGGATTTTCATTATTTTTCATGATTGTACCCATTATTCTTTTTTTAAAAGTCGCCGTGTAAATAGAATAGTAGGAACATGTATGGGTGTTTTAACTTTATTCCCGTTTGATCAATGGGGGCATGAGCATTCCGTTCATCACGCTACAAGTGGTAATTTGGATAAGCGAGGTACAGGAGATATTTGGACGCTTACAGTGAATGAATATTTAGCAGCACCATTTAGACGCCGTTTAGCATATCGTTTATATCGCAATCCGTTGGTTATGTTTGGATTAGGTCCGATTTATGTTTTCCTTCTTAAAAATAGATTTAACAGAAAAGGTGCTAGAAAGAAAGAACGCATGAACACTTATTTGACGAATGTTTTAATTGTTGCTTTAGTAGGGGTACTTTGCTGGGCAATCGGATGGCAATCGTTTCTTTTAGTACATGGTACGATATTCTTAATAGCAGGTTCAGTAGGTATTTGGCTGTTTTACGTACAGCACACATTCGAGGATTCTTATTTTGAAGAAGATAAAGAGTGGGAATATGTGAAAGCGGCAGTGGAGGGAAGTTCATTTTATAAACTTCCGAAAATTCTGCAATTTCTAACTGGTAATATTGGATATCATCATGTTCACCATTTGAGTCCAAGAGTACCTAACTATAAACTAGAAGAGGCACACAATAATACGCTTCCTTTAAAAAATGTACCAACGATTACTCTTGCCACAAGCTTGCGTTCAATTCGTTTCCGTCTTTGGGATGAGCAAAGTAACAATTTTGTTACCTTTAAAGACGTCAAAAATTTAATTAAAAACAATGTTTCTGTTCAAGTGAAATCCGAACTGTAACTTCATCATATTTAACTGACTCCCCGTAATCATTTTTGATTTAAGGGGAGTTTTTGTTTAAATCGATATTGGGGAGCGTTTCAAACAAATAACAAAGATAATGGGTTTACAATATTAAAGATGAATTTATTTTTTGTGAAGGTAATTATACAGGATTTTCTACAGAAGGTTGGACAACAATGAATTTGGCCAGATATAATCCAGAGCATATTGCTACGGCTAGTTTATTGGACCCAGTCTTTGTATTTGCGCAAATACGCATAAAGATGATTCTTGCATCTATTCCAGCTTTCGTCCCTATTGTACCTAAGTTTATAAGAGAAAAGATGTTA
>NZ_MAOG01000146.1:0-3110 GCF_001884205.1 Bacillus sp. NH11B | reverse complement strand
ATTTTTTTCTCTTTCTTCAACTCTTCAATCGCTATAGGATAGGCCGGGTTTTTGTCTACTGTTATCACACGGAGCTTTGAAGCATGAAAAGACTGCAAAGCTTTCTTGAAAAAACGCTTTGCAGTCCTATGATCTCTTGTTTTGCTTAAATAAAAATCAATTGTATTTCCTTTTGAATCAACAGCACGATATAGGTACATCCATTGACCTTTGACTTTCACATACGTCTCATCGACTCGCCAAGAATCATTGGCTGATTTAAGATGACGTCGTACTCGCTTATCTAATTCAGGACCATATTGATGAACCCATCGCATGATAGTTGTATGAGCAAGGGATAACCCACGTTCTTCCATCATTTCGACTAAATTACGAAAACTGAGGTTGTACCCTAGGTACCATCTCACGGTTAATAAAATAATATCAGGTTGATAATGTTTCCACTTGAATAGATTTTTGCTTTTCCATACCAATCACATCATTTTTCAGAGTACTAGTATCAGTATGTCCAAGTTTAGGAGGTTACTTACAAGCGTTTTGGAGTGTTTGCACCAGAACCCTATTAAAGGTATAGAAACTGTCTATGCCATATACAAACAAAAGCGAAGTCTTCAACCAAACTTCGTTTTTTCGACGTATAACGCATTACACGAATTATTAATAGTTTCATAAAACTGGTCCATAATATTCCCCATCTCTTTATGTCTTCGGAAACTTTGCAACAGAACCAAGAAAAGGAATGTAGTAAAAAATCGTATAAAAGTACTCTCTTACGATAGATATGTGAGGTGCATGAAAATACAAAAAGGGAAAAGAATGATAAACATTCTTTTCCCTTTTTACCTACTGGAACTCTCATGCTCATTAGCTTTTCAGTATATCGAAAAATGCTGTAGAATTTACCTATTCTATTATAACAGCATAAAACATGGTTTTAAGATGTAATATTGCATATCAGAATGTGTTGATATATATATAAGTACTTACTATAATGAAAACATAAAGATAAATCACATCTTAGCAACGACAAAAGAGGAGGAAATAATATGGAAATCGCAATGGCGGTATTGAAATTTTTAGGTGGAGTAATTCCATTAGTTCAAGAGCTTTTAAAAACATTTATGTAAGTTTATTATTTAGCAATCATTTATAAAGCATTATCATACCTTAATACGAAAAAAGGAAGGGGTTGAATTTTTTGAAAATTATAAAAAGTGTTAAAGGAATCAAATTATTAGCATGTTTATCAATTGGCTTATGCACTATTAATTATTCTTCTATTTCCTTCGCTGAAATAAAAACAAGTAATTCAGCTGATGCAACAAAAAAAGCTATTAACATTGATACTGGCATAGGAAATCTAAAGTATAACAATCAAGAGGTTTTAGCAGTAAATGGGGATAAAGTAGAGAGTTTTGTTCCGAAAGAAAGTACAAATTCAAATGGTAAATTTGTAGTAGTGGAACGTGAGAAAAAATCACTTACAACTTCACCAGTCGATATTTCGATTATTGATTCTGTGGCTAATCGTACTTATCCAGGAGCAGTACAACTTGCAAATAAAGCTTTTGCAGATAATCAACCTAGTTTGTTAGTAGCTAAGAGAAAACCTTTGAATATTAGTATAGACTTACCTGGCATGAGAAAAGACAATACAATTACTGTCCAAAATCCGACATATGGTAATGTGTCTGGAGCAGTAGATGAATTAGTATCTACTTGGAATGAAAAATATTCAAAAACACATACGTTACCTGCAAGAATGCAGTATACAGAATCTATGGTTTATAGTAAATCTCAAATAGCAAGTGCTCTTAATGTTAACGCTAAATATCTTGACAATTCACTGAACATTGATTTTAAAGCGATTTCAGATGGAGAGAAAAAAGTGATGGTTGCGGCATATAAGCAAATCTTTTATACCGTAAGTGCAGAACTACCTAACAATCCATCCGATCTTTTTGATAATAGCGTTACTTTTGATGAGCTAACTCGTAAAGGGGTAAGTAATGCGGCTCCGCCTGTTATGGTGTCAAATGTAGCTTATGGTAGAACAGTTTATGTAAAATTAGAAACATCATCTAAGAGCAAAGATGTACAAGCTGCCTTTAAAGCCTTAATTAAGGGGCAAGGCGTTGAAACGAGTGGACAGTACAAAGATATTTTTGAAGACAGTACCTTTACCGCTGTAGTATTAGGCGGAGATGCAAAAGAGCATAACAAGGTTGTTTCAAAAGATTTTAATGAAATCCGAAATGTCATTAAAGATAATGCAGAATTAAGTTCTAAAAATCCAGCATACCCAATTTCATATACAAGCACTTTCTTAAAAGATAACGCAACTGCTGCTGTTCATAACAATACAGATTATATTGAGACTACAACTACAGAATATTCAAGTGCGAAAATGACCCTTGATCATTACGGTGCATATGTTGCTCAATTTGATGTATCTTGGGATGAATTCTCATATGATCAAAATGGGAAAGAAGTATTAACACATAAAACTTGGGAAGGAAACAACCAAGATAAAACGGCTCATTACTCTACAGTAATACCACTTCCACCGAATTCAAAAAATGTAAAAGTCGTAGCGAGAGAATGTACAGGTCTTGCATGGGAATGGTGGAGAACAATTATTAATGAACAAAATGTTCCATTAACCAATGAAATAAAAGTTTCAATTGGAGGAACAACATTATACCCAAGTGCTAATATTAGTCATTAGGTAAAAGGGGCACGGCAACGATTACTTCTTTTTGGGGCCATTCAAAAAACAGATAGAATTCAAAGAACATATTGAATTCTATCTGTTTTTTATTTTTTTACATAAAGAACATTGAGGTTGCTTATACTCTTATCAGTCAGATGGTTTACTAAAACATCATCATAACAGAAATAATAACTTTTTTATTTAATTAATATACAAATACTTTTGATGAGTTTTCTTCTAACAAACTAGAATTATAATTAGGTGCTAGTACGATGTTTGTATATGTCCCTGTACCCGAAAGGTATTTGTACCTATGTGGGGTACAACCCCACACCCATCAACTTAAGGGATATTTTTATACAAAATGCGATCTTTTCACGTAGTATTTTATTATCGT
>NZ_MAOG01000145.1:0-1261 GCF_001884205.1 Bacillus sp. NH11B | reverse complement strand
AGATATCGATATAGTTAACTGGAAAAATGCATCTCACGCAATCAATGGTGAGTTCTCTAACGAAGTTAATGCCAGGATCCTTGGTTTTGTAGAAAAACATGCTAATGACAACTAAGTTGAAAGGGGAAAATATGTTGTAATAACAACTTTATCTCTAGATAACTATTTAAGCGAATTTAGCTCATTTTTTTCGTTTTGGGGATATTTTAAAATCTTAGCTTGATGTGCATGGGGTAGCACCAACAAAACACGAATTTCGTACGCTAGGCAAAGTTTTTAAAAGAAAAAGCCGTTTTTCTGAACAGGTGCGAGTTATACAGTATTGTAGGTAGAAAACATATCCAGATAATTCAAATCAGCTCAAATTAATGTAAACGTCAAATAACTCCAAAATAAACAATAAAAGTTGATTTTGGAGTTATTTTTGTTGACTTTACTTTTTTTCGGTACTTTGCATATCGATGGTATATCCGTTGATCACGGTAGGACTTTATTTCAAATCCACATAAGAAAAATTAGATTACCTGCACACTAAAAAGTATAGCGAACAGGTAATCTAGGTGTTTTGAGATTAATGAAAAGCTAATTTATTTTTTGAATTCTTTCATCAATAATAGGCTGAATTGGTTCTTTTGCTTGTTTTATATAATCTACTAATGCTTCAAAATCAGTTGGTCCTGTTTCAGCATCTTTCCCATTTTTAAAGGACACAAACCCATCTCCACCTGAAGCTAGAAATGCGTTTGCAACGACGCTGTAAGTTTTAGAAGGAATAATTTCTTCTCCATTTGTTAAGCGAATACTTGTGACTTTTTCTCCATTTGGCTTGTTCGCATCCCAAGTGTATTGGATCCCTGAAATTTGAAGCATCCTTGTTATGTCTTTTTGCCATTGTTGATTTAAAATATCACGAATGTCTTGACCCGTTAAATTAACTTTTATTAATTGATTTCCGAATGGTTGAATGCCATATACCTCTCCCCATGTAATATCACCAGCATCTAAGTCATTACGAATACCACCAGGGTTCATAAGAGCAATTTGGGATTGCATTGTTGCACGCTGAGTATCAGCGATTAAATTGCCGAGAGTAGATTCACCAGCCGTATTTTGTTTTCGATCTAGTGAAGCTGTAGATTTACCAACAACTTCATTGACAAGAGGTGCGATTTTTTCTTGATATTTCTCCATCTTCTTCTTTATTTTTTTATCAGGCTCTATGCCTTCATGGTAGGTTGTAACAATTTCTGCTTTCTTCTCA
>NZ_MAOG01000144.1:0-920 GCF_001884205.1 Bacillus sp. NH11B | reverse complement strand
ATCAGCAAAAGCCATTCCATAAGAATTTGCTTGTACGACAAGTTTATTATTAACAGTTCCATTTACATAGGTGTGGCTATGCCCCCCAAAAATAACATCGACTTCTGGATCACTCTCATTTGCTAGTCGGACGAGATCACCATTTGTTACACCGTTCTCATCTGTTGTACCTCCGTTATGCGCAAGAACAACGATAGATTTAACGCCTAGTTCTTTCAATTGCTTTACGGATTTGTTAATGGCTTCAACTTCATCTGTAATTTCTACATTCTTTAGCATAGTAGGCATAACAAGGTTAGGAACATCTGTTGTTACGACTCCGATAAAGCCAACAGGAACTCCTTGTACCTTTTTGATAGTAAATGGTGGTAAAAATAGACGACCGGTGGATTTATTATAGAAATTTGCGGCAACATATGGGAATTTTGCTCCTTTAAAATTCCCTGTTTTTTCATGGTATCCACCATAAATAAGGCGGTGCATTTCTTCAATGCCTTCATCAAATTCATGATTTCCTATGGTTCCAACATCAAATTTTAAATCATTTAGAAATTCAATCGTAGGTTCGTCTTGTAATAATGCTGAAACAGGAGGACTTGCTCCAACAACATCGCCAGCATGAACCTTTAATGTATTCGGATTTTGTTTTTCACGATCACGTAAATAAGCCGCTAAGTACTCGATTCCCCCTGCATCTTTATTGTTAATTTTCTTTACAGTGTCTAGTTGCCCATGAAAATCGTTAATACCGAGCATTTGTACATCTATGTAGCGGTTTGGTTCTGTAGTTGCTTGAGCTGGAGGCGCAGCAAATACACTTGAAAAAGTAACTGTACTTAATGCTAAAGCAACTGGAATGATTTTTTTTAACATAAAAACTTCTCTCCCCTTATTAAAATCTGACATCATACGATATAATT
>NZ_MAOG01000143.1:0-89226 GCF_001884205.1 Bacillus sp. NH11B | reverse complement strand
ATATAATTTTAATAGATTAAGAAGATTATTTCTATAAAAATTCTACTAATTATAAAAATTAATAAGATTTTACTGTTTTCCGACAAAAGACTCCTTCCTCAAAAATCTGAAGGTGTGAAACACCAATTTTAGGTGGGAGATGAATATCGGTATGCGTGAGCCTACGTTTTTTTGATTAGGATATAAAGAAAAAGTGCCACCAGCACTCCAAACATATATATAATCAAAATGCACACCATTGGAGCCAATGGCATGCGCTACATAAATTGTTAGATATACGCACACATCTGTTTTACAAACTATTCACAGGAAAACAGATTCATATGGATGAAATGACAGAATCAGAGTAAACGTAAAATAGGGTGAGTGCAAAATTAGGGATGTTACTTTTACATTGTTCTTTGTGGGGTAGCCGTACACATCCATTAACTTAAGAAATTCAATGGCATTTTAATGTAAGAAATCTTATCTTAGATCAGCATATATATCTAGACTTTCCTATAATTCTACAGAAAGGATAACGTCTTTTTCGCTTTATAGGTAGTGCAAAATCTTAGCTTGATAGCGATGGGGTAGCACCAACAAAACACGAATTTCGTACGTTAAGTAAATTTCGACATAAAATAAGCGGTTAAAAAGAATATTGTTCAACTAAATGAAATTGTAGAAGGAAATAAATAGTAATTATGTAAAGGTTTGAATATTATACATTGGAAATAAAAACTAACTTTCGGGAGGTGAACCCATATGAGTAAATATAGTGTTTTTTCGCTTGCTACTTTTGTAATCTTCATTGTTTTGTTTTATACAATGTTGAGTGGTGTGTCGTTAGGAACATTAGGTAAACCATTTATTATTTCAATGTTTCTGCTCCCATTATTAGGATCTTTCTTGGGACTAAAAGCAAAAAAAGGTTTAATAAAATGGCTACTAATAATACTTAACATTATTGCAATTTGTATAATCGGGTATATTTCATTACTTGCTTACGGTATTGCTGAAAGCTAATTCAAATAAAAGTGAAAAAGTCGTGGTTAACAAAAGAATATGATAAAAAGAAAAATAGAACAAAATTCAACTTCCGCAATCGATAATTATGTTAATAATACCTCATGATGTGGTAAAATTTAGGTGTTGTATTAATGTGAATATACGTGAAGTTTAGAAAAGAAAAAGGAGGATTTTTATGGTCAATAATTATATAAATGAAAAAGATCATCTTTTTTATAAAAAACGTTTTTATAATGTTTTAGCTTCAATTCCTCTTGTAGTTAACACGCTAATAGTAATATATTTATTAGATTTGGGATTAATTTATTTTGTAACCTTTACGGCTATTGCAGCGATAACTTTATTAATTCAGTTCATTTATTATTATTCAAATTGGAAAAAACCTTTTAAGTAACTTTTCTAATAGTTTTATGAATGCAAAGTCTCTTCAGAAGATCTGAAGGGATTTTTTGAGATTTTTAAATACATGGACTACTGATAAGTGGTGTTATGTTAACTTCACATAAATACGGTATACAACAGGATTTTTCTCTTTAACTCAGAATTCTATATTTTATTATCCAAAATAAGGAGGGGGAGAATGAAAAAAATCATGTGTTTAGTTATGGGGGGGCTATCTATAAATTTAATGGGTTGTACTACAAAAGAAGAGCAAGTGGTTTCTCCAAAACTATCTACATCTGAACGGCAAAAAGCAGAGGTACATGCTGTAATATTTGAGAACAAGGACAAAATTACATCAATGGAGTTAAAAAATCTAAGTAAAAACGATGTTTTCAAAACAACAAATAAAGATACGATTAAATCTGTTGTTTCAGCAATAGAAAATAGTAAACCAATGAATATACTATTGGATCAAGAAGTTAAAGATACGATGAGATCTCATATGATTGTTCAATTTGAAGATGGATCAAAAGAAACCTTCTTTGTGTGGGTCGAAAAAAATCTTGAAATTATGATATCAGAAGGTATAGATGGAACTCACACTATAGCTTATAAGATAGACAATACAAATTTTAAGCAAGCAATTGATTTCCTTAAAAGATAACTTTATATATCTTTATCTTCCTTTTCTAATAATTGTTTAATATCTTTTCTGAAAAATTTCAGTTCATTTTTTGTTTTAATTAGTTCATATAACATAAAAAGTAATACTAATAATATAAAAATGCCCACCATAATAGTAATCTCACATTTTCTTTTAATCCTATTTGAGCTTTCTGAAGGTGGGTGTTGGTTCAAATAAATTCTGTTATCGGAGTTGATATATGTAATTCACCTACAAAAATTATCCCTGTCAGGCTGGAATTATTCCTTCCAACGCATTAATTTTCTTACTAATTAACTGCTCTATTCTTTTTACAAAATCATCAATTTGATTAAGTTCTGTAAGAATAAACAGATTTGAACGCATCCAATAAGGCTTTGATAGATTATTGTCAGTTACAACCTCAATACCTACAATTTCTCTTTTATCATATAAAAAGAATCTTATAGATAAGAAATGAGTTACATTGTCTATATCTTCACCTGAAACCCATTGGAATTCCTGTAGTTTAAAAGTGGAAAACCTGATTATTCCCTCCTTTAAATCTTCGAGTTCTTCATTTGTTTAAAAAATTAGAATTGAAAGTTTTTTATTTTTTTTACAATTAGCACACAAAAACGACATACTTCTAAACTATTTTTATATACAGGACTTATTTTTTGAAATGGTTACTACATATAAAGGAGACTCCAAAATGGATATGGATTCATATTATTGGGAAATGGTTAAGAAGAATATTGGTGTGTATTCTGAACAGGAACAAGAATGTCTTCGAAATAAGAAGGTCATTATTTTTGGACTAGGGGGAGTAGGTGGTTATGAAGCAATTCTGTTTTCGCGAATGGGAATAGGGCATATTACTGGTGTTGATCCCGATGAATTTGAAGTTTCTAATATTAACAGACAAATGTTAGCGCTTTCTAGTGTTATAGGTGAGCCAAAAGCAAAGGTTGCAGAACAGGTTGTAAAAGATATACATCCCTATATATCAACAAACTTTATCCAAACAAGAGTAGATGAAGAGAATGTAATCGAGCTAATAAAAGGGCATGATATTGTAGTAGAAGCCGTAGATGATATGCCTTCAAGAGTTATTATACATAGAACAGCTAGAGAATTAGGTATACCAAGTGTGGGGATGTCAGGTAGCCCCCCAACACGAGGATTTGTTTCTACATTTTTCCCAACCGGAATTCCTTATGAAGAAGCATTAAATATCTCAAGTGTCGGATGCAAATTAACAAATCAAGAATTAAGACAACAGATTGCTGATATAAAGAAAAGTCGAGCTTGGTATTCTGTGGAGAAAGGCGCACCAAAAGAGTGGGCGCAAAATTTTTGTGATGGAAAAGCAGGATGGATTATCACGCCGATGCGTGCTCATTTATTGTCACTATTTAGTTTTCATGAAGCAATACAAGTTTTAACTGATCGTGAACCTCTAGCTAGAGCGCCTAAAGGCATTGTAATAGATTTAGATAGTCATATCCCGGTTCAAGTAAAAGAAGTCCCAAAAGGTGGATGGGATTATAAAACACTGTAAGGAGGAATACAATTTGTTGACAAAAAATAATGATATGCAAAATATATATGAAGAAAGTTTTACGCGAAATATTGGTGTTATCTCTGTAGAGGAGCAGGAGAAATTAAAAAATTCTCGAGTTACTGTAGTTGGAGCAGGGGGCGTAGGAGGAATTACACTTATCCAATTGGCGCGAATGGGTGTGGGTTCTTTACATGTTATTGATCAAGATGTATTTGAAGCAAGTAATATCAATCGACAAATGCTAAGTTCCATCAGTAAATTAGGACAGCGAAAAGCAGAGGTCGCTTTAGAAATTTTGCAAGACATTAATCCATTATTACAAGTAGAGATAACAAAAGAATTTGTTACCGAGGACAATGCATTAGAGCTTCTAACGAATACAGATATCATTATAGATGCAACTGATAATTTAGTAGCGAGAGTGATTATCCATCGTACAGCTCAGAAACTAGGAATCCCTTCAATTTGGATTGCGGTGACGCCTCCATTTAGAGGTGGCGTCATGTCTTTTACTCCTGACTCTACACCCTATGAAATTGCGTTAGGATATCCGTCTTATCAAAAAGAGTTAACAACAGAAATCCAAGATGAAATTCATAAACTAAAAGATGGGCGTGCTCTTCATTCTGTCACGTACGGCGCGGATGAGAACTGGGCAAATAGTTATGTACAAAAAAATCGACCATGGGCGGTAATCTCTCCTGTTGCGAATATAGTAGGCATTCTAGCAAGCTTTGAAGCATTTAAATTTATAATAAATCGAGAAGACTTAAAACCTGTAATAAGTCCAAATTTAATCCAAATTAACTTTGCAAATCAAAATATGGTACATGTGTCTGTACCTGAAAATGATAGTTGGGATTATACAACATTATAGATGAGGTAAGAGAATATGCTTCCTTTTTTGTTACTGGGGATTATTGTTACACTCGCTCTGCTTGTTAAGGATTATGCGCTAGCTGGTGCGGCTTGTTTATTAGGAGTTTTACTTGCTGTTGGACAAAAAACTTTATTACATCTTATTCAACAATATTCTTTTCCAATTGGTATTTTCTTTCTGATGCTATTCCTTTTAGTACCAATCACATCTGGAAAGATTACAAGTGAAAACGTAATAAAATTAATTACCTCTCCTATCGGATTAGGATCCATTCTAGCAGGTTTTACTGTGTCATACATAGGAGGAAAAGGTGTAGAAGTTCTACCTATGAATCCTACGATATTGTTAGGTGTCTTAATAGGTACTCTTATTGCCGTAATATTTACAAAAGGATTACCAGCCGGATTAATTATCGCGGCGGGAATCATAGCTATTATCTCTATGAAATGAAAGGAATATTCTAAATGAGGATAAAATGGACACACATTAGTTTAGTAGGGATTTTTTTGATAATACTTATGTCTAGTTGTTCTAATATCAAAGAAACTTCTCAAAATGATCAAACTTCTAAAGTAGTAAAACAAGAATTAGAAATTCAGCAAGGAGAAGAAAAATTATTTTTACTTCATAAAAACTTAAATAATAAAAAACAGTATACATCTGATGAAATTATCTTATTTTTAGAACCATTTAGTGTACCTACAGCTCAGGCATTTGATGTACCAAAATTTTCATGGATGGATGAGTATGCCAAAAAAGGGTATGATACTTGGGCTATGGATTTCAGAGGGTTTGGTCGTTCTTCTCGCCCTAAAGAAATGTCAGATCCTTCTTCCCAAAACCATCCGGTTATTCATTTGAATGATGCAACTAAAGATCTGGAAACAATTGTAAAATGGATTAAAAAGAAAAGAAACGTAAAAAAAATTCATATTGTTGGATGGTCATATGGAGGCGTTGTGGCTGGAAATTATGCAATATCCCATCCTCAAGATATTAATAAGCTTATTTTATATGGGTATATGCATGGGTTCACACTTCCTATGATGACACAACCTTTTGAAAACCCACTACAACCTAATCAGTTTAATCCTGAAGCACCAGCTTACCAAATCGTAGACTTTGATAAAGGAATGCATCATTGGCATATGATGATGGGAAATAAAAAAATTGTTACAAACGAAGCAATGGATGCCGTAAAACAAGTTTTTATTGATTCAGATCCTATGAGTAAGAAAAATAATCAAACGATTCGTCGACCAGTTGGTCCACTTGAAGACTTATTTTATATTTGGAAAAATCAGCCTCTATATGATGCATCTAAGATTACCACTCCATTACTTGTCATTTACGGGGAAGATGACATATTTGCAGACCGAAATATGATGTCAAAATTAACAAGTGCAAAACAAAAAAAAGAAGTAGTAATCCCCGATGCAACACACTGGGCTGTGTATGAAAAGAATCGTAATATCCTATTCGAACAAACATTAAACTTTATAGAGGCGAAAGAAGGCAAACAGGAATGAAAAAAGGTTTAAAAATATTAGATGCTACCTTACGTGAAGGAGAACAACAATGTGGTATTCGTTTCTCCAAGGAAGACAAAATTACATTACTTCACATGTTAGAGGATTTTGGAGTAAGTCTTATTGAAGTTGGACACCCTGGCATCTCTGAAGAAGAAGAAGAGATTTGCCGAGAAGTTGCAGCATCTGCAAAGCACGCCGAAATACTTATGCATGCTCGGGCGAAAGAAGAAGAAGTTCATGCGGCTTATCGTGCTGGTGCCGATTGGATAGGAATCTGGGCGTCTATTAATCCTATTTCTTTACAAACAAAATACACCAATCGATCAAAAGATTATGTTATTAATCAGGTGAAACAAGCTATTGAAGAAGCAAAATCTTTAGGAATGAAAATCCGTTTTACTATTGAAGATGCTTCACGAACGGAATGGGAAGATATCGCCTACATTGGACAGGTTGCACATATAGCTGGAGCAGATCGAATCAGTTTAGCAGACACTGTAGGAATTTGGGAGCCAGGTCAGTGTGCTACAATCGTGAAGAAATCTGTTGAGACATTCCCTTGTGAGATTGAAGTTCATCTTCATAATGATTTAGGATTAGCCATGGCAAATGCTCTTGCTGCAATCGATTCGGGGGCATCTGTCATTGATGCTACATTGTGCGGAATAGGTGAACGTGCTGGGATTGTTGATCTGCTAAATTTATCAGTATTTTTATCTCAAAAGCGTAATCTACAGTGCTTTAAACTACAGATGATTCCTGAATTAACGCAATCTCTCCAATTAGCTACTGGTTGTCAAGTAGATCATTGGAGACCGATTATTGGAAAGAATATATTTACTCATACTGCATCTTATCATATAAAAGCTGTTCAGCAGAATTACTCAGCATACGAGGGTATTCAACCTGAAATGTTAGGAAGAGTAAGGAACATACAACAAAAACGTATAGAAAGAAAAGGGCCTCGGCTTTCAAAGTCTCTTCGAGTTAGTAAACCATTTGTAAAAGGAGCATCTGAGCTTTTATATCATCGTGATGGTCCAGGAGAGCGTTGGGTACAGATGGATTATAGAACTGATGAACGTGCTTCATTTTATGTAATACAGCGTGTATTTTACGACGCTCATATGGATGAGAACTTAGAAGGGCATGTAGATACTCATGCACATCATTGTGATAGTGCCTTTATTTTTTGGGGGAATAGAATAGATGGTACTGGTCTCATGTGTGAAGTAGAAATTGAAGGAGAATTGCAAATAATTGAAAGTCCAGCATCTGTTTTTATTCCATCAGGGTTAAAACATAGGTACAAATATCTTTCGGGTACAGGAACATATACAAACATCGTACTAGCACCTAATTATAATTCTAGTTTGTTAGAGGAAAGCTCATCAAAAGTATTTGTATATTAATTAAATTGGAACAAAATAGTTATTTTAATAAATGGCATATAAACAAAGAAGAGCCCGATTGGTGTGGGCTAATAATCAGTGGGTGATGAACAAAACCCCCACCGATTAAAGTTTCACTTTATAATAAAGATTGATAACTTGTAAAAAAGTTTGATAAAAAGACGTTATCTTTTCCTATGATTTTTCAGAAAGAATAACGTCTTTTTTCATTTCAGGGGGTATTTTGTTTTGTTAACTCGATAGACATGGGGACGAGCCCCTAAAATACAATTCCGCTAGAAATTTTTGCGCTATATTCTCTTTTATTTATGGTAGTTGATTAACAACACTTTCTAAAAATTTGTCTACCTTTTCTTTTGATGTATCCGGTGTATGATAACCAATCGTAAATGTAAGTCTTCCATTATAGAAGCTTGCACCCATTGAAAAGAATGGCGCATACATAATGGGTGATGTCATATACCCGTCCTCAGCTTGAATTTCACCAAACTGAATAGGTTCATCAGCGATCACCCCGAAATTTGTCAGTAACGGCAACGCCATCCCCATCTGTAAAGCCTGTTCGTATTGCTGATTATACATTTCCTTCACCACAGATAGCTTCATACCTGCCAGTAGCTCCATTCCTGCTGCTGAAGAAAGACCTGGATTTTGAGACTTTATTTTATCCATTGATTGTTTAATTCGAACGAGAGTCTGATTAAATGATTCATCATCCTCCATTTTAATCACTGGCATTTCCATGCCAGATAAGTTGCAAATAGCCCCAGTTGTATAATTAGGCAGATATCGACGTAAATCAATTGTTAAACCGATCATTTTTTCTGAGGTGCGAGGTTCTGCATACACAGTGAAATTTGATAAAGCTCGGAAGTATGCAGTCATGATTACATCATTCAAGGTAGCCTGTTGTGCTTTTGTCCATTGGATTAGACGTAGAGATTGCTCATGGCTCAACCGCCGTACGGACATTTGAGGGGAGTTATTTTTGTTGGGATGAGATGGAAAAGACCATAACGATGCCTGTTGTTCTTGGTTAGGACGATACGCGCTTTTTATGTCCGATATTCCAGCATATTTGAATACATGTGATTGATCTCGAAAACTCTCATTTCCCTCACCAAATTCCTTTATAATTTGATTCTTAGATAGTCCCAAGGAAAGTTGAGTATAAATTGCTCCAAGCAAATTAATATATTCCTTGACCCCTGCACCATCTGAACATAGATGAGATAATTTCACAACTAACATATCTGTCGTAGTGCCTCGTAATAATTTTGTTTGAACCATAGGCCCCTGAATACGATCACCAGGTTCCTTAATAAAATCTATTGCCATTATTTCAAGTTCTTGATCATTTCCTTCTGCAAAAAGGCAAATAGGTGAGTTAGTGGCAGATGAATGTTCCTCCCAGTAAGGAATATCATTTTCTACAAACCGGCTGTTCAAAATCGGCTGCAATTGTAACGTTATCCTTACTGATTGTTCAAGTATTTTCTTTGATATACCTACAGGAAAATAAAGAACTGCATTAATTTGTTGATCTGCAGAATAAAGACCTAATATATAATTCATTCGATCTTGAGGTGTTACTGAAAACTTTCTTTGTTCCATAATTTTGTCCCCCTTTTAAGACTTTTTTTGTATAACCTTATTCTCCATATGGTTGTAACTTTTCTAGTCACTTTTCTTCAAGAGCAAATAATTCTTATTTTTAAATTTTTTTACGAAAGTATCTTTTCCGTACTGGTTCTATTCTTTTTACGGCTCTTAGTAGGTGATATACCCATTTTTTTATTGTTATTAATACTTTCTATCTCTTTCGATAAAATCAAACGTAATTTTGTTTAGTTTATATATATACAAACATTTTACAATTGTGTTTGGAAATTATCAATAAAACAAATGAAATATTTTTATGTCTATTAATAAAAAACAATAATATAATACGTTCAGGTGTTACTTCATAATAAAAGGTTGATGGGCATGGAGGACCACCAACCTTTTATCATATTGCTTTAGATGCTTGTATTCATTATTACGTTTTTTACAAATAATTCCTTCTTGCGCTTGTATCACCTCATCATTTTCAACAATTAATCCTTTACAAAAAAATGATGTATCAGGTCTTTGTACAAATGGAGGAAAAGTAGGTGTATATGGCGCTAATGTACGAAAATCAGCATCTGCTAGCGCTAAGGTTGTAGGTTTCATTAATAAAGATACTAATGTAACTGGTACTTGGGGTAATGGAGAATATGTCCAAGGACATTATGATAATTCATCTAAATGGTTATATATATCTTCATTAGGTGGTTATATATAAAACAACTTTAATTAATACTTGTGGGCATAAAAAATAAATTGGTAATTAATTGAGTTCTTTTATCTTTTACTATTATTTATTATTTATAGGGGGCACATTACATCGCTATCAAGCTAAAAAAATGTATCTATTAAACGAAAAAAAACGCTATTCTTTTTGTAGAAATATACAGAAAGGATGGCGTTTTTCGTATGGATTTATCGACTTCTGATGAACTGGAATTATTTTTTTAAGAGTTACAACGATACATGTCGCCTGATGCTTTAGAGCAATTAGCTAGAAAAGTAGGATTTGTTAAACGAAAAAGTAAATATCGCGCACCAGATTTAGTGGTCCTATGTATTTGGTTTAGCAAAACAAAGCCCATCTATATATATTTGGAAGGATAATCTTCCATTCATACTCTGTTCATAATCCTTAGATAAAATAAATCTTGTAAAAGGAAGAGAAATTTTGTAAAGGGGTGATTGATGTGCTAGCATCTGCTATTACATTTATTACAGCAGCACTTATTTTTTATTCAATTGGGGTTTGGAGTGAAAAGATTCAAAAAACATTAAAACCTTGGCATGTGATTATATTTTGGGTTGGATTAGCATGCGATACGATTGGTACTACATTAATGGAGAAAATGGCTTCAGAAGGTTCTCTATTCAGCTTTCATGGGATTACGGGTTTATCAGCAATTTTACTTATGTTATTTCATGCTGTGTGGGCCACTGTAGTTTTAAAGAAGAAGGATATAAAAATGATTGCAAAGTTTCACACATTTAGTGTAATTGTGTGGTTCATTTGGTTAATTCCATATATTTCAGGGCTTATATATGGAATGACAAACAATTCATAAAAGGAGTTTGAACTTTCCAAACAAAAATAAAACTATTTTTATATTAGGATATACAAGGAGAAGCTAGAGAAATATTTACACCATTTGTTTTCCTTTAGCTCACAAGCCATGTATTGAGAATGGAAAGGAAACAGAAAAACGTATATTACATTATTAGTAAAAACCCCTCAACACGAGTCGAGGGGTTTTTTATTAATAATGTAAAGCAACTAAATAAATCTATTGGTAGAATAATAAACATTAAAAACATCCATTTTTAAATTGTTTAGGTGAAACACCAGTATGTTTTTTAAAGACCTTTGTAAAATGGCTCTGGTCATGAAAATTTAATAGTGTAGAAATTTCGGATATAGAATGTCTCGTAAAGGTCATTAAATTTTTTGATTCATCGATCTTAGCACGTTGAATATATTCGCCTAGTGAAATTCCAATTTCTTTTTTGAAAAGGGAAGATAGATAACTAGGATTTAATGCGACTATTCCTGCTAGTTGGGATAGTGTGATTTCTTCGTAAAGATGAGTAAATATATAATTTTGACATACGTTTATAGGTTTTGAATGTTTTTGTATTGTCACATTTCTTACTCGTTCTGAGAACTCAAGTAAAGCATTCTCCAAAAATGGAGAAATGGCTTCACTTTTATTTATTTCTTCGAGTTTTTGAATAAATAAATCACTGAGGGTATATGCGATTTCAGGGAATAGTCCACCATCTATAGCTGATCTAGTCGCAAGTGTAATTGCTGCGATGGCAGAATTCTTCTGGCTTCGCAAATGACTTGTTTTTGATAACACCCCAAGATCCCCTGATTCAGGTAATCTCCTTAGATTTTTAATTAAATCATCTTTTTTTCCAAGCTTAATACACTCGAAAATTTCTCTTTCAATTAGTGGGTCGATATGAGTTAATGTACTTTGACGTTGCTCCGATATATGTATATCAGGCTGTTCAATCTCAAAATCATCCTTTTTTAATAGTATATTTTTTTGCAAAATATCAGCAATATCTAATTTTTGTTGATATAGCATGTAAAAAAGAATCATACTTACATTTAAAAATTTCAAATTGCTTAAGATGGGGAGAGAATGATAATATCGTATCATTTTCTCTTTGTCTATTTTTAGTTGAAGATCATTAATGAGTCCTTTAATTGAGGTTTCTGATAATCTGGAATAGAGGACAGGTCCAACGATGATATTCCCACTAAGTTGATCGTTCAAACGTAAGCTAATTGAGAAGAAATTTTCAAGAAAAGAAGTCTCTTCTAGTACTGGAAAAGTATAGGGTGGATTTTCCTTAAATAGTTGATTAAGTAACTCCTCTTTTGAAGAATACAAAGGGTTATGCTGAAAATTGGACGAGATTTCAAATGCTAAATCCCCTTTGTTATCAATGAAAAAGATAGGTGTTTTATGTATGTCAAAGACTAGCTTACAAATATAATATAAATCTTCTAGTTTGGAGCAATTCACTATTTTAACCTCTATTCATTAAACATTAGCCAATATATGTACAAGATAAAGGCAACATAAAATCCTCTCTTAAGCAAAGGTTTCACAATAAGAGGGTACATCTTATGTTACTCTGCAAAGTAATCATAAATATAATCAGCCAAAATTTTTACAAGTATTCTAAAAAATATACCATAATATCTAAAAAATAATAACTATAATGACATTAAGAAAGCGTTTACTTAATTGTTTTTTAGGAGGGCTATCATGAAAAGGGATATTAAGAAAATTATTTCACAAATGAAGTTAGAAGAAAAGGCGAGTCTATGTTCTGGATTAGACTTTTGGAATACAAAAGGGATTGAGCGATTAGGAATTCCTTCTATTATGGTAACTGATGGGCCACATGGCCTTAGAAAACAAGCAGAGGGAGCAGATCACTTAGGGATTTATAACAGTATTCCATCGACTTGTTTCCCATCAGCAGTAGGGTTAGCAAGTACATGGAATAAAGAATTAATAAATCAAGTAGGAGTTGCATTAGGAGAGGAATGTCAGGCTGAAAATGTAGGTGTTCTCCTTGGACCAGGTGCAAACATAAAACGTTCGCCGCTATGCGGAAGAAACTTTGAGTACTTTTCAGAGGACCCATATTTATCATCACAAATGGCTGCAAACCATGTTATAGGTGTACAAAGTCAAGGGATTGGAACGTCATTAAAACATTTCGCTGCTAATAATCAGGAGCATCGCAGAATGTCTGTAGATACAATTGTTGATGAAAGAACATTGCGTGAAATCTATCTTGCTAGCTTTGAAGATGTCATTAAGGAAGCACAACCTTGGACAGTAATGAGCGCTTACAACAAGATAAATGGTGAATACGCTTCGGAAAATAACTATTTATTAAATGATATTTTAAAAGATGAATGGGGATTTGAAGGTTTTGTCGTTTCTGATTGGGGTGCAGTAAATGAGCGTGTTGAAGGTTTAGCTAACGGTTTGGAGTTAGAAATGCCTTCAAGCTTTGGAATTGGTGAGAAGAAGATTGTTGATGCAGTTAATGGTGGTGAGCTATCTGTAGAAAAGCTTGATCAAGCTGTAGAGCGATTACTTTACATTATTTTTAAAGCTTATGATAACCAATTAGAAAACGCTGTGTATAGTAAGGACGCGCATCATCAGCTTGCTAGAGAAGTTGCAAGTGAAAGTATGGTTATGTTAAAAAATGAAGATTCCATCCTTCCGCTGAAAAAAGAGGGGACGGTAGCGATAATTGGAGAATTTGCAAAGCAACCACGTTATCAAGGCGGCGGAAGTTCTCATATTAATCCAACAAAGCTTGAAAGTATTCTCGAAGAAATCGAAATGGTATCAGGTGAAAAAACAAACATATTATTTGCACAAGGCTATAATCTTGCAAGCGATGATGTAGATGAAAACATGACTAATGAAGCAAAAAAGATTGCAGAAAGCGCAGATACAGTGGTCCTTTTTGTTGGACTTCCAGATCGTTATGAGTCAGAAGGTTTTGATCGAAAGCATTTACAAATGCCAGAGAATCACGTTCAATTAATTGAGGCTATTGCGGAAGTTCAAAGTAATATCGTTGTAGTTTTAAGTAACGGAGCACCGATTGAAATGCCATGGATAGGTAAAGTAAAAGGAATACTTGAAGGCTATTTAGGTGGGCAAGCATTAGGCGGAGCAATTGCTGATTTATTATTTGGTGATGCGAATCCAAGCGGGAAATTAGCAGAAACATTCCTGAAAGTTTTAAGCGATAATCCTTCTTACTTAAACTTCCCTGGAGAAGGTGACAAAGTGGAATACAAAGAAGGTGTCTTCGTCGGATACCGTTATTATGATAAGAAAAATATTGAACCATTGTTCCCATTTGGTTTTGGGTTAAGCTATACAAACTTTGAGTATAGTAATCTTTCAGTAGATAAGAAAGAAATAAAGGATACGGAGACAGTTTCTGTCACTGTAAACGTGAAAAATATTGGTAGTACGGCAGGGAAAGAAATTGTTCAACTCTATATAAAAGATATTGAAAGTACTATGATTCGTCCTGAGAAAGAATTAAAAGGATTTGAAAAAGTAGAATTGCAGCCGGGAGAAGAAAAAACGGTTAACTTTACTTTAAATAAAAGATCATTTGCTTATTATAATGTTGAATTGAAGGACTGGCATGTTGAAACTGGTGAATTTGAGATTTTAGTAGGTAAGTCTTCAAGAGAGATAGTTTTACAAGATAACGTGTATATTCAATCAACGACTATAATTCGAAAACCAGTATATCGTAATACTTTACTAGGGGATATATTTGCGGACCCAATTTTAGCACCAATCGCAAAGGGGCTTATGGAAAAGGCATTAAAAGACAGCCCGTTTGGTAGTATGACTGAAGGGGATAGTGATGCCTCTGAAATGATGGATGCTATGCTGAACTATATGCCATTACGAGCATTAGTAAACTTTAGTGCAGGTGCTTTCACAGAAGAAATGTTGAGTGAAATCATTGGGCTATTGAACGATGCCCAGATGAATCGATAGGTGTGAATGAGCTTTTTATCCCGTATTAATGGCCCGGAAATGCCCGAGTGGTTTGGGTTAATAATCAGTGGTGGATGGACAAAATCTCATTGATTAAAGTTTTATGTAGGACGTTTCTCCAACAAAAAAAGAAAATGAGAGTTAGAATCTCATTTTCTTTTTTTTGTACTTATTCTGCTAAATATAGAATCATATGCTTGTCTATCATCTTTAATCAGCGTTTATAAATAGGAGCGATGAGATGGCCATGAACCTTGGAGTTTACGAATTTGTATAATTTGACCTGTATGATAAGCATCGTGCAATAGGATATTCATATATTGTTGCCAAACCGGTAGAGAAGGACTTGGTTGATCCAGTTCTTCTTCTTGAAGGGATGTTAATGAAGATTGTAAGGCATCATGTACTTGAAGCGTTCGCTTCACTGTTTGCTGCCAAGCATCCTCATCATTAGGTCCACCTTGGACAAACGTGTCATCATTATTTTGTGGAGCAACAAATGTGTCATCTTGATGTAAGCGGGAAAGTAAGCGCTCTTTAAAGGTTAGTAAATGGTTTGCATTTTCCCAAATCGTATTACTGGCCTTTCCTTCTGGTTGCCAACATGCTTGTGCAGCAGTAAGATTCTTTAACGCTTCTGATATCGGTGGGTACCATTCTTCTTCGTAAAAAACTTGTTTGACTCCATTTTGTAATATTTCTTTTTTACCCATTCGTATAGCCTCCTTAACTATGAGATAGACCAACAATAAGTGTTAGAGAAATTAGGTAGAAACGTACCTATTTATTATCTGATTGATATTTTGAAGTTTCTAAAAGAACAATATGACGCCGTTGTAGCAATTGTATAAATAAACTTATGCTTTCTAAATCATTTTTCTTACTGCAATAAATTCTCCTTTCTCATCAAGAAACCTGCCTCATAGTTGAACAAGAAAATCAACTGCAGCTTAAATTTAAAAAATTGTAGCGAAATAAATTTCTTGATGTTTCGAAATTCTAAAAATACAGAAGGTTTAATTCAATAAATATAGAATTTAATACATAGCAAGTAAGGAGGAGATTAAATGGAAGTCTTTCACGTAACGAGTAGAAAAAGGGAAACGTATAACGTTCAAATGAAGTATTCGATACTGTTCGAATGTGCACTTGGCATTGCGGCAATTACTCATAAGAGGTTAATCGATACTCTTGAAAAGTCTCAAAGCGAATGGGAAGAAATTAGAACATCTTTATCTTATGAAATGATAGAGCATTTGCAATTTGTCGAGAAGCACAATACGTGGAAAGTGTTGCTACAGTTACTGTATGATGGAGATTTTCAGGACTTAGCGCAGTTTAATGCTAAAATCGATTCACTTTCAGTAGAAGATTTGAAGTATATATGTTTACCGTTTTTAGGAGAAAAGTATGAGGAGAAAAGACGTTTAGCAGCAAATGGAGATGTAACTGCAATATATGAACTAAAAGAACTGACACAGGAACATCAATTTTTTTCTACGTATATTGAGTTTATATGTAATACAAATATGAAATTATTAAAAGGGCATTTAATCGCTGTTATGACAGGATGGTATGAGAGTGTCATTAAGAAAGAGGAAGAGCAACTACTTTCTATACTAGAGCGAGATTATGAAGCGAAAAATGAAATGAATAAAAAGATGAAACCGGAAGAGTTTGTCGAGTGGGCTACAGGAGGAGTTTTATACATGCCAGAGCCAAGTGTGCATCATGTACTTCTTATCCCGCAAATGACATACAGACCGTGGAACATAGAAGCAGATATTGAAGACACGAAAGTATTTCATTATCCGGTCGCAAATGAAAGTATTCATCCGGAAGATCCATATGAGCCGAGCTATTTTTTAGTACATAAACATAAGGCGCTTGGGGATGAAGCGAGATTAAGAATTGTAAAAATGTTGTTTGAAAAAGAACGTACATTGCAGGAAATAACGGAAAGATTACAACTTGGGAAATCAACAGTACATCACCATTTAAAATTATTACGTTCCGCAAAGTTAGTTGATATTCATGACGGCAAATATGTGTTGAGAAAGAAAGCAGTACAGTCTTTAGCGAAAGAATTAGAAGTATTTTTAAATAGATAATATACAACGAGAATGTACATAAAGGGAGGAATTTAATAGAAAAGTTGGTGCGTTATAATGGAAAATGTATTAAAAAATCGTTCATTCTTTTTTATGTGGATTGGCAGTGCAATTTCAGAATTGGGCGGGGCTTTCGGGACGTTTTGTAATTCAATTCTTGTATATGAGTTAACAGGATCAAAAACAGCATTAAGTAGCATGTGGTTACTATATTTTATCCCGTCTCTCATACTGCAACTAATAAGCGGACCATTTATAGATAAATGGAGCAGAAAGTGGATTATGATTTTTTCGCAATGGATGCGAGCATCTGTTTTCTTACTACCTTTAATGATGTTAGTTACTGGTAATATAGAAGTTTGGCATGTGTATGTCGTTCAAATAATAATCGGGCTCATTACACCGCTTTATACACCTGCAAGTCAAGCAATTACACCAAGCATTGTAAGTCAAAAGCAGCTTCAAGATGCAAATGCGTATATAGATGGAATGACCCGTCTTATGATGTTTCTTGCGCCAATATTAGGTGGTATCGTTATTAAATTTATTGGAATCAAATTAACAATATTGCTCGTATGTATTTGTCTATTTATAAGTGGGGGATTATTGCTTTTCATAAAAGAAGAAAGGTTAAAACAAGAACTGAGAAAAACGTGGCTAGAACAGTTTCTTCACGGTTTTACATATTTTTTCACAAAACCAATAATCATTTGGCTCGGTGTATTTCTTACTTTCGTACAATTTGGGGTAGGGGTAACGATGGTTACAAACTTGCCGTATATAAAAGACGAGCTGTCAGCAGGATACGCGGAGTACGGCTATTTTATGGCAGGGTTCCCACTTGGCTATGTAGTTGGTTCCATATTAGTTGGGAAAATGAAGTATAGAAGCCGTCGACTACTTATGCTTGGAGGATTGTTCGTAGGGGGACTTACTTACATTTCACTAGGTTTAAATAATAGTATTATTATTGCGATTGTAATCGAAGTAATTGCCGGTATATGTATTGCATTTTTCAATGTTCATAACACGACAATATGCCAACAAACTGTCCCAAATAATATGATAGGAAAAGTATTTTCAGTGCGACTATTTTTCATACGATCCGCTATGCCATTAGGTGTGTTATTAGGGGGAATACTGAGTGAAATGTGGGGAGTGAGAGTATTATACTTTATCATCGGTGCGATTATATGTGTCACTTCTTTAATAGGGATAGTGCTACCGTATTTTAAATTTTTAGATGAGTCGATTGAAGAGAAGTCTGCATAATTCTAAAAATTTAAAACTTTATAATTGAAAATAATTATCATAATCAATTATAATAGAAGAATACTAGTATTCGTATTACAAAGAGGGAGTGGGATATATGTTTATCGAAACGAAGACATTTACAGTAAAAGAAGGTACATCTGATATAGTAGTACAGCATTTCACTGGAGAAGGTATTATTGAAAAATTTGAAGGATTTATCGACTTAAGTGTACTCGTGAAAAAAGTAAGACGAGGAGACGAAGAAGTAGTCGTTATGATTCGCTGGGAATCTGAAGAAGCATGGAAAAACTGGGAAACGAGTGAAGAACATTTAGCAGGGCATAGAGCGAGCCGTGGTAAACCAAAACCAGATCATATCATTAATGTTGAACATGGGGTTTATTATGTGAAATCATCGAAATCGGCTTATCAGAAGTCGTAAAATATAATTAAAGGTAGAGGATATTTGTTTATTAATAAACAAATATCCTCTCTTTTTGATTTATAGTAAAATATGGATGTGATACATGTTTATTCGTTTAGTTATAAATGGAGGTAAATGAAGTGAAAAAAATGTTACTAATGGCAGCTTTAGCAACGGCATTATTATCAGCGTGTAGTAATAATAATGTGAAAGAAGAAGTATCTAAGAATGAGGAAGAAAAACATGAAAGCAGTGCAAAAATAGTAGAGCAGAAAGAGTATATCATTATTGATAAGAATTATAATGAAATATTTCTAAAAGATGCTAACTCAAAAAAAGAAGATAGTGTGAAAGTAAGTTTAAGTAATTTAAATCCAACAAAATGGAAGGCGCCTAAAAGAAACGGTATCCTAGATATAGGTGATTATATCTCTTTAGAAAAAGAAGAGGGTAAATATACACCTATATTAGTAAAAGATCTTGTAGGTGAAATAAAGTATGATGGTACAATTAAATATAAAATTTTAGAAGCAACTAATAAATCAGTAAAGTGGTTTCCACTAAATAAAGAGAATAATGGGGGATATGTTCCGCCAGAGATGGTAAAAGTGGTGAATGCACCGAAAATAAAAGCTGGAGATATTGTAACGATTCAAGATAAAACAAAAAGCAGTAAAGACGCAATTGTATATGAACTGACAATTGTTGAATAAGTATGTAGAAGATTATAAGAGAAGTACAATATATTTAGGTAACGAATAACTCCATAATAATATGTTTGGAGGTTACAAATGTTAGAAGCACAAACATCTATTAAACATGAACAACATAAAAAATTAGTGCAAGTAATAGTAGCCGAAACCTTATCTATAGATAAGGTAAATGGATGTATGCTGATCGGATCTGTCGCAAGAGGTGATGCATATCCTGAATCGGATTTAGACTTATATATTCTTTTAGATGACGGACAAAAGAAGAAATTTGATTCTGAAATGAGAGAAGGTATTTTAATTGAATATAAGTATGCAGATTTTAATCAAATTCAATTAAACTTTAAAAACAATCCGATGGAACTATACTCATTTTTAGAAGGGAAATTTTTATTTGATAAAAGCGGTGAGCTGAAAAAGTTAAAGGAAATAGCTAAACATGAATTTGAAAACTACCGTGTTTCTAGTGATAAAGTAAAAGGCATTTCTCATTGGTTACATAGTTCGCTAATAAAAATTCAGTCTGCATTGAAAGCAAACGATGAGTTAAAAGCTTCATACATAGTCCATACGTCAACTTGGACATTATTAGAAGGGATATGGGCTATTAATAACAAACCTACACCGCCAGTGGGATCTGTTTTAAGGTATATTCAAGTGTTGCCTAATAAACCAATCCATTTGGATGCATTACTTAATAAATTATTTTTAGGAGAGACAATAGAGCGCATCTCTTCAGCAATTTTCTTGATTGAGTGGATTTTACTTAATTTGGAGAAAAAATAATATGGCTATAACACTTGTCAACTTATATAGGTAAATCGATACTCCATGTCGAATTGTTCATATGATTGCATTCATTTCGAAAAATGTTCTAGGCTACAGGAAAAAGCATAAGAGTATTAAAAAAGTCTTAGACGGTATATCTTTCCTTACATATGTAAGTGTTATCAATATGAGTATATATACCCTCTGTTTAAAAGGAGATGAGTGAATGAGATTGAATCATTTAAATCTATGTGTTGATGATTTATCAGAAGCGAGGCATTTCTTTGAAACATTTTTTGATTTTCAATTTTTGGAGCAAAAGGGAAAGGCACTTGTAGTGATGAGTGATGAGAGTGGATTTATACTTGTGCTAAGCGATCCAAAAGCATTTAAGGGGAATAAGGAAGTTATGTATCCTGAAGCTTTTCACATTGGTTTTTTAGTGGATACTTCAAATGAAGTTGATCAAGCATATAATCGTTTAGTAGCTGGCGGCATTGAAATAGAAAAGGCACCGTATTCTATGAGAGGTAGTAGTTATGGTTTTTATTTTACAATGTTTAATGGATTGTTAATTGAAGTATCTTGCCTTGACTATAGAGATGGTAAGAAAGTCTCAAAACTCAATAGCAATCATCAAGAGTAATGGTTTGAAGATATATATAGCCCCTTATCCAGTTTGGAAAGGGGCTTGATCATTTTATTCGCTTTTTTAATGGAACACCAAAGCAAAAAATAAACGAATTTTAGTCAAAAATCTGACTTGTGAGACAGCTTCTTGATTAATCTATAATGTAAATGGTCTCCATTTTCGAATGAAACAATGGATAGACCGATTTAAAGGCGTGGTTACAAAAATATTTCGATAACTATCTTGCCTGATTTTTATTTATTGATAGTTGCAGTAACGAAAGCGCTAAACACAATATAAAAAAGTTTCTCTTATCGTCATTTGTGTATGAAATGATTGATACGTATGAGAGCTTACGTTTATCTAAGTTTATCGCGTAATTGTTCATTCTAATGCAACAAAAAATAATTATCGTTTACTCCTTAAAATGGTAAAATCATATTTGGAGGTATAATTATGGGAAAATTCAGTTTATTATCAATAGTCTTGATGTTTGCAGGGATATTATTATTCGGATTAAATTGGATAATAGATGGATATTCTGAGCCGATTGTCCTTTTTAGTTTTATTTCTTTTTTAGTTGGAATTGTACTAAGTTTTATAGCAGTTGTTAAACGGGAAAAAGGAACATTAAAATTCATATCACTTATTTCTTACTTCGTTGTGATGTTTTTAATTACTTGGTTTGAACCATTTCAGGTAATTCGAATTATTACTTGGCTAAAAAATGTCTCTTAACAGCGAAAAAGTCGAAAGTATAAAAACGGGAAACCCTTATAGTTGGGTTTCCCTCTAATTTACTCAATTTTCAACATTAAAATTGAGCAGAGCCAAAATATAAATATTAAGCGTGAATATAGTAAGGATACACCGGTTATGGCAGCAAATTATTGGGAGTATATCATTATTTTAAGAAGTAGAGAAAGATGTTTTGTATGATAATTGAAAATCTAAAACAAATAAAACCATTAATGAACTAGAGTGTCGTCAACTTAAACCAAATGCTGTAGATTTGAAATAAAGTTTGATAAAAAGGTCTATTTCTTAGGATAATTGCTTATGCATTAAACATCACTAATTTTTTGTATACTGTTGCTGTAAACTTTCGCGAGAGTTGGAAAATAGATTTGCAAATCAATCGGGTTTACAATCTGATGTGGTGATGAGGTGTGAAACTATTATGAGTAGTACAGTGATATGAATAGGAGGTTGACGCTATGACAGCTACATATAAAGATATGGCGTTTCAGTTGAAAACGGAACGACTCGACCTGAATATGTGGGAGGAATCCGATGCAGTATGGCTGAGAAAATTAATTGGCGAACGTGGTGTGGACATGCCAACCATTGACTCTGTTCGTAGCTATCTTATTGAGATGCGCAAGAAAGCAGCTGAAAATGGTATTTCTCTTCTCACTATCCGTAGGCGAGACGAAGGCGATTTCATCGGATACTGTGGCTTAATTATCGGTCGTTCCACGCATGAAGAGCCGGAGATTGCATACGAGTTGTTCCGCAGTGCTCATCGCAAGGGTTATGCGACAGAGGCAGCATCAGCTGTGCTAGAGGCCGCGATTGCTACGGGGCGCCAAAGACTTTGGTCGACTGTAGGCGCTTGGAATGTTGCGTCCTTCCGGGTATTAGAAAAGATAGGATTTAAGCGGCATCACAGTACGTGGGGTGAGCGTGGTGAGATTGTTTGGAACGTACGCGATCTCTAGAAATCTGACCCAATTCAGAACAATAAAAAATGTAAAAGAAAGCCCCTATGTTAGGTTACTCAGTAATTTAACATAGGGGCTTTTCCTTATAGTAAATATTGATTTTGTATATATTTAAGTGTAATAGGCTGTCTTTTACTTTAATTTTTCACATCATCATAAAGTTCCAGCGCTTCTTTCACATTCAATCTATTTTTCACAATGCCATGAATTGCTTGAATCATCGCAGCTGGATGTTCGGATTGCCATATGTTTCGGCCCATGTCTACTCCGATTGCGCCTTCTTGGAGGGCGTTGTACGTAATGTTTAATGCGTCTTCGATTGAATCTAGTTTCGGACCGCCCGCGATTACGACTGGAGCAGGGCATGTGCTCGTTATTTTTTCAAATCCTTCGCAGTAGTACGTTTTAATAATATCAGCACCCATTTCAACACATACGCGGGAGGCAAGTGCTAGAAAACGAGCTTCACGTTTTTGTAATTCTTTCGCAACGGCGGTAATGCCGAGTACTGGCAGTCCGTAATCGTGAGCTTCTGAAACTACGTTTGCGAGATTTGAAACAGTTTGTGTTTCATAGTCTGATCCTACAAAGACAGAAACGCCGACGCCAATTGCGTTTTGTTTTACTGCTTCTTTCACAGGTGTAACAATTGTTTCATTCGCTAAATCTTTACCGACGACGGTTGCCCCGCCTGATACACGCATAACCATCGGTGTGCTGCAGTTTTCAGGAATACAGGAGCTAAGTACACCGCGCGTTAAAAAGAGGGAATCTGTATAAGGAAGTAAGTTTTTAACTGTTTCTAACGGTTGTTCTAGTCCGTGAATTGGTCCTAAAAAGTAGCCGTGATCTATCGCTAACATAACTGCTCTGCCATCAGGTAAAATTGTGTTTAATCGATTTTTAAATCCCCAAGTCATGTGAAATCACTCCTTCGTAAATGTTGGATTTTCCGTTTGTACAGTATCTTTATTTGGTAAATGTGGTGATTTTATAAAAACAGCTTTAAAAGGTTTGTCAGAATGGTTAATTAGATAGTGAGATTCATGAGGGCGAACTTGTAAGACATCACCTTGTTTGATTGGAACTCTTTCGTTATTCACATAGAAATCTATTTCTCCTTCTAATGCATAGAAGACTTCTTCGCACGTTGTATGATAATGATTTTGAAACTCTTGCCCAGGCTGAATGACGACAAGGCCAAGATCAATATTTGGACCTTGTATTAAATATTTCGGCCCGTTATCACCGAAGCGATATGTGAAATCATTTTCATTCACTTTTAGCATAAAAATCACTCCTTTATGTAATGTGTTACAGTGCACCAGGGGCAATCCACATATGTGATGTGAAACCTTTATCGGCTAAAGAAAGTTGGCTAGCATACACCGTTTTCCATGTTTCATAGAATCCTTTATAAATCTCATGATTTTCAGCGTTTGGCTTAAATGTTTTTTCCCACTGTACAAATTGCTCTGCAGTTTCTTCGAGTGATTCATATATGCCTGCGCCAACTCCAGCGGCAATTGCGGTACCTAAAGCAGCGGCTTCTTTTACAACGGGTACTTTAACAGGGATCCCAAGGACATCTGCTAGTATTTGTGGCCAAAGTTTTCCTTTAGCAGCTCCGCCAGCAAAGATTACTTCAGAAGGGAATTTACCAGTAAGAGCTTCAATTAATTTCAAGTTGCCAAGTGTAACGAAGGCCGCATTCTCCTCAATTGCACGAAACATCTCTTTCTTCCCACATTTGTCAGCATCTAAACTCAAATTTAAAAAGGATGGTGCAGCATGTCGCCATGAAATATAATTCATTACATTTGAAAAAGTAGGAATTATGCCATGTGAACCTACAGGAACTTCTTTCGCTTGTTCTTCTAATAATTCATAAGCATCTACACCGAGTTTATCAGCGAGTCTTTTTTCTTCTTGGCAAAAAGCATCTCGAAACCATCTCATAACAAGGCCAGGGAAGAAAGCGATTGTTTCGTATTGCCATAGGTTAGGAATGACGTGGCAATTTACACGAATCGCCGCATTTGGATCAGTTTCTGATTTTGTTATATTTACTTCTTGTTGCCAAAAACTTCCCCCGCATATAAATGTTTGTTCAGGCTTTACAACGCCAGTCCCGAGTGATGCCATTTGAGCATCACCGCCGCCAGCAACGACAGGTGTTCCTTCAAATAACCCTGTTAATATAGCACTTTGTTTTGTGACACTCCCGATTACCGAACCAGCCTCATTAACTTTTGGTGAAAAGGCTAGCGTAAGTCCACATTGCTCAGCAACTGAGTTATCCCAAACTCTATTTTGTAAATCGAATATACCGGACGTGCATCCATTGGAAGAATCAATTTGCAAACTTCCGCACAATTTATATAAAATCCAATCGTTTAACATCGTAAAGGAATGAATGTTTCTGTATACATCTGGCTCATGCTTTTTTATCCAAAGTAAGCGAGGTAAAGCACCTAATGAAAAAGTTTGACCGGATTTTTTATATAAATCTTCTTCAATTTCGGAACGAATTTGTTTTAGCTCACTAACTTCCGCTGATGCGCGGCCATCAACATTTGCACAAGCCCATATTTCTTGCCCGTTTTTATCGTATAAAACAAAGCCCTCACGCATGCTCGTTGCACTTATACCTTTAATAGAAGAGGGGGACGTACTACTTTTTTGAAGAATATCCTTCGTACATTCTTGAACGAGCTTCCAATTTTCTTTTACATCAAAATTCATAGAACCGGGATAACGAATATCTGATTTATGAATCCATTCTTTTTGACTAACAGCAAGTTGATTACCGTTTAAATCAAAAAGAACTGCTCGAATACTTCCTGTACCAGCATCGTAAGCTAATAGAGTAGACATTAAGATTCACCTTCCTTTCTTAATAAAGAGAGGGCAGTTTCTTCATCAGTAATTAATGTATGAATGAATTTTCCTTTTAAGGCGCCGTATATTGCATCTATCTTTTCTATACCGCCAGCTACACCAACGACATGCTTCATATTTTTAAGAACAGAGAGTGGTGTGCCGATAAGACGATTATGATGAGGAAGTTCTAATTGTTTTCCGGCAGTATTGTAAAATTGTCCTAAAATATCTCCGGCCCCGTTCTGACTACGTATATATGTCATTTCACGTAGTGTTAGTTTTTCTTCTTTCACAATTGTGGCGTCCTGAGATAAGCTACCAATGCCAACTACTGCTGTATGCGCGAGTGAAGCGACGTGAAGCATATCTTTCACGCTCGGTTCTGATAGAATAATTTGCGTCATTTCGTTTGTAGATGTAAGAAAAGGGGTAGGGATAATATGAAGGTCGCCTTGCATGTAGTTTAAATAGCTTTGATTTCTTGGAATATAGTGGTTTACGCCTCCTGTAAGAGTAACGATTGAGAGATTCATAGAAGTTTCAAAATGAATGTTTTCTAGCATTTTACTAATCGTTTCGCCCCAGCCGATGCCGAGTAAATCTCCTTGTTGCAGATGAGTTTCTAAATATTGTGCAGAGGCTTTTCCGAGTGATGATGCATAATCTTCAGTTGGTGTTGGAATAACGAAAGCATCTTTTAGATGGAATTTTTTCATAAGGTCACGTTCGATGCTTAAACAGTGTAAACCAGTACCTTTTACTTGAAATGTGACGATACCTTCCGTACGTGCTTTATGTAACAACCGAACAACTTTATTTCTTGAAATGTGGAGAAGTGAAGCTATTTCTTGTTGCGTTAGTTCATCTTTATAGTAATACCATGCTACTTTTGTTAACAAATTGTCTTCAAAGTTCAGCTGTGACATGCTCTTCATCCCTTTCAACAATTGACCACTGCTTAAACATATGTGTTCGTTATTTTGATTATTCCAGTTGAAACGATAAATAGTCCGGTGAAAAAAGTGTTCTAGATATGAAAAAAGAAATATACAATGCTACAAAACAAGTAGAACAAAAAATCATCTTCTCAAAAAATGTTTTGGATAAAGAGAAACTTTAATCAGTGGGGGTTTTGTTCATCCCCCACTGATTATTAGCCCTCACCAATCAGGAATTTACTGGCAGTTTATCTCATACCTAACTTCTTTGCCTAAGCTGAATTTTTAGGTGGGAGTTTTACTGCCAGTTAATGCGGGATAAAGGTAGGTGACATCATGTGGAGAACGTGCCCTTATTACAAGTTACAAAGATGAGTAAATCATTTGCAGATCAACTCGTATTAAAAGAAGTCAATTTACAATTAGAGCGTGGAGACGTATACGCTTTAGTCGGTGGAAATGGTGCCGGGAAATCAACGTTAATGAAAATATTAATGGGTTTACATTCATACGATTCAGGAAAAATGTTTGTGAATGGAGAAATACAAAAGTTTTCAAATACAGCAGAAGCACATCAACATGGCATGTATTTAATTCCTCAAGAGCCGCTCATTTTTCCTCATATGACAATTGAAGAGAACATTTGTATCGGAATGAAAGCGAAAAAGAAAGAGCTTCGAAATAAAATTAATAAGTTGCTAGAAGAATTAGGGTGGAACATTCAACTTCATGATCTAGGGTTATCGTTATCCATTGCCCAGCAACAATTAGTAGAAATATTGAGGGGATTAATAAGGGAAGCTGAGATTCTTATTTTAGATGAGCCAACATCGACATTAACAACTCACGAAATTAAGAGTCTTTTTGTGTTGATAAAAAGCTTAAGAGAAAAAGGAATTGGCATGATATACATTACACATCGTTTTCCAGAAATCTTTGAAATTGCAAATAAAGTAGCGATTTTGCGCGATGGTACGATTGTTAGTCAGGGAAATGTATCGAGCTATACATATGACTTGCTAATGGATGGGTTATTGCCAAAAGGTTCTAGGCTTGAGGAGAAGAAAGAAATCGTACATGAAGAAATAGAGCCTTCGGAAATAATATTAGATGTCACGAATGCGTCTAGTTACGCGTTTCAAAATGTATCATTAACTGTACATGCTGGGGAAGTTGTTGGGATTGCAGGTATCGTCGGATCAGGTAGGACAGAATTAGCCGAATCAATATTTGGATTAATGCCTTTGAAATCAGGTTCCGTCTTATTAGAGGGAACAGCCATTACGAAGTATTCGGTACATAAGCGAATAAAAGAAGGTATGGTGTATGTACCGGAGGATCGGGCAGGGAATGGTATATTTTCAAATGCGTCTGTTAAGGATAATATAACATCGGCATCTTTAAACAGTATGAGTAGCTTCTTTTTAAATAATAAAAAAGAAAGCGCTTTATCCGAATTGTATATAAAACAGTTTCGAATTGTTGTATCTCATATGAATGAAGAGCTGACCTCTTTATCGGGTGGGAACCAACAAAAGGTCGTACTAGCAAAATATCTTGCATGTAATCCGAAAGTAATTATTCTTGATGAACCGACCCGCGGTATTGATGCGAAAGCAAGACTAGAAGTATACGAAACTATATTAAGTTTGAAGAGAAAAGGACTGGCGATCATATTAATTTCTTCAGATGTAGAAGAAATTGTTCAATTAGCAAATCGTGTATATGTCATGAGAAACGGAGAATTTGTCTCTCATTTAGAAAAGAAGGAAATTAGTATAGATGAAGTTACACGCCTGGCATATGGAGGAAAGGGAGGTGTAACGGAGTGAAACGTGTATTTAAAATGCATGAGATGTCTATTATTATTTTATTACTTCTTTATATAGCCTTCGTTGGAGTAATGAATCCTAGTTTTATTCATTTTAGCTCATTATCTTTAATGCTGAAATCAAGCGTTATTTTAGTTGTTTTGGCAATTGGTCAATCTTTCGTATTGTTTACGAAAAATATAGATGTATCAGTAGGATCTATTGTGGGCTTAAGCGCTGCAGTTTGCGGGATGTTGTTAACAGATGGATACAGTGCCTTTATTTCAATGTTTGCGGCAATTATACTTGGTGCTCTTATTGGTATGGTAAACGGAATTGGCGTTACGAAATTTCGAGTGCCAGCTATCATTATGACATTAGGAATGCTCGGGATTATTAGAGGTGCAATGTTAATATTTACGGGCGGAAAGTGGATTGAAGATATTCCGAATGAGTATAAACAAATTTCTTCTATTATGATACTAGGTATTCCGGTAACCGTATGGACCGTTCTTATCATATTGCTGCTACTATATTTCTTTTTAATGAAAGTACAAATTGGAAGGTTTTTTTATGCGGTAGGTGATAATGAAGATGGTGCAAGGCTTATTGGAATACATGTAGATAAAGTGAAAATATACGCGTTTATCATATCAGGCATAAGCGCTGGGCTCGCTGGATGCATATTCGTAATGAATATTGGGTTCGTTCCAAATCAAACAGGTACAGGGATAGAATTGCAAGTGATCGCTGCTGCTGTATTAGGTGGTATTCATTTAAAAGGAGGAACAGGTTCTATATTTGGAGCGGCATTAGGTGCATTCTTTTTAGAAGTGATAAGCAGTTCACTCGTCTTTTTAAAAATTCCTGCATTTTGGAATAGTGCTATTTCAGGATTTTTACTTTTACTCATCATTATATTAGATAGTGGATTGAAAAAATGGAAGAAACTCCGGCAATTAGAAGAAAGGAGGGTGAATCTATGAGGGGAATACGTAGTTTGTATAGATGGGAAGGGGTTCTTCTCTTATTGCTTCTCGTAGAATTCATTTTCTTTAGTTTCATAAATAGTGATTTCTTAAACATTAGTAACCTCCTTTTTAGCATGAACGATTTCCTCATTATTTCAATTGCGGCTATTCCGATGACATTTGTCATTGTAACTGGCGGAATTGATGTATCAGTAGGATCTATTATGGGGCTTACTTCGATTCTTATCGGCGTACTTTGGATGAATGGTGTGCCTATACTGCTGGCAGTTATCATTGCGCTCGTAGTAAGTTGTATAGCCGGCGGATTAAATGGACTTATTATAAAAATGACAGATGTAGAACCTCTTGTCGTTACACTTGGAACGATGTTTTTATATGCAGGAATCGCTCTTGTTATTTCAGGTGGTTCGGGGGCAACGGGTTATGAAGGAATTAGTGGTTTACCAGATTCGTATGTGCAACTGGCAAATGGTAGTTTTATCGGTATACCTAATTTATTATGGCTCCTTGTCATTTTAACGATAGTATTTACGATATTGTTTCACCATACAACATACGGCCGTCACGCAAAACTAACTGGTGCAAATGAAAGTACGGCGAAATATTCCGGGATTCGAACGAAGAAAGTAGTGATTATTGCATACGTACTTTCTGGGTTAGGAGGTGGATTAGGAGGAGCTTTCTTAACAGCGTATTTCGGTTCTGCTCGTGCTGATATTGGAAGTGAAACGATTTTGCCAGTTATTACGGCAGTTGTATTAGGAGGCACACTTATTACGGGCGGAAAAGGGAGTATTATTGGGACAGTACTAGCGAGTATTTTTATAGGACTCATGCAGTACGGTTTGCAAATGACTGGCTTAACGAATGAACAATCAAATGTAGTAATAGGTATTATCCTTATCGTTTCTGTTATTATGAGACATTTCAAATTACAACGATTCACTACGGGGAAAAGACGGAATTTGCATAAGGGGGAAATGTCATGAAGAGAAAACTGGGGATTGTTATTATAATGTGTATTTGTTTAATCGGTTTAATCGCTTGCTCTAGCCAAACGGCAGATAAGAAAAAAGCAGACGATGTGAAATTTGCGTTCATTCCGAAATTAACAGGAGTGGGCTTCTTCACATCAGGCGGTGAAGGTGCAAAAGAGATGGGGGATAAGTTAGGTGTACAGGTGAAGTATGATGGACCGTCTGAGGCGAGTGTATCAGGGCAAGTAAAATATATAAACAATTTCATTAATCAAAACTACGATGCAATTATGGTTTCATCTACGTCAGTTGATGGTCTCTCGCAATCACTGCAACGTGCAAAGAAAAAGGGGATGACTGTATTAACGTGGGATTCTGATGTGAATCCGAAAGACCGTTCGTTTTATATTAGCCAAGGTACACCAGATCAACTTGCAAATTTATTAATAGAAATGACATCTAAGCAAATTGGAGATAAAGGGAAGGTCGCATTCTTTTATTCAAGCCCAACTGTAACAGATCAAAACCAATGGGTAACGAAGGCGAAAGAGATTATAAAAGAGAAATACCCGAACTGGGAAATTGTAACGACGCAATATGGTGAAAATAATGCACAAAAATCTTTATCAGTAGGGGAGAGTATTTTAAAAACGTATCCGGATATTAACGCAGTAATATGTCCAGATGCAACGGCACTTCCAGCGATGGCGCAAGCTACTGAAAATTTGAAAATGGATAAAAAAGTAGTCGTAACTGGGTTTTCAACGCCGAACGTTATGCGTGATTATGTAAAACGAGGAACAGTAGAGCAATTTGGTTTATGGGATGTTAAACAGCAAGGTGCACTCGCAACGTATGTCGCAAATGAAATTGTTGTAAAAGGGAAGAAGTTAAAAGTAGGGGATAGCTTTGAAGTAAAAGGAATCGGAAAAGTGAAAGTAGAACCAAACTCTATTCAAGGGTATGACTATGAGGCAGAAGGAAATGGTATTATCGTATTACCTGAACGAGTTGTATTTACAAAGGATAATATTGATAAGTATAATTTCTAGTAGAAAATAAAAACGTCCGAATATATCGGACGTTTTTATTATGTCGTTTTTTAATCTATCCGTTAATTGTGAACAGCTTCTTTTTCATTTAACCCAAGTGTGCGTCCTGTTGAAGCGTGAAGATCTTGGAACAATCTTGGATTTTCAGTTAGCGAAATGCCATAAGAAGGGATCATTTCTTTTATTTTTTCTTCCCATTCTACCATGCGGCCTGGGAAGCATTTTTCTAATACTTCAAGCATAACATGAACAGCAGTAGAAGCACCTGGAGAAGCACCAAGTAACGCAGCGATTGATCCGTCAGATGCACTAACAACTTCTGTACCAAACTGCAGTGTTCCTTTACCACCTGCATCAGTATCTTTTATTACTTGCACACGTTGACCAGCAACTACAATATCCCAATCTTCACTTTTTGCGTTCGGAATAAACTCACGTAATTCTTCCATACGTTTTTCATGTGATAGCATAACTTGTTGGATTAAGTATTTTGTTAAGCCCATTTCTTTTACACCAGCTGCTAACATCGTTAAGACGTTATTCGGTTTTACAGAACCGATTAAGTCAAGATTTGAACCAGTTTTTAAGAATTTAGGTGAGAATCCAGCGAACGGTCCGAACAGTAAAGCTTTTTTATTGTCTATATATCTCGTATCAAGGTGAGGTACAGACATTGGCGGAGCACCAACTTTAGCTTTACCATAAACTTTAGCATGATGTTGCTCAATTACTTTTTGATTTTTACATACCATAAATAGTCCACTTACTGGGAATCCTCCAATATGTTTTGATTCAGGAATACCAGTTTTCTGAAGTAGAGGTAGACTACCGCCACCGCCGCCGATAAAGACGAATTTTGCAGTATGGTGTTCGATTTTCCCACTATTCATATCGTGTACTTTCACTTCCCACAAACCGTTCTTCGTACGTTTAATATTTTCGACACTATGTTTGTAGTTTAGCTCGACATTTTTAGTTTTTAAGTAATCAAACAACATGCGTGTTAACGCACCAAAGTTAACATCTGTTCCAGAATCGATTTTCGTTGCAGCCATTGATTCATTAGAGTTACGGCCTTCCATAATAAGTGGAAGCCATTTTTTTAATGTATCAGGATCGTCAGAAAATTCCATTCCTTGGAATAGAGGGTTTTTTGAAAGCGCTTCAAAACGATTTTTTAGAAACTCGACATTTTTTTCTCCTTGCACCAAACTCATATGAGGTAGTGGCATAATAAAATCTTGTGGATTACGAATTAAATTTTTCTTAACAAGATACGCCCAAAATTGTCTTGAAAGTTGAAATTGCTCATTTACTTTTACAGCTTTACCAATATCTATAGACCCGTCAGATTTTTCGGATGTATAGTTAAGCTCACATAGCGCAGAATGTCCTGTACCAGCATTATTCCATTCGTTAGAACTTTCTTCTCCGGCATTTGCGAGTTTTTCAAATACTTTAATTTCCCATTCAGGTGCCAATTCTTTAAGTAATGATCCTAACGTTGCGCTCATAATTCCAGCGCCAATTAAGATAACGTCTGTTTTTTGCTGCATGTTGCTCATGATAATCTCTCCATCCCCTATATTGGCAAAAAAGAGTAGGTGTTTTTATATCTAAGCCGTAAAAAGAAAACACCACCTAGGCCCCACCTAGGTATTTACCTTTTTTGTCTCAATTATATAACCATCTCATACTCTATTATAATAATTAATAGACTAAAATATCTAGTGTTATCTGATAATTTTAAACTATTTAACGCTTTATTTCGCAGAATTCTTCTGTCATAAGGGTAAAAAGCATTGTAGTAAAGCGGAATTTGGAGAAGAATTCCAGTTTGATGTTATCTCAAAAAAACTTACTACTACATTTATTTTTAAGTTTTTATCTTTAGGAATTTGTAAGAATCTGTTTTTATTACATCTAATTTGAAAAAATAGAGTAAAAAACAAATTAATGGTAAGATTATTCTGAAAATAAAACAGGAGGGATACCAATGCTTACAAAAGAACAAATCGCAAATTTTTTTCGGAATTTTTCTGAGAATGAATGTAAAGGATCAAGTGATTTATACGAGTATTTATCAATAAAAATTTCTAAAGATGAGGAAGTTCTTACGTTAGCTTCCTACGCACAACCTGGTCAACCAATCCCAAACTTATTATTAGGTGCAGTCCATTATTTATTGTTAAAAGGAAAAGAACACAGTTTAAAAAGGTATTATTATAGTTTAGTTGAAGATGCTGATACAAATTTTGAAAATGCCTTTCACCAATTTAAAGATTTTTGCCATGTATATCGTGAAGAAATAATTACTTTATTACAAACGAAACTCGTTCAAACGAATGAAGTAAGACGATGTGCCTATTTGTATCCAAGTTTCTGTTACATATTTAATAAAGTGAACAAACCGTTAGCGTTAATAGAGATTGGTACAAGTTCTGGATTACAACTATTTTGGGATCAATATCGTTATTCATATGGAATGGAAAAAGTGTATGGAAATACACAATCGAATGTTCATTTAACCTCTGAAATAAGAGGGGAGAATATGCCGTATTTGCTAAAACAAAGTCCACCTGTCGTAGAAAGAATCGGACTAGATTTACATGTGAACGATTTAAATGATGACGGAGACTATTTATGGTTACGAGCGCTTATTTGGCCAGAACATAAAGAAAGACTGAAACTATTCGATCAAGCAGCAACGCTTGTAAAAGCAAAATCAGTACAATTAATAGAAGGTGACGGGGTAGCACTTCTCCCGGCCATTGCAAATCAAATAAGTGAAGATGCGGTGATTTGTATTTTCCATACACATGTAGCGAATCAAATACCAGAAGGTGTGAAACATACGCTAGAAAAACAAATTAAAGAAATTGGTGCAAAACGTGATGTATTCCACCTATATAACAACATGTGGGATCGGGATCTTCATGTTGATTATTATATTCACGGAAACGAATATTGTGAAACGGTTGGGGAGACGGAAGGGCATGGGAAATGGTTTAGTTGGGGGCTTGGGGATGAGTCGCTTTGTTAATGTAATCCTATAGGATGGGGAACTTTTGTTTTAAAATTAAATTTTTTTGATTAATATGATAATAATTTATGGTAAGTTGTATATAAGGATAAGATAAAAAGGATGATAAGCATGAAAAAGAGACCAGAAGCAAATGAATATAACCCGTATTATTCAACGTACATAAACTTAATACCAGATGGAGATATCATACATATTCTAGAGCAACAAATGAAGGAAACGAATCTTTTATTGAAGGATATTTCTGATAGTGATGGACATTTTAGATATGCTCCTAATAAATGGAGTATAAAAGAAGTAATCGGTCATATTGCGGATACTGAACGTATTATGGCGTATCGATTGCTTTCCATAGCAAGAGGCGAGACAGCAGAACTTCCTGGATATAACGATGATATGTATGTTCTTAGAGCAGCTTTTGATAAGCAATCTATGCAAGATCTTCTTGAGAATTTAACAGTTGTTCGCCAATCTACTATGCATTTGCTTAAAAGTTTAGATAAAGAAGCTTGGTTACAAAGGGGAATTGCGAACAATTCTGAAGTCACGGTTCTTGCATTAGCAAACATAATTGCTGGTCATGAGCTTCATCATCGTCAACTTATAAAAGAACGTTATTTGGGTTCTAAGGCATATCCAGCATGTTAAAATATGAAAATAAAAAGAGAATGATTCATAGGGTATTTTTGAATTATTCTCTTTTATTATTCTGCGTATCAGTGGAGTTATAAATGTTTTTTTACAAGGTTTATTCCTTCTCGTTGATGCTAATAGGGGGCACTATATTTGTAATGTAGTTGGTATGTATGTTAGTAGGAAAACAAGTACAATCTCGTTAAAAGGATAATTTTGTTTACATAATATTATTATGTAAACAAAATTAATGAATATACAACTTGTTAAATAGTTAATTATTTTTGATTTTTCAATGGCTGCATAAGTATGATGTTTGTAGGGGGGCGATCATATGAGTAAACACAAAAAAATCATAGCGATTTCAGGCAGCATTAGGAAAGGATCATCCAATACAAACATATTAAAAACTTTGGCCGCATTTATTCCAGATGGAGTAGATTACACTATATATAAAGGAATAGAGGAACTTCCTCATTTTAATCCGGATGTAGATCGAGTGGGAGCACCGGTTGTTGTTCAAGAGTTTCGAAAGGCATTAAGCGAATCACATGCACTGATTATTTGTACACCGGAGTATGCAAAAGGTATACCAGGAGTTTTGAAAAATGCATTAGAATGGCTTGTGTCTTCAGCGGAACTATATAAAAAACCAGTGGCGATCATAACAGCTTCACCGTCAATTGCGGGAGGGGATAAAGCCCATGAATCTTTGTTACTTACACTAGGCATGTTAGATACAGTTGTCGTTCAAAATGGCTCGTTATTAATCCCGTCTGTACGCACTAAATTTAGTGATGATGCAAAAGTTACAGATGAGGGAACAAAACAAGCTCTAATTTCTTTAATTCATAGTATAGTAGACGAAACAAGGGAATAATGATTTATTTTATATAAAGGCAATACTACTGTTAGTTTAAAGTAGTATTGCCTTTTAATTTTCTTTTGGTTGAAATTTTGTAATAACGATTAGGAAATCATGTCACCTATTTTAAGGTTTAGACAAAATATATATTAATTAAGGCTCGGGCTCGCGTCTTTTTTCGTCTTGGTCAAATAAATAACTAAGCTCAAGATTGTTAAGAGGAAGATTACGCTTGTTCCAACCGTACCGAGACCAAGACCACCGGAATCGTGAGGCTGTGATAAATAATCGCCAAAAGAGGCGCCGAAAGGACGAGTTAAAATATAAGCGATCCAAAAGGCCAACACTGCATTTAATTTGAAGCGGTAGTAAGCGACGGTTACAGCACCAATTAATGCAGCGAATATGAGCGCTGAAATCCAGTAACCTAAGTTGAGACTCTCTGCTACGAGATCACCAGCTGCAGTACCTAAGGCGAAGGTGAACAGGATAGCCAGCCAGTAGAATGCTTCTCGCTTTGTCGTGTAAATAGAGTGAATGGACAATGTCTTCTCACTCGCGTACCAAGCGGCAAAAGTCGCCAGTAGCGCGAGGGTGAAAAAGATGGTGGTCGTCTCTAAAGCGACCCCGAAGTTGTCCGTAAGATTGTCAGTGACCAGCGTGCCGACAACACTAATCAGCAAGACAGTGAGCCAGTAAATCCCTGGAACATACTTCTTCAATCTGAACTGGAAGAACAGTGTGATGAGCAAGAGAGCACTCATAACAAATGTCGTTTTAGTCAAGCCAAAGTTCAAGTTGGTATTTAAGAAGTCCGCACCTGTTTCGCCCACTGTAGTTGCCATGATTTTGATAATCCAGAAGAAAATCGTGACTTCTGGAACTTTGCTCAGCATCTGCCAACCTCGTGATGAAACGGAAGTGACTTCATCAGGAAGAGGGATATTATCTCTATTCTTATTTTGGTCCGTCTCATAATTTTTCATATATGATTCCTCCTTACTAGTTATTTATGTATAAACAGAGTGTAACTAATAAGAATGAGATTCAGATGAAATTAGGATGAAAAGAACATTAAAAAAAGATGAAAAAAGAAATGAAATACATCCAGCATTGAAAAAGAACGATTCTTTCCATAATTTTTATGGAAAGAATCGTTCCTTTTTTGCTAGAAATATAAACTATAAATTTCAGTATCGACTATTAAAAGGGCGGAATACTTTGCGGGAAGTTGAAAATGTGTTGAATTCCTCTCTAGCGGAATTATATTCTGGATTTCCGGGAGTTACGATACGTCCTGTAAGTTCAATATTTTGATTACTCATTTAAGTCTTCTCTCCTTGTCACAAAATAAAATATCTAAAATGTTATTCGTCAGGTGTAAAATCAAATAGAAAAATAGAACTGACTATACGTTATAAGTAAATGAATGAGTGAGGTTGATTATTCCTAGAATGGGATTTTCGGGTCTATCAGGGAATCGAGATAATAAATAAAAGGCAACACTACATGTATCTCAAATGCAGCATTGCCTTAATAAAGTTAAATATATATGCTTAAAATTTCCCCAGGTAATCCATCAATCTCACAAACTACATCTGATGTAAAACCAACATTTATTAATATTTTTCGAGAGGGGATATTATTTGGATCGATAATTGCCTTTAGTACGTTTACATCTGTCTGCTTCGCTATTTCAATTAATTCTCTTGCAATATAACTACCATATCTTTTTCCCCAGTGTTCTGGCAAAATCATATACCCAATTTCAGCTTCTTTTACATTATCTTCATTCACTGTTACATGTCCAAGGCCGATAAATTCATTTGTTGCACTGTCATAAACTTTATAAGACCCGTACAGTTTATGTTTTTCATTGCGTCTTAACAATTTTTCATAGTCATTTTGCGCTTCTTCTAACGGAATGGAGCGCTCTGTAATTTGTGCCATGACTTTTTCGTTCGATACGAGCTGGAAGTATAGATTAAAATCTGTTGCTTCAAATTTTTTGAAATGTAGCTTATGCATATGACTCCTCCAAACTAATTTTCATTTGTTCTTCAGAAAAGATAAACGATAGTTAAATAGTGATTTCTATTTTATTGCCTTCCGGGTCACTAATTAGATATTTACTTTATTAAATTTGCAACCATATTGCAAGGAATAGGAATGGACGTTAGGAAAAATCAAATTGTAACGAAAAAGTTTAAATAATGGTATTAGATAATTTTTAGGTCATAACATGCATACAATGTCTAATTAAGTGAATTACGTACGTCGAAATTGCAAATAAGGAGGGATGTTTGTGGGGCAAATTGAACAAATGATGATTGTCGGCATTTCCATGTCTTTTATACTGTCCATTATGATATTAGGGTCTACATATTATAATCCTCGCCTTTGGTTAAATGATTATCCGAAAGAAATTCAAAAAGTAGTTTTGCCAAAATCGATAAATGAAAAAAAACAAACGTTTTATTTCGGAATTATTTACAATATTATTCTCTTCGGAACACCGTTTATTTCTACATATATACTACACCACCATGGAAAGTTATTGTATATTGAGGCCTATTTACATACTTTGGGGATTCTAATGATTTTCAATTTAGTAGATTTATTAATAATCGATTGGCTTATATTTTGCTGGATTACTCCAAGGTTTGTTGTTATTCCTAGTACAGAAGGGATGAAAGGGTATAAAGACTATATGTTTCACTTAAGAGGTGCAATAGCCGGAACACCATTTTTAGCAATTGTAAGTTTATTTTTGGCAGGAATCGCGACAACTATTTAGTATAAGGAAGAGGGAGATGAAACGTTAATACTTATACTTAAAGGAGAAAATAATGAGCCTTTTGATTAGAAAATTAGAAATTATGTTATTTAGGTTAAAGGATAGGTGTACCTCATGAAAGAAGTAAGAAAGATCATTCAAACTAGGAAAACAGGAGTAGACGAAATAGGTATAAAGGAAACTGAAGAAAAGTTAGGTGCTATTTTCCCAGAGCAGTATAGGCACCTTTTCAAATTAGTTAATAATGCTGAAATAGGAGAATGGACACTTTATCCTATTAAAGATAATAGAAATCTTAAAAAAACTTGGGATGATATTATTAGACAAAATGCTGAAATTAGAGATGAAGATATACCAAAAAACTTTATTATAATAGGTGATGATGGCTCAGGAGATAAACTGTGTTTCAAATCAAATAACGGAATAATGGGTGATATAATATATCTTTGGTATCATGAAGGTGCAGAGATTGAGGAATATGCCCCGAATTTAAAAGAGTTTATCATAACAACTGCTCAGGAAGATGACTTTGAGTGTTAATTTCCTTACAGGAAAAGTGAAAGGATTTTTTTGATTTAAATGAAGCGAGGATTAAATATGACAATGGAATTATATGGAACACATTACAATGAAATGAAAGGCTATAGAGTAATGGAAGGGAAAGATTCATATAATCATTATTTCGGTGGTCAAGATTGTGAATTACCACTATGTAAGTTATGCGGTGAGAAAATGCATCAAATCTTTAGTTTAGATTTGAAAGATGAGAGGCTTGCTGAACTTAAAAATGATGAAATGAATGTGTTACCATTCGTCTCTTGCTTGAATTGTGCGATGGTGTGGGAGCCGCAATATTTTCAATTAAGTAATGGGGGCAAAACGGTACAAATGATAAAGCAAGACAATACGGAAGAGTGGATTATGGAAGATGAGTATAAGCTACCGGTCAATCTTCCAAAAACTAATGTAAAGCTAACGAATATGAAAAATGAAGATATACCTACTGATGAAGATAGTTACTGGGAAGCTTTTGACTTATTCGGTTCGGAATATGTATGTAGATTGTTGGGAGCACCTTTATACGATGATGTTCCAGAAGATTTAGGATGTCCAACTTGTTCGAAAGAGATGAAATATGTTGCTACAATTACACAAGACCTTGAGGGACGGGAACTTATTTCAGTAGTTGATTTTCAGTTCGGCGAAATGAATATATATTATTATTTATGTAAAGAGTGTTCCGTTATGAAAACTGAAATACAAAGTACATAATAAAAATAAGACTGACTCATTCTGTCAGTCTTATTTTTGCATCGCAACATCATTCAGAATCGCATGAAATATATCTTTTTGCGTGAAATCATCTGTAAATACAGTTTCTCTAGCAACTTCAATTGTATCGTGCGAATTATACCATTTCCGTAATGCATCCTCACCAAATTCATGCCGTTTGTCCCTTGTGTTATGGCGTCTAAATGTTTCCTCCAATGATAGATCGAAGTAATATGTAAACGTATTTTCATCAAAATAATGTATTAATTTTTTCAGCATATCACCGTATCTATGACTGTTTAAAATACCTTCTAAAATAACAAATTCACATTTTCCTTTTCCGTACTTCGTAATTTCAAATAGTAAATCATGAGATAAGTTACTCATCGTGTCGTGTACTTTTAGCATATCTCTACGTACGACGTCTTGAGAGACTAGAAGTGTACCTTGGCCAAAATGTTCTTGCAGTTCTTTTGCGATTGTTGTTTTGCCACTTGCGGAGTTTCCTCGAAGAATGATTAAAGTTGATTTCAAATTCTCATCTCCAAATTGTTTTAGTTTTTTGCTTTGTTACATTAAAAATTGTTTTAGTAAGCGTTTCTCGCCAGTTTGTAGAAGTTATTGTTTTCAAAGTGATATGAGACATCGTAAATAACCTCCAGTTTATTTGTGGTTTGATTATATGAACTCTTTATTTTAAAGATACAATATTTTCTTGAAAAATAAACAGAATTATTGTAAAGTAATGATAATTAAATTTTATATTGTTTAAAAGCTATGAAAGGAAGTAGTAACAAGTATCTTTTCTTTTAGAGAGTCGGTGGGTGGTGTAAACCGATAGAAAGCGCTTGTGAATCCGTCCTTGAGCGAAATGTGGAACCCTTCAATATGAAGTTAGTAATCGTTTCCGGTTAAAAACCGTTAATTTTTTAAGTGGAAAGCTTATATTTTCTATGCTTTCAACTAGGGTGGCAACGCGGGTTAACTCTCGTCCCTTTTATAGGGACGGGAGTTTTTTGTGTTTTTTAGTGAAATTCTCTATCTTAAAAGCTTAATGTGAACGAAGACGGTGACATTAGTCACTTATTAAAGGAGAGATAAGATATGTTAGATGTAAAAGTATTACGTGCTAATTTTGAAGAAGTAAAGAAAAAATTGATTAATCGCGGTGGAAAGTTTCTTGAATTGGATACATTTGAAGAATTAGATCAAAATCGTCGTGAACTGTTAGTAAAAGTAGAAGAATTAAAAAGTAAACGTAATGGAGTATCTGAGCGTATTGCGAAGTTAAAGCGTGAAAAACAAGATGCTAATGAACTTATTAGTGAAATGCGTGAAGTAGGAGAAAGTATTAAAACATTAGATGATGAGTTACGTAATGTAGAAGAGGAATTGAATGCTATATTAATGGCATTACCAAATATACCTAATGAAACAGTTCCTATTGGAGCATCAGAAGATGATAATGTTGAATTACGTAAGTGGGGAGAAATAAACGAATTTTCATTTGAAGCAAAACCACATTGGGAAGTTGCTGAAAAATTAGGGTTATTAGATTTTGAGCGAGCAGCAAAAGTAACAGGAAGCCGCTTCGTATATTACAATGGCTTGGGAGCACGTTTAGAGCGAGCAGTAGCTAACTTTATGCTAGATTTACATGTTGAAGAACATGGATATACGGAAGTGATTCCACCGTTTATCGTAAATAGCGATAGTTTAATAGGAACCGGACAATTCCCGAAATTTAAGGAAGATGTATTTACATTAAAAGACACAGATTACTCTTTAATTCCAACGGCGGAAGTACCATTAGCGAACTATTATCGTGACGAAATATTAAATGATGCAGAATTACCTATTAATTTTACCGCTCATACGCCATGTTTCCGTTCTGAAGCCGGTAGTGCAGGACGTGACACGAGAGGACTTATTCGCCAGCACCAATTTAGCAAAGTTGAAATGGTTAAATATACTAAGCCAGAAGAATCATACGATGAGTTAGAAAAATTAACTGCGAATGCCGAAAGAGTACTACAATTGTTACGATTACCTTATCGAGTTATCGTATTATGTACAGCTGATATAGCATTTCCAGCTGCGAAAACATATGACATTGAAGTTTGGTTACCAAGTTATGGGGGATATCGTGAAATATCTTCTTGCTCAAACTGTGAAGATTTCCAAGCGCGTCGTGCAAGCATACGTTTCCGTCGTACACCAGGTGCAAAACCAGAATTTGTGCACACATTAAATGGTTCTGGGTTAGCTATAGGGCGTACAGTAGCAGCTATTTTAGAGAACTACCAACAAGAAGACGGCTCAGTTATAATCCCAGAAGTATTGCGTCCATACATGGGGGGAGTAGAGGTAATTAAATAAGAAAGATGTTGATGTAAAATAAAGTTTAACAGTTTATAAAATACTAGTAACGAGGTGCTACATGTTATTTCAAAACAATAATTTATCGGTTAGATATGTAATAGAAGAAGATGCACCTATCATCTCTAAATGGTTAACAGACCCAGAAGTCCTACAGTTTTATGAAGGAAGAGATAATCCGCAATCTGTAGAAGAGGTACTTGCTCATTTTATACATAATCCAAACAGTAATGAAAAAAGATGCTTAGTAGGATTTGATGAAATGCCGATCGGTTACATTCAAATGTATCCAGTTGATTTTGAATGGAAAGCGTTATATGGATATGAAGAATCACAAAATGTATGGGGAATGGACCAATTTATCGGTGAACCACTCTTTTGGGGAAAGGGAATTGGAACAGAACTCGTTCAAGCAGCAATTACATACATTATGAAAGAAGTGGGTGCAGAAGCAATTGCAATGGACCCTAAAGTAAATAACGAACGTGCGATAAAGTGTTATGAAAAATGCGGATTTAAAAAAGTGAAGATTTTAAAGGAACATGAACTGCATGAGGGGAAATTAGAAGATTGTTGGATGATGGAATATAAACAATTATAATGATTTATGAAAGGGCTTATACAAACAAAGGGAGCTGTGTGAGATGAAAAAAGCATTAATAGTTATTGATGTGCAAGCGGGTATGTATACAGCGGGAATGCCAGTATATAATGGGGAAAGGTTTTTACAAACATTACAAGAACTTATTGGGGCATGTCGTTCAAATGATATTCCAGTTATTTATGTACAACATAACGGGCCGAAAGATCATCCTTTGGAAAAAGGGACAGATGGTTGGAAAGTGCATGCGGCAATCGCACCACAAGAGGGTGATAGTATCGTTGAAAAGACGACACCAGATTCATTCTATAAGACAAACTTAAACGAAGTGTTACAAGAAAAAGGAATTGAGCACGTAATAATTTCAGGAATGCAAACAGAGTACTGTGTGGACACGACAACGCGCAGAGCATGTAGTGAAGGGTACAAAGTAACCTTAGTGAGTGATGCGCATAGTACGTTTGATACTGATGTATTACGTGCTGAAGATATTGTGAAGCATCATAACGCAGTGTTTGGAGCATTTGCGGATGTTGTTGCATTTAAAGATTTGAAAGTGGAATCGTAAGTGGGAAAGTGGCTGTCTCTAAAAGAGTGGCCGCTTTTTTTATTTGAAAACAAGTTGTCGAAGTGAGTCGATAAATCGATTTCAAATAAAAAAATGCCGGAAAAGTTCGATTTACGGTCGATATAGAGTGAGGGAATCACTTGCTACGTGTTGATTAATCCAAATACATAAAGCGACCAAATCTCGAGCAACGTACTTACTTTTACGTTTTACGAAACCCGTCTCCTGCGCGAGCTGTTGAAGGATGTTTGGAGATAGAAATCACTGTAGTTTTTCAGCGAATAAATGAAACTCATCTTGAATCGATAAAGTCATACAAAACACCATCCTTTCTGTATATTTCAAAAAAAATAGCATCTTTTTTGATTATATGGATACAAATTAATCTTAGCTTGATAGCGATGTGGTGCTATCCCTCGAAGAAAAAATTCACTATCACAATCCGTATAATTAGTATTTTGCACTTCTCTACTAAATACACATCTACAAATTAGACATTCCCCTGTTCCTATACTTTATTATGACTCCTTAGGAAGTTTTCTCTGTTTTAAATACCCAGTGTAGAAGAGCTGGTTGATAATTTGGTATCATCCACTCAAAAATTTTGCCGATAAAATGGGCGGCAATTAGTGTACCGATTCTAATTGAGCCTAATGATTGAATGAAAATTACACATATTGTACCAGCCACACAAATATTTATTAAATCGCTTGAAATTTTTGCTTTACCGAATTTCAAATTAAATTTTTCACTAATTGCATAAGTTAACGCATCGTACGGCATTAATGGGAGTTTCGCTGGTGTATAGCCCATATAAAAATAGATGAGGAGTGATTTTTTTATTATGAATAATGACAGATTATAATAATTAGAGTTATAAGAGATGTGATTTTTAGTATATTTTCTCTGTTGGTGTATATATGTTGTTTTTATTCTTTTTGGATTTCAAATGAAATTTCTTTAGCTGCTTCTAAAGCTATTTTTTTCGCTTCTGTTTTAAAATTGGCTGCTGCTAAAACGTATCCACATCGATGTCCCATTGATGAAGGTGGTTTTAGGATAGTTCCTTTTTTAGGTTTTATATAAACTTTCTCTACACCAGGATATTTAGAACTACGGTTTTTCCCAGTAACTCGAATTAGTTTTCCTTTAGATTTAACTGTTAGGTAATGAGCGTACACATATTTATAATGTTTTTTATTTAGTGAAGTTTTATTTCCTAACATTAACTGAATAGTCTCTTGCACTAAGTTGATTCCATGTCCAATTTCAATTATGTCATTCATTGCTCCACCTGATATTCTGGGATTTATCTCAATTAATTTCCAATCATTATTTATTCTCCGGAGTTCTAGATGACACGCTCCATTTTTCATATTAAAAGCCTGAATTACAGAGTTAACTGCATTGCAAAGACTATTGTATAGTCTTTTGTCTACCTGTCCTAGTAAAGAATAACCAGTAACAATAAAGCGTTCAAAAAGTGTAATTTCTTGTTCAATTACTGCTATAATATGGACTTTTCCATCTTGAACTAAAATTTCAACTAAGTACTGAGGTCCATCTATATATTCTTCAAGTAGAATTTCTTCATTAGGTAGTTTTTTTAAAAGACTTTGTATAGATAAGATTAATTGATCTTTATTTTTTACTAATAATACATCTTTGGATCCTGTTGATTTAGGGGATTTTACAATAAGAGGGAAATTCATCTCTTTAGTTTTTTCAAGAAAAGATGATAATGATTCTGTTGGTTTGTAAATTAAATATTTGAGTGAGATTGGTAATTCTTTAAGTACATTACGAGTTAATATTTTGTTTTCCATACGATAGATAGCTTTAGTAGATACAGTATGTGAGTTTGAGCAAAATTTTTCTGATAAACGCGCAGCCACATAAACATAAGGGTCAATAAAACTAAATATCCCTTTTATGTTTTTTCCTGATTTATTTAATTTTTCAATTGTTGTAATTATATTATCATAATCATTTATATCAGTGAAAATCATCTGATGTACATCAGGGAATATAGTGCGTTCATTAATAAATTTTGTTTTTTTAGTTAATAAAACAGTAAAGAAATTAAGTTTTTCAGCTGCTTTGATTGCTTCCCTACTTGATCCAGATTTATTTGTTTCAATGAAAACGATAGTATCCATTTTATGCCACCCTAACCTTAATTATTTTATAAACCCTTAGATTTATTATTTCTATAGGTAGAATATTAAAATGAGGTTAAGCTTGTTCTGGATTTTTCGAAAAATGGTTGAATGAGGAAGAACATGAATATATATATAATGAATTTGATATTTGTTTTGAAAAACATCTTTAGAAAGAAGGGAAGAAGAACTAACATGACTATAATTGGAATGCTTCATCATCGGAAAGATCCGAATGACGTAAAGAAAGCATATACTTATGCTGCTGTAGCTAAAGCTGAAGGTGTGGAATTTTTTTATTTTACTTTAGGGAAAGTAAATATAGAAACGAAGAAGATTTTAGGTAAAACTTATGAAAATGGTAATTGGATTGAACAAGAATTTTCTTTTCCAGATGTTATTTACAATGCAAGTGTTCATGTTAGTGATAAAAATCAGCAAATCTATGATTATCTACATGAAAAAGTTCCTTTTACAAGTCATTCAATTGGAAATAAATTAAGTGTATATAACAGAATAAATAGAGCAAAAAAATTTAAGCAATATCTTATTCCTTTTTATGAATTAAATGATGTTAATAAGTTTTTTGATATGATTAATCGTTATGAAAAACTTATTATTAAACCTATTTCTGGACATCAAGGTAGTGGTATTGTTTTCATTGAAAAAAATGGGATGAATTACAGTATGAATGAGTCAGAACAAATTTCATCTATTAATAAAAAACAATTACGGAGCTTTATATCTGATAAGATTCAAGAGCAAGGTTACATAGTTCAACAGTTTATTTCATGTCAAATGAAATCTGGTCATGTTTATGATTTCCGATTGCATGTTCAAAGAAATGGGGAAGGCAGGTGGGTTGTTACTTCTATATTCCCGAGAATAGGTCCATTAGGAAGTATTGTATCAAATATGGCTAAGGGTGGTTATAGTACTTATTTAGATGTTTTTTTAAAAGCCGAGTTTGATAACGATTGGTATAATATTAAAAGGTATTTAGAACGATTTGCAGTAACTTTTTCTAACCATTTTAATTCTTTATTTAGGGATGTATTATTTGATGAGTTAGGAATTGATGTAGGGATTGATAAAGATCAAAAATTGTGGTTATTTGAGGTGAATTGGAGACCAGGGGTACCTAATATATTTAATCTTGAACTAGATGTAGCTAGAAATTTAATTCACTATGCTAGATATTTGGCTGATAAATCTAAATAAGAAAAGAAAATAGAAAAATATAATCAAACCTAGAAACCTTTATATACCAATGTTTCTACTAATCTCTCTTTCTATATCCCCTATAAGGCTTTTCTCCATGCATTCCAAAATTCGGCGGATGCTGGACTGTCGCCAAGCCGACTTACCTAATACGAGAAAAATACCGGAACCCGGTAATACACCCTTCATTGTGGGTGGGGGCACATATTTATAAAAAAATACGCTTGTCCAATCCATTATCATTCTCCAGTCATTTAATATTACAAAGGGGGGAGAATATGGAAAACAATGAAAAAATCACGTTTCGATTTGTAAAAAAAGATGGAGAAGAAATTAATTTGGGAAATCTTGCTAATAAACGAAAAATTGTCATTGTCATTAATAATCAGATTACATTTGCACCGAATACAACACAAATTGCCAGTGGAGCCGGACAAAATAGTGCAGCAGGAAGTAATGCAGCAATCGATTCATCGAATACCCGACAGCAAGGAACGGTGGGCGCTGGAGGCGAAGCTATAAATAAAGGAATTAGTGGGGACCAGATTGAGCCGCATAAAAAGAAAAAAGAAACTTCGGATGAAGAGGAAGAATTTGTAATTATCATCAATAATCAAATTAATAAAACCCGTAAGGAACAGGCTGGTGCTACTCAAGTGGCAAGTGGTGGTGGAGAAGACAGTGCAGCGGGAACCAACGCTGCCATCGAAAGTTCTAATACCAAACAGCAACATGCAGTGGGAGGCGGAACGGATAGTTCGGCAGAAAATGCAGGTGAAGAAGGTGACCAAATAGAAAAATGCGATTAAAGAAAAGGGCAGAATCTGGATCTTCGGATACAGATTCTGCCTTTTTCTTTAATTAGTTATTACAGTTAAGATGGTTTACTCTCGATAAACACTGTTTTTTACTTTTTTAGAAGGGGTAGCACACATGCCATGCTCATCAACATTAGCGTTTTATTACACCAAAAAACAAAAAAATGTACAATTCCTCTTGGAGATGTCAATTTATTCGTTTTGGGGTATTTGCTTTTTTTAGCTTGATGGCGATGGAGCTCCTTCATCAAAACATTACTTCTTTTTATCTTTATCCAACACATTCTGTTCTTCAGCAAACTCTGTACCGTATGCAAATCGGCGATTAATACGAATATTATCGTTGTTATGACGAGTACGTGAATGAGAAAAGCGATGGACGATTACTTCTGATAACGTAAAGACGATGGCAGAAAGGATACTGCCCCATGCGATTTGCATGTAGTTGTCTAATAAAATATTTCCGAAAATCCAAACGCTTAAATACGTAAGTAAGAAATCCGTCATAATGGCAGCAGAATCGCCAATTCGATTTAAAATGATTTTATCAACAAACATATAAGAAACGATTGTAACAAATAGACTAAAAGAAATAATTTGGACGAACGTAGCGGGAAAAAATAAAGCTAATCCGATACTAAAAGCGATAATACATGATATAAATTTGATTACTATTACAGTAAAATCATTCAATATTTACACCTCCGATTTATACATAGTTTTGCAATAAATTCAGGAGTTCATACATTGTTACGGATTTATTTAGATAAAACTTTTTCATGTTTGAAATTTTATCTAAATATTATAAAAACAACAAAAAAATGTTATAGTAAAATGAGAGTAGATGACATTTTTAGGTAAGGGGGAATCCGGAATGTGGATTACTTCAGAAGTAGAAATTCCTGATGAGTTAATTGATCATCTTGAACAAGGGAAGTTAGTACTATTCGTTGGAGCGGGAGTGTCTATGAAAGGGAAATCAAACTTACCGAATTTCGATGATTTAGTTGATGAAATTTCGAAAGCTTTATATGTCGAAAAACGTGAGATGACAGAACCACACGATTATTATCTTGGTAAAATTGCGAAAACGAAAGATGTACACCAAGTTGCAAGAGATCTTGTTAATATAGAAAAATCAAAACCGAATCCATTACATTATGCCATTCCAAGGTTGTTCCCGTTAGATACGGATGTTCGCATTGTAACGACAAACTTTGATCAACATTTTACGTATGCAATTAAGGAAATGAATAGAGAGCTAAATATTTATTATGCACCTGCATTACCGACAGGAAGAGCGTTTAAAGGCTTAGCTTACATACATGGGAATATAGAGCAGGAGAAAGAAGCTTTAATTTTAACAGATGGTGATTTTGGAAGGGCTTACTTAACGGAAGGTTGGGCGAGGAGATTTTTAGTTGATTTATTCTCGAATTACACCGTTTTATTCGTTGGGTATAGTCATAATGACCCAGTAATGAAATATTTAGCAACAGGTTTACCACCGAGTACAAGGCGTTATGCTTTCGTCGCACAAGGTGATAATACATACCATTGGGAGCATTTGGGAATAAGGCCGATTGTGTATCCAAATAAAGCAAATAATCATCAATCACTTGTGAAAGCGGTGAAACGATGGGCGGAATTAATGGGAGATAATTATATTACGAAAAGAATGCGTATTCGTGATATTGTAACTGTTCCTCCCTCAGTAGAGCAGGAGCAATTATCCTATATAAAACAGTCAATAAAAAAAATAGAAACCGTTCGGTATTTTGTTGAATTTGCTCGTGATTATGAATGGGTGGAATGGCTTGAAGCAGAAGGTAAACTAAGAAATTTATTTCTGCTTACAGCAAAGTATGATGAAGTTGATGAATTACTTGCGGAATGGTTAGTGGAGCAATTTCTATTTAGTCATCAAAAAGAACTGTTTCAATTGATTTTTAAAAATTATTCTAAAATATCCCCGTTATTATGGCGAACAATTTGCACTTACTTAAACGAAACGAAAGAAATGATGGATCCTTTGTTGTTTGCAAGATGGACATTGCTTTTATTAGAAACGGCAGAGAAAGATAGTAGCTCTATTGAAATGATCTCATATTTATTGCAAAAATGTTCTTTCCCTGAACATAAAGAAATTGGATTGTTGTTGTTAACATTTATTTTGGACGGGAAACTTAAATTGAAACGTGTAAGAAGATGGGGAAATGATACGCAAGAGTCGATAGAACTCGAAGAATCGAGTCGTTTGCCAGTGCCTATTTTTTCTCATGTGGAGCGAGTTTGGAAAGAGAAAATGAGACCACATATTGCGTACTATGCAAATCCGATTATGGTTATGGGATTAGAAAAGATACAACTATTATCATTAAGACAACATGCGCTAAAAAAAAAAGATAGAGAAATTTTGGTGCAGGAGTTACAACAAAATGACTTCACATTTTTAATTCAAATTGTAAAAGAGTGTCTTACATATTTATGTGAAAACAATGAGAATAAAGCAAATTATTATATTACAGAAATGATAGAAACGGAAAGTGTACTTCAAAAGCAAATTGCGATTGAAGCAATGATTAAAAATGTATTCGTTACAGCGGATGACAAACTGAAATGGTTGTTACATGCAGATGTTCTTTTAGATTTCACATGTAAACATGAGGTTTTTCAACTTTTAAAGAGTTATTATGTAGATGCTTTAAAAGAAACGAAAGAAGAAGTAGTTCAATATGTATTAGAGTACCTTGCGGAAGAGAGGGCGTTTGATGCGTGTCTCATCTTAGACTTATTATTTACATGCGATTCAAATAGTCAATGCACGATAGATGGATATAAATTAATGAAACAGAAACACCCTCATTTTTCTTCTGATCGATACAGTATTCCAAAGAAAGAGTCAAATGAACAACGTATTACATGCAATGTAACAGCGGATGGATTACTGCAGCTGAAAGACGATGAAATAATGGAGCAAGTGTGGCAATTTTCACAAGATGGTGTTTTTGAACAACGTCATTTTTTAGAGATGCTATCAAAAGCGTGTAAATTGAATGTAGAGTGGAGTATTTCGTTTGCGTACCAACTAGTAGGCGTACACGAAATAAGTAATGAAGTATGGTTTGTTTGTATTAGAGAGTGGCGAAATAATAGGAATTTGACGAATGAGCAAATTCAAAAGATGATACCGTTATTACAGAAATTTGTTAGAAACACCGCGTTTCATTGGTTAATTAGTAGTTTTCTATATGAAATTAGTAATCGATTAGAAGAGTTAGATGTAAAAAGTATACGAGTTGTAAAGCGCTTTGCTTTTTCAGTATTTCCACAAGTTATGAGAGGGGAAACAGATTTTAAGATTGGAAAACAAGAGTTTTACAATGAATCTATACAGCATCCTGTTGGAAAGATGACAGCTGTATTACTAAAACTTTTAGCATATGATCATTTATACGATCGTAATGTGTATGAATATTTATTTTTATTTGAGGAACAGGTAAGGGTTACTTCGGATAGAACGAAATATATGTTTGCTCGTTTAACAGCAGATATTACGTTTTTATATCATATTGAGAAACAATGGTGTCGAAAATATCTTTTACCGTACTTAGATTTAAAGAAAGAAAGTGAGCTTACGAAATATGCGTGGGCAGGATTATGTTATACGCAAATTAATGTACCTTTATTTACAGAGATAAAGAAATATATTAAGTATGCGGTAGAGCATATAGATGTACTTCATCCCCATACGAGAGAAGCGTTTTTAAAATGGCTTAGCTTTGTATTTATTAAATGCGTATTATATTGGGAGCAAAAAACAGATTGGTTATATCCATTTTTTATGCAAGAAAATGAAGAGAATAAAATTAAATTTATGCAGTATTTATGCTATTACGTAAAAACGTTAAGTGGCAAGGAACAACAAAAATTTTGGACAGCTTGGCTTAGTGGTTTTTTAAGGGAGCGTCCGAAAATAGGTGTAATAACAACGAGAGAACATGTCATGTTCTTACGCATTATTTTATGTATGGATGAGGTTTTAGAAAAGGGACTAAATATTATTTCGAGTAAATTTCAGGGTGTGGAAGGGCAATGTAATCAAAAAGAAATGAAACAGTTATTTATAGAGATACTTGAAAAGAACGAGAGTATGAAAGCGTATAAAGGATTGTTTGCAGATGTGTTTTTTACTTTACTTCAGACGTGCCAAGAAGCAGATTTACTTGAAAATGAAATCATACAAATAAAAGAATTATTAATCCAGTATGGAGTAGAAAAACACGTGTTAAATTTAATAGAAAATGAGATAATTCGCATCGGAATTGTAATGGGGAATTTACAAGAGGAATTATAGGGCGAAAACGGAAATTTAAAAAATAAATAAAAAGTTGTTGACAGTGTTTTGAAAAGCGTTCTATAATACGAATCATACTTATTCAATTTCAAACACATTTGAATAAACAAAGTGCAATGAAGAGATCACAGTAGTGGTTAGTCTTACTGTAACAGAGAGCTGGTGGGTGGTGTGAACCAGTACAGGGATAATCATGAATTACAGTCTTGGAGCATCTTTTTCGTAGTAAAGATAGCATTGTCTTTATGAAGAAAGAGCGGTCAATTGATCGTTAACAGTGAAGAGAGGTAGACGGAAAGTTAGTCTACAACTAGGGTGGTACCGCGATAAATATCGTCCCTACTGATTTATTCAGTAGGGACTTTTTGTATTTTGACGGTCCAACTTGAAAATATAATAAACATGCGTTGAAAGGAAAAGAAGTAGTTGTTGTTTCCCTGTAACAGAGAGCTGGTGGGTGGTGCGAACCAGTACAAAAACAAGAGCGAATTACAGTCCTGGAGCATCTTTTTCGTAGTAAAGATATGTATCTTTATGAAGGGAAAGACGGTCACATTGATCGTTAACAATGAAGAGAGGTAGACGAAATAAGTCTACAACTAGGGTGGTACCGCGATAAATATCGTCCCTACTGATTCAATCAGTAGGGCTTTTTTGTACAAAAAAGTGCCTTATTAACTAGTAGTTAGTGTCTTTATGGTAATTATTAGTTTAAAATAAGAAGAGGTATCGATTCCACTTTAAATTTGTATAATTAACCAGTTCAGAAAATAGAGAATTTTTTATTCTCTTACTATACTTTTAAAACATTAGAGGAGGATTTCCAAATGGCAAATCACGAATTAGATCAATTACGTAAACAGGTAGATGAAATTAACTTACAACTATTACACCTTTTAAACAAACGCGGTGAAATCGTTCAAAAAATCGGGGAGCAAAAACAAGTACAAGGTACGAAACGTTTTGATCCAGTACGTGAGCGTGAAGTACTGGATATGATCGCAGAGCATAACGAAGGACCATTCGAAACGTCAACAGTTCAACATATTTTCAAAACGATTTTCAAAGCAAGCTTAGAATTACAAGAAGATGATAACCGTAAAGCGTTACTAGTATCACGTAAAAAGAAAAAAGAAAATACAATCGTTAATGTGAAAGGCGAATTGATTGGAAACGGAACACAAACGTTCATTATGGGACCTTGTGCGGTAGAAAGCTTAGAGCAAGTTCGCCAAGTAGGGCAAGCAATGAAAGACCAAGGTTTAAAATTAATGCGCGGTGGTGCTTTCAAACCAAGAACATCTCCATACGATTTCCAAGGTTTAGGAGTAGAAGGTTTACAAATTTTACGCCAAGTAGCAGATGAGTTCGACTTAGCGATTATTAGTGAAATTTTAAATCCGAACGATGTGGAAATGGCATTAGAATACGTTGATGTAATTCAAGTTGGCGCACGTAACATGCAAAACTTCGATTTACTACGAGCTGTAGGTAAAGTTAACAAGCCAGTATTATTAAAACGTGGGTTAGCAGCAACAATTGATGAGTTCATCAATGCAGCGGAATACATTATTGCGCAAGGTAACGACCAAATTATTTTATGTGAGCGCGGTATTCGCACATACGAAAGAGCGACACGTAACACATTAGATATTTCAGCAGTTCCGATTTTAAAGAAAGAAACACATTTACCAGTTATTGTAGACGTGACGCATTCAACTGGACGTAGAGATCTATTATTACCAACAGCGAAAGCAGCACTTGCAATTGGAGCGGATGCAGTAATGGCTGAAGTACATCCAGACCCAGCAGTTGCATTATCAGACTCTGCACAACAAATGGATATTCCAGAATTCCATAGATTCATGGATGAGTTAAAAGGTTTCAAAAATAAATTATCTTAATTCCATATCATATATGCGCTGAAGAGGAAACAGTAGTGCTTATCTCACTGTTAAAGAGAGCTGATGGCCGGTGTGAATCAGTACAAAGGTAAGCATGAATTACAGCCTTGGAGCATCTTTTCCGCCAACTTTTGGAGGGAAAGACGGTCAAACGATCGTTAAAGAAGAAGAGAGGTAGACGAAAGTTGTCTACAACTAGGGTGGTACCGCGATAAACATCGTCCCTACTGAGCGCTCAGTAGGGACTTTTTTGTACAAAAAAATAGTAAAGGGGCAAGAGAAATGAGATATATTACAGCTGGAGAATCACATGGGCCGCAGTTAACAGTTATTTTAGAAGGTGTACCAGCAGGTTTAACACTTACGGCGGAACATATTAATAAAGAGTTATTAAGAAGACAAAAAGGGCATGGCCGCGGAAGACGCATGCAAATTGAAACAGATACAGTTGAAATTGTAAGTGGTGTACGTCATGGAATGACACTTGGCTCGCCGATTACGTTAATCGTAAAAAATGATGATTTCAAACATTGGACGAAAGTAATGGGGGCAGACCCGATCTCGGAGCAAGAAAGTAAAGAAATGAAACGTACAATTACAAAACCACGTCCAGGACATGCGGATTTAAACGGAGCGATAAAATATGGTCATCGTGATATAAGAAACGTATTAGAGCGCTCATCTGCAAGAGAAACGACAGTTCGTGTAGCTGCTGGTGCAGTTGCGAAACAAATTTTGAAAGAATTAGGCGTGGAAATTGCAGGGCATGTTCTTGAAATTGGTGGGGTGCAAGCGAAGCGTATTTCAAACTTACCAATTGAAGAAATTCAAACGATAACTGAAAATTCACCAGTTCGATGTTTAGATAAAGAAGTAGAACAAGAGATGATGGATGCGATCGATAATGCGAAAAGTAGTGGAGATTCAATCGGTGGTATTGTCGAAGTCATTGCAGAAGGTATGCCAATTGGTGTTGGTAGCTACGTTCATTACGACCGCAAATTAGATGCAAAACTTGCCGGTGCTATTATGAGCGTGAATGCGTTTAAAGGTGCTGAGATTGGAATTGGTTTTGAAGCGGCAAGACAGCCGGGAAGTAAAGTGCACGATGAAATTATGTGGGATGAAGAAAATGGATACACAAGAAAAACAAATAACGCCGGCGGTTTAGAAGGCGGTATGACAACAGGAATGCCAATTGTCGTAAGAGGCGTAATGAAGCCAATTCCTACATTATATAAACCGTTAGCAAGCGTTGATATTGATACGAAAGAAGCATTCCAAGCGAGTATTGAAAGATCTGATAGTTGCGCAGTGCCGGCAGCAGGTGTTGTCGCTGAATCTGTTGTAGCATGGGAACTTGCAGATGCACTAGTCGAACAATTCGGAAAAGATCGCATGGAACTATTAAAGCAAAATATTACGCAACATAACAAATACGCAAAAGAATTTTAATAAAAGGGTGGGTTTAACGTGCAAGTAAAAGATCAACTATCATCATTACAACCATATAAACCAGGTAAATCACCAGAACAAATGAAAGAAGTGTACGGAGATCATTCATTTGTGAAATTAGCATCGAATGAAAATCCATTCGGTTGTTCACCACGTGTTTTAGAAGAATTGCAAAAGTCGTGGTTGGAACATGCTTTATATCCTGACGGAGGTGCTACAACGCTCCGTCAAACAATCGCAGAGAAATTACATGTTCAAATGGAACAAATACTTTGCGGTAGTGGTTTGGATGAAGTCATTCAAATAATAAGTCGCGCCGTGTTGCGAGCTGGAGATAACATTGTAACGGCTGGCGCAACATTCCCACAGTACCGTCATCATGCAGTTATTGAAGGCTGTGAAGTGAAAGAAGTTGCTTTAAATAACGGTGTATACGACTTAGATGAAATTTCGTCAGCAGTTGATAACAATACGAAAATCGTTTGGCTTTGTAATCCGAACAACCCCACAGGCACATATGTGAATGAGCAAAAATTGACTCAGTTCATTGAAAGCATTAGTGAAAATACGTTAATTGTCATTGATGAAGCGTACTATGAATACGTAACAGCAAAAGATTTCCCTGAGACATTACCGCTTTTAGAAAAACATAACAACATTCTTGTACTTAGAACGTTTTCTAAAGCGTACGGATTAGCCTCTTTCCGCATTGGTTATGCGATTGGACAGGAAGAGTTAATCGAGAAATTAAATGTCGTACGTTTGCCATTTAACGTATCTTCATTAGCGCAAAAAGCAGCAACGGTTGCATTTAACGATGAAGCGTTTATTAAAGAAATTGTACGTGTTAATACAGAGGGAATACAACAATATGAAAGTTTTTGTAAGGAAAACGAAATTCCATTTTATCCGCCGCAAACAAATTTCATTTTCTTGACGGTAGATAATGGTGGAGAGATTTATGAAGCTTGTGCACACGCAGGGTTTATTATTCGTCCGTTCCCGAATGGTGTCCGTATTACAGTCGGCACAAGGGAGCAAAATGAAGGAGTGATTTCAGTGTTAAAACAACACTTTGAAAATAAAAAAAGTAAGTCTCGAGATGAGGCAGATGTGTAAAAAGGTAGTATTAATTGGAACAGGTTTAATAGGAGGTTCTCTCGCATTAGCAATTAAGAAAGAACACGAAGTAACGATAACAGGTTACGATATATTTAAAGAGCAAGTAGAGCGTGCCAAAGAATTACACGTAGTAGATGAAATAGCAGTTGATTTACAGCGTGCATGTGAAGAGGCACATTTAATTGTTTTTGCTTCTCCAGTTGAAGAAACGAAGAAGCTATTACACAAACTTGCGTCATTTCGTTTACGAGAAGATGTTATAGTGACTGATGTTGGTAGTACAAAAGGGTCTATTATGAACGAAGCGGAAGCTTTATTTTCAAAGGAAGTTTCTTTCATTGGTGGACATCCGATGGCGGGTTCTCATAAAACGGGAGTTGAAAGTGCAAAGGCACATTTATTTGAAAATGCATTTTACATTTTAACACCGATGAACCATGTGCCAAATGAACAAGTGGAAGAACTAAAAGGGTGGTTAAAAGGAACAGGATCACATTTTCTTGTTTTAAATACGGAAGAACACGATTATGTAACAGGAATTGTTAGTCATTTTCCGCATCTTATCGCAGCAGGTTTAGTAAAGCAAGTTGAGAAACATGCAGGAGATAATCCGCTCATTCATCAACTAGCTGCTGGCGGATTTAAAGATATTACACGCATTGCATCTAGTAGCCCGAAAATGTGGAGTGATATTGTAAAGCAAAATCGCGGGCATTTATTGGAACTATTAGAAGAATGGATCTCAGAAATGGAAGAGTTATATAAGACTGTTTCTAAAGGAGATGCAGGTGAAATACAAAACTATTTCGCTGACGCAAAAGAATACCGTGATTCTTTACCAGTGCGAAAAAGAGGTGCAATTCCTGCCTATTATGACTTATACGTCGATGTTTTAGATAAAGTAGGGGCCTTAGCTCATATTACGAGTATTTTAGCAGAAGAGGAAATTAGCATTACAAACTTGCAAATTTTAGAAGCACGCGAAGGATTGCTCGGGGTACTTAGAATTAGCTTCCAAAGAGAAGAAGATCGTATGAAGGCAAAGCTGGCGCTAGGAAAAGAAGAATACCAAACGTATGAAACAATTTAAAAAGAGGGTGATAACGTGAAAGAAACTACAATACAAACAGTAACTAACGGATTGAATGGAGCAATTACAATACCTGGTGATAAATCCATTTCGCACCGTGCTGTCATGTTCGGTGCGATTGCAGAAGGAAAAACAACAATTAAAGGGTTCCTACCTGGTGCAGATTGTTTAAGTACAATTTCTTGTTTTAAAGAAATGGGAGTAGACATTACGCAAAACGGTGATGAAGTCACTGTAGTTGGGAAAGGATTAGAAGGTTTACAAGAGCCGAAAACTGTATTAGATGTTGGTAATTCTGGTACAACAATTCGATTAATGTCAGGTATATTAGCAAACACACCATTTTTCTCTTGCGTACAAGGTGATGCGTCTATCGCAAAAAGACCGATGAAACGTGTAACAAATCCATTAAAGCAAATGGGTGCAACCATTGATGGACGAGAAGAAGGAACGTTTACACCGCTAACAATACGTGGTGGAGATTTAAAAGCAATTGAGTACACTTCACCTGTCGCAAGCGCACAAGTAAAGTCAGCTATTTTACTTGCAGGTCTTCGTGCAGAAGGTGTAACAACTGTTACAGAACCACATATTTCACGCGACCATACGGAAAGAATGCTTGAAGCGTTCGGTGTAAAGGTAACTCGCGTGGGGAAAACCGTAAAACTAGCGGGTGGCCAGAAGTTAATCGCAACAGATGTTCAAGTGCCAGGTGACGTATCATCCGCAGCATTTTTCTTAGTAGCAGGCGCAATTATTCCAAATAGTAAACTAGTATTACAAAATGTAGGAATGAATCCAACTCGTACAGGTATTATAGATGTTTTAGAGAAAATGGGTGCTACGTTCACTGTAGAGCCAATTCATGAAGGTGCATCAGAACTAGCTGCAAACATTACAATTGAAACATCTTCATTAAAAGGGATTGAAATTGGTGGAGATATTATCCCAAGATTAATCGATGAAATTCCTGTTATCGCTTTAGCGGCAACACAAGCAGAAGGTATTACAGTTATTAAAGATGCACACGAGCTAAAAGTAAAAGAAACAAACCGTATTGATACAGTCGTTGCTGAATTAACAAAACTAGGGGCTCGCATAGAAGCAACTGATGATGGAATGATTATTTACGGAAAATCAAATTTAAAAGGCGATACAGTACATAGTCACGGAGATCATCGCATTGGCATGATGCTTGCAATTGCTGGCTGTATAGCTGAAGGAAAAACAACGCTTGAAGATGCAGAAGCAGTAGGTGTATCATATCCTACATTCTTTAAAGAACTTCAAAATTTAGCGAAATAATAGGATGAAAAGCAGATATACAGTATAAATATACATTAAGCTCGTAAGGACATTATAAGCAAGCTACTTATAATGTTAAAAATGAACTATTTAACAACAATAGGACTTTTGAGACAAGATTTTTCCCTTAACGTTGAAAAGAAGCCGAACAAGAAGAACGGTACCTATTGATTTTAATCGTTTTCATTTAATTAATTAACTGGACAATTGATGAAACATTTTAACTTAGAAGGGAAGAAATATTTATGATAGTAGAAATCGTAAATAATCAACAACAATTAGAAGATGCTTACGCTATTCGACAAAAGGTTTTTATAGAAGAACAACAAGTCGATGTAGAAGAAGAAATTGATGAACATGACAAAACCGCTACTCATTTTGTGTTATACGATAATAGCAAGCCAATTGGAGCTGGACGTTTTCGTATTGTAGATGGCGTTGGTAAAATTGAACGAATTTGTGTAGTGGCAACTGATCGCAAAGCAGGTTCTGGAAAATTAATTATGAATGAAATTGAGAAGTTTGCACAAAATCAGGGCATTTCTAAAGTGAAATTGAATGCCCAAAAACATGCAATTGGTTTCTATGAAAACTTAGGGTATGAAAGTATTTCTGAAGAATTTATAGATGCGGGTATTCCTCATCGCACAATGATTAAGAATCTGTAAATAGAACGATAATGCGGGGGATTAATTTTCTATAACTTTACAACGAGAAAAATCACCCTAATATTATTTAAAGTGGTAAATGTGCCTTTGTAAGTCATATTAACTAACTAAAGCTTAATTTCTCCCTTACTATACCGAGAAATTAAGCTTTTTTATTATGGGATTTACTTGACGTTGTAAATCCGTATTTTCCTACCAATCTTATCTGGGATTCAAAACGTTGATATATTTCTAATCATCAACCCGAAACATTCAAAATGATAGTACAATACATATAGGGAATGGGGGAGAAAAAGATGAACGTCATACAATTAAAAGAAGATAAATTCAGAGAAGCATTATGTTTATCAGAATACGCTTTTCAATATAAAGCAGATGAGGAACGAGTGCAGCAACAAATGACTCGAATGAAAGAAAGTCATGAAATATACGGCATTATGGAAGGGGAAGACTTAGCAGCAAAATTGCATCTTATTCCGTTTCATATTTACATAGGCACAGAAAAATTTAAAATGGGAGGCGTTGCAGGGGTAGCGACGTATCCGGAATATAGAAGAAGTGGATATGTAAAAGAACTGCTTCAACATTCGCTTCAAACGATGAAAAAAGCTGGTTATACAGTATCGATGTTACATCCATTTGCTGTTTCATTTTACCGCAAATACGGATGGGAGCTTTGTGCAAATCGCCTTGTATGTCATATGGAGAAGAGCGATTTGATTATGAAAAAACAAGTAAATGGTATTGTGAAACGTTTTAATAAAGAAAACCATCCAGAAGAAGTAGAGAAAATTTATGAAACATTTGCAGAACGCTTTTCAGGTATGCTAGTTCGCAGTGAAAAATGGTGGTTACAAGCGGTCTATCATGATTTAACATTAGCGATTTACTATGATGAAAATAAAACGGCAGCTGGTTACGTGTTATATAAAATAGAAAATTATAAAATGACAATAGAAGAATTTGTTCCACTGCATAATGAAGCGAGAAATGGCCTATGGAACTTTATTTGCCAGCATGATTCTATGATTAAAGAAGTTGGAATGATATTAAGTGAGAAAGAACCGTTGTTATATACATTGCGAGAGCCACGCGTGAAGGCAGAAATAAAACCATATTTTATGGGAAGAATTGTAGATGTGGAGCAGTTCTTAAAACAATATGAGTTGAACTGGAACGATGCGCAGCAAGAATTGATTTTACACGTTACAGATTCATTTGCTCCGTGGAATAACGTAACGGTGAGACTTGCAAATCAGGAAATAACAATTATGAAAGAAGAAACAATAGATAAAGGAATTAAGCTGGACATTAATGCGCTATCTACAATAATGTTTGGCTATAAACGTCCGTTAGAGCTAAGTAAGCTTGAATTAATTAGTGGAAGCGAAGAGGAGATACGAACATTTGAGAATGTAGTCCCGGTGCGTGAAGCGTTTATTTATGATTTCTTTTAATTGTATATTTGAAAGTGAACTGTACCAAATAAAGTTTTGGTACAGTTCGCTCTTATTTTGTTGTTTTTTGTCGTTAAGTCGATATATCTTGAAAATCGCTGATAAAATTTGAGTTGCGCTGATATATCTTGAAAATCGCCGATATAATTTCACTCACAGATATGGGATTAAAAAACGTAACTGTGTAGCACACTTGACTTTTAATCCATGTAATTTATAATTAAAAACGGAATGAATTTTCATTCCTGAAAATTGAGGTGGGAAAAGTGGCTAAAAACAAACAAGAGGATATTTTTGATGCTGCGATACAACTTTTCGCAGAGCGTGGTTACGATGGTACGACAATTCCGATGATCGCTGAAAAAGCAAAAGTCGGCGCTGGTACTATTTATCGCTATTTTGAAAATAAAGAGGCACTCGTTAACTCATTATTTTCAAAAAGCATGTTGCAATTATCTGAAATACTAAAAACTGATTTTCCTGTTGAAGCAAATATTCGTGAACAGTTTAGTCATATTTATAACCGTTTATTTGAATTTGCGAGAAACAATGTGGATGCTTTTCTTTTTACAAATTCTCATTGTGATAGTTATTTTCTTGATGAACAGAGTAACAAAATATTTGACGATTTTATAGGCTTCTTTATGAATATTATAGAAGATGGAATCGCAAAAGGTTTTCTTCGTCCATTGCCTCCAGTTGCTTTAATTATTATTGTATATCAACCGTTAGAAAAATTAACTAAAGTAATGGCAACAGGGCAATTAGAATACTCAAAAGAATTAGTAAAAGAATTGGAAGAAAGCTCTTGGAATGCTATTAGAATCATTTGATTCTATAGCTCTATATGGACAGGAATGAACATTCATTCCTAAACAAATATAAAAAACGATTACAGGAGATGATATATCTGTACAGTTAAAGGAATGAATATTCATTCCGTAGGTAGTGGTTTAATAGAATTGAAAAAAATAATAGGATAATAGGAATGAACGTTCATTCCGAAATGATAGTTTTAAAAGAGTAGGAATGAATATTCATTCCGTACTTAACGTGAAACGCTAAAAACGGGAGATGATTCAAATGAGCAAGCTAAAAAGTTGGAGAAGTTTATCTTTTCTATTATGGATAGTTATTACTATTACAATGATCGTAACGATGCCTAATATGGATAAATTAGTGAAAGAAAAAGGGCACATTACGATTCCTAAAACAGAACAAAGTAGTATTGCTGACAAAATGATAAAAGAAATGGATAAAGACGGGACTGAAAAATACGAAATTATAGCCGTTTTTAATAGTGGAAATAAAGCTGCTTTAACTACTGAGCAAAAAGAGGAAATAACAAAAACAATCAACGCCCTGCAAAATGAAAAAGAGCAATTAGGAATAAAGGAAGTTGTTTCACATTTAGATAATAAAGACTTGGAGAAACAATTAGTTTCTAAAGATAATACGACTATTTTAACGCAAATATCAATAGATAAAAAGCATGGTGAAATATCAAAAGTTGCAAATAATCTTCATAAAAAAGTACAAACGAAAGGGGTAAAAACGTACTTAACAGGAAGTGACTTAATAGCGGGTGATTTTCTTAAATCTTCTCAAGAGGGAGTGAAAAAGACTGAAGTTATTTCAATCATTTTCATTCTTGTAGTATTAATCCTCGTATTCCGTTCACCAGTTGTTCCGATTGTTTCTCTTCTTACAGTCGGTGTGTCGTATTTAGTTTCAATGGGGATTATTGCTCATCTTGTAGATCAATTTAATTTTCCATTTTCAAACTTTACGCAAGTGTTTGTAGTCGTCGTCCTGTTTGGAGTAGGAACAGATTATAACATTTTATTATTTACGAGATTTAAAGAAGAATTAAGTAAACAAGAAAATGCATTTTTGGCCACGAAAGAAACATTTAAATCGGCAGGTAAAACCGTATTATATAGCGGTATAGCGGTACTAATTGGTTTTGCATCACTTGCGTTAGCGAGTTTTAAATTATATCAATCTACTTCAGCGGTAGCAATTGGTGTTTTAGTATTACTACTCGTATTAACGACTTTAAATCCATTTTTTATGGTGCTTTTAGGAAAAGGAATGTTTTATCCAGTTAAAACATTTAAAGGTCATGAGGATAGTCGCTTATGGGGATTCTTTGCGAAAAACTCAGTAGCAAGACCATTTGTTGCTTTAATCATCGTATTCGTGATATCGATTCCTTTCGTATTAAAATACTCTAACATACTTAATTACAATGATTTATTTGAAGTAGATAATAAGTATGAATCAAAGATGGGGATTAACGTCATAGAAGATCATTTTCCTCCTGGTTTTTCTTCACCAAGTACGTTAGTCATTCAATCGAATAACAAGTTAGATGAGGCGACCTCCCTACAAACTTTAGATGAACTAACTGATAAAATTTCGAAAGTTAAAGGAGTTTCAGAGGTATATTCACCGACGCGTCCAACCGGTGATAAGATAAAAGAATTATATATAAAGAAACAAGCCGGAGAACTGAATACAGGATTAGGAGATGCCAATGGTGGCATAAAAGAAATCAATGATGGATTAACGGATGCGAAAGATAAAATGAGTAGTAATGATTCAAATAGTCTCGCAAATGTTCAAAAGTTAATTGATGGAACGAACGAGGCGAAAAATGGTGTATCAGCATTAGGGACTGCTTTAAATCAATTATCGAATGGCATAAACGACGGTGCCAAAGGAGCGCAGCAAATCGAGAGTGGTTTAGCTTCAGTAAACGAAAATATAAGTGTATTATCAAATGCAACTTCACAGCTTCATGCTGGTTATGCACAGTTAGAAAAAGGTTTAAGTTCTTACGATCAATATTTCGGAAGTATTTCTCAAGCGATTGATGGCGCGAAAAAAGGTTATGAACAAATTGAAATGTTAATGACCAATTTCATTCAAACGAAACCAGAATTAGCAAATGATCCGAACATACAGCAAACGTTAGGAATTGCTAAGGAGGCTCAAAAACAATTAAATATACTTTCAAAAGAATTAAATCAATTAGCAACGCAGCATAAGGTGGCAATGGATTCATTTAAAGAAGCGAATCAATCGTTATTGAAAGTCGATAATGGTTTAAAAGAAATGAATAATGGTGTTAACGAGTTACAAAAAGGAACTACTGGACTGAAAAACGGATTAAACGAAGGGGCTACAGGTTCAAAACAAATTGCGAACAAATCAGCTGAGTTACAATCCGGATTAACGAAAATAAATGATGGGCAAGGACAGTTATTAACTGGACTGAAAGACCTGCAAGAACAGATGGGGCAATTACAATCAGGCTTATCTAAAAGTACAGAAGGGCTTGGAAAAGTAAGTAACGGCCTAGGGGATGCTCAGAAATATTTAGGCGAACTTAATGAATCAAAAAGCTCTGAGAAATTTTATATCCCAAAAGAAGTGCTAGGGGGAGAAGATTTCCAAAAAGCATTGAACACGTACATGTCACAGGATAGAAAGATTGCTAAAATGACCATCATTTTAGATGTAAATCCGTATTCAAAAGAAGCGATGCCAATCATTCAAGAAATTAATAAAACGATAGACGGTACGTTAAATGGTACAGAATTAAAATCAGCAAAAAAAGCGATCGGTGGGACAACAGCTAGAAACGTTGATTTAAAAGAAGTAACCGGGCAGGATTTCTTACGTACTGCTACAATAATGTTAATTGGAATTGCGATTGTATTAATCGTTATTACTCGTTCATTCTTAAACTCAATCTTTATTATTGGATCATTAATATTAGCGTACTTTGCATCACTTGGTATTAGTGAACAAATTAGTGCACACTTATTAAACGTAGGGTCATTAAGCTGGAATGTTCCATTCTTTAGCTTTATTATGATTGTCGCTTTAGGAGTGGATTATAGTATTTTTGTAATGATGCGATACAATGAGCTAGAAGGGGATTCAGTAACGAAAATCGTAAATGCATCTCGTCACATAGGAGGAGTCGTATTATCAGCGGCACTTATTTTAGGCGGAACATTTGCAGCATTAATCCCTTCAGGAGTATTGACACTTATACAAGTAGCATCAGTTGTTGGTATTGCACTTTTACTATTAGCTTTAATCGTGATGCCAATATTGTTACCTGCTTTAATAGGGTTAACGAGTAAAATGAAGAATTACACAAAGAAATTAAGTAATAGAAAATAAACTTGTCCATCACATCTTTATATTTTGCAAATTATTCGTCTTTTATATTGCCATTCATCTGTAAAAGGAAGTTACCTTTTGCGTATGTATGAGAGAATAACATAGGAGATGAGTTTCCAAATTCATCGTAATATTTCTTAACTTTCTCTTAGTCGTCTTTCTTTGTAATTTCGAATAATCTACTGCCTTCATTTTCACCGAGCGCAGGTACGATAATACGTTTTCCTTCTTTTCGAAGATTACCAAATTCTTTTTCTGAAAGTCCAGTTGGATTTTCTGCTTGTAGACCAGCACTTTTAAATTCAGAGATAATTGAACCTACTGTTACTTTCGTTTCTTTTTTTCTTATTTTGATTCAGTAGGTGTTTTTTGCATTGTTATTACCATCGCAAGCAGTTAAAGAAGCTAAAGATATACATAACGCACCAATTATTAATGTTTTCTTCAAAAAATCCTCCTTAAAGTTTATTTTATTTCTGTACAATCTTGTTTCGTTAAAAAATAAGGATTTTATTCATGGATGAAAGGAGATGAATAGCAATCAACCGTTGCTATTCATCCATCTTCTACTATATAATAGCTATAGTCTACAATAAGTGAATCGTAATTTGCGGTTTTTAAGACAATCGGTGAGAAAACGCTGAAATAAGCGGTATTAGTAGGAGGACACAAATGATTACAGTAAGTAACGTTAGTTTGCGTTTTGCGGATCGCAAATTATTTGAAGATGTTAACATAAAATTCACGCCAGGTAATTGCTACGGTTTAATTGGAGCGAACGGTGCTGGTAAATCAACATTTCTAAAGATTTTATCTGGAGAAATCGAACAATCAACAGGTGACATACATATTACGCCAGGTGAGCGTCTAGCAGTATTAAAACAGAATCACTTCGAATATGAAGAGTTCCCAGTATTAGAAACAGTAATTATGGGTCACACGCAACTTTACAAAGTAATGCAAGAGAAAAATGCCATTTACATGAAAGAAGACTTTAGTGATGAAGATGGTATGCGTGCTGCTGAACTTGAAGGTGAGTTCGCTGAGCTTAACGGTTGGGAAGCTGAGTCAGAAGCTGCAATTTTACTAAAAGGACTTGGTATTGGTGAAGATCTTCATGATAAGAAACTGTCAGAATTAACTGGGGCAGAGAAAGTAAAAGTATTACTTGCTCAAGCTTTATTCGGTAAACCTGACATTCTATTACTAGATGAGCCTACCAACCACTTGGACTTAAAAGCGATTCAATGGTTAGAAAATTTCTTAATGAACTTTGAAAATACAGTAATAGTTGTATCCCATGACCGTCACTTCTTAAATAAAGTTTGTACGCACATGGCTGATCTTGATTTCGGTAAAATTCAACTTTATGTTGGTAACTATGACTTCTGGTATGAGTCAAGCCAATTAGCTTTAAAATTAACACAAGATGCTAATAAGAAAAAAGAAGAGAAAGTAAAAGAGTTACAAAACTTCATTGCACGCTTTAGCTCAAACGCATCTAAAGCGAAACAAGCAACTTCTCGTAAAAAATTATTAGATAAAATTACATTAGATGATATTAGACCATCATCACGTCGTTATCCATTCGTTGGCTTCACACCTGAGCGTGAAATAGGAAATGACTTATTAACTGTTGAAGGTCTTTCTAAAACAATTGATGGCGAAAAAGTGTTAGATAATGTGTACTTCACTTTAAATAAAGGTGATAAAGTTGCATTTATTGGTCGTAACGATATTGCGATGACAACATTATTTAAAATCCTTATGGGTGAAATGGAGCCAGATAGCGGTTCATTCAAATGGGGCGTTACAACATCTCAATCGTACTTCCCAAGAGATAACTCTAAATACTTTGAGAACAGTGACTTCAACTTAGTTGATTGGTTACGCCAATTCTCTCCACAAGATGAGTCAGAAAGCTTCTTACGTGGTTTCTTAGGCCGTATGTTATTCTCAGGTGAAGAAGTTAAGAAGAACGTTTCTGTATTATCTGGAGGCGAAAAAGTTCGTTGTATGCTATCTAAAATGATGTTAAGTGGTGCGAACGTAATCACACTTGACGATCCAACGAACCATTTAGACCTTGAGTCTATCACTGCATTAAACAACGGTTTAATTGCATTCAAAGGTACAATGTTATTCACATCTCATGACCATCAGTTCGTACAAACAATTGCAAACCGCATTATCGAAGTAACACCAAACGGTGTAATCGATAAAGAGGCTACTTACGATGAGTACTTAGAAAATGAAGAACTTCAAAAACAAGTAGATGCAATGTATAAAGGTCAATAATAAATAGTTAAAACCCTCGCTTTCTTTATGAGAGCGGGGGTTTTGTTGAAAAGAAATACAATCTTCGCATTTAAATAAAGCGGGCTAAAATGAATAATTATTCAAAAATAACATTAACGATGGTAAGGGATTTTGATGTTGCACCAGAAGAAGTTTTTGAAGTATGGATAAACCCTGATATGATCAAGAAATGGTTTTTTACGTTGGAAGGGACGAATAAAATAACAAGAAATACTCCTGGGGTAGGCGGAAGCTGGGAAATTGTCGACCATCGTAATGGAAAAGACTATCGAGCAATTGGGGAATATTTTGAAATGAATGTCCTGAAAAATTAGCATTTACATTTAAAATGCCACAGTTTAGTGAATTAGAAGATACAATTGTAGTTGAAATAATGGAGAAACAACAAGGATCTGAAATGACATTTTCACAAAATATTATCGTTCCGCATGAGGAGAATTGGGCAAAATCCGATGTTGAAAAAGCACTTAAAGACTATCATGATGGTTCTGAGCATGGATGGAATTTAATGTTTATGGGGCTAAAGGAATTAGTTGAAACTGGAGAAATTAGTTATAAAGGATAAGTTTGTAGAAAAAGTGTAGTTTGAGCAAATATTTCAAACTACACTTTTTTTTATGTGAAATATGTACCAAAATTGGAGATAGATTAGTTTGCAAATGAGGAAATAAAGGATTATAGTTTGTGGAGTCAGAATTAGTAGATGAGCCCCTGGAAGAAAAAAGGAAATGTTACAAATTTATTATGTTAAATAGAAACCAAGGTCAAAATGTTTAAAAAGAAATAGTTGAATAATTAAAAGTTACAAATTATAATTACTAATATTCTTCATATAGTTAAACAAATAAAATCTATTTGAAGAAGAAAAATTGAATAGAGAGACAGACTTATACAAAATAAGCCTTGGATGATCAAAAGAGGTGGAGAGATGCAACAATTTTTATTAAAGAGTAAACGAGTATTAAGTAATCATTTTGGATTTTTCGTATTTGCCGTTATTTTACTTTGGTTAAAAACATATGCAGCATATGTGACAGAATTTAATTTGGGGATATCGAACACAATCCAAAAATTCTTACTGTTTTTCAACCCGTTAAGCTCAGCAGTTCTATTTTTAGGTCTAGCATTATTTGCAAAAGGGAAACGAGCTTACATTTGGTTAATTGTTATTAATTTGTTAATGTCTATACTTTTATACGCAAACGTAGTATATTATCGCTTTTTCAGCGACTTTATTACGTTCCCGACATTAACACAATCGAATAACTTTGGAGATTTAGGTGGTAGTATTTTTGCATTGCTACACGTATATGATCCACTATATTTCTTAGATACGATCATTCTAATTGTTTTAGTCGCAACGAAATTTGTAAATCCTAAACCAATCCGTGTTGCGAAGCATAAATTATCGCTAGTATTTGTAGCGGGTATTTTATTCTTTAGCGTTAACTTAGGTCTTGCAGAATCTGATCGTCCTGAATTATTAACTAGAACCTTCGATCGTAATTATATTGTGAAATATTTAGGCGCGTACAACTTTACGATTTATGATGGTATTCAAAGTGCGAAAGCATCAACAGAACGAGCATTAGCTGATGGGGATAATATGACAGAAGTTAGAAACTATCTTTCATCAACGTATGCAAGTCCAAATCCTGAGTATTTTGGTAAAGGAAAAGGAATGAACGTAATTTATATTCATTTAGAGTCATTCCAAAACTTTTTACTAAACTATAAGCTAAATGGCCAAGAGGTTACACCATTCTTAAATTCATTTACAAAAGATGCGAATACGTTATACTTTGATAACTTCTTCCATCAAACAGGACAAGGTAAAACGTCTGATGCGGAGTTCATGTTAGAGAACTCAATGTTTGGATTACCGCAAGGATCTGTTTTTACAAATAAAGCTCATAACACATATCAATCAGCACCAGCTATTTTAGGTCAGCAAGGATACACATCAGCAGTGTTCCATGGTAACTACAAAACGTTCTGGAACCGTGATGAAATTTATAAATCATTTGGTTTTAATAATTTCTTTGATGCGTCATACTATGATATGAACGAAAAAGATGTAGTAAACTATGGCTTAAAAGATAAACCATTCTTTAACGAATCAATTCCGTTATTACAAACGTTGAAACAACCGTTCTATACGAAGTTCATTACGTTATCGAACCATTTCCCTTATCCGATTGATAAAGCGGAAGCAACGATTGAACCAGCTAAAACAGGTGATTCATCAGTAGATACGTACTTCCAAACAGCACGCTATTTAGATGAGTCTGTGAAAGGATTCATGGATTACTTGAAACAATCTGGTTTATACGATAACTCAATTATCGTTATGTACGGTGACCATTACGGTATTTCAGATAATCATAGCGCAGCAATGTCTCAAATAATGGGTAAAGAAATGAACTCATTTGAAAATGCTCAATTACAACGTGTACCTTTAATCATTCGCGTACCAGGAATGGAAGGCGGCGTACAACATCAATACGGTGGAGAAATTGACGTTCTACCAACGTTATTACACTTACTAGGTACAGATACAAAAAATTATGTCCAATTCGGATCAGATTTATTATCACCAGAGCATAAACAAGTCGTTCCGTTCCGTAACGGTAACTACGTAAGTCCAACAGTTACTGCACTTAACGGCAAATACTATGATACGGCTACTGGAAAACCTGTAGAAATAACAGATGAAATAAAACAAAATGAACAAATGGTTCAAAAATCACTAAAATACTCCGACCAAGTTGTTAACGGTGACTTATTACGATTCTACACGCCAGAAGGCTTTACTCCAGTAAATCGTTCTAAGTACAACTATAACCATCATGATAAAAATAAAACGAAGGTGAAGACGACTGAAGACGGGGAAACGAAATAAATAATAAAAAATCCTACTCGTATTCCATACGGGTAGGATTTTTTGTTTTAAGAGTTACTTTCGGATTTTTGGAGTGCTACTTTTTTAGGCATAAAACATGCAATAATCAAAGCTACAAAAGATAAGACTAACATAAATACGTAGGCATCACTTGAGCTGAAGATAGAAGATAATTTTGTTACTTGCATAGCTGATATGTTCCCGTTATTATTAGATAACTGTAAAGTATGTGAAGTTGACTGAATCGTATACACTGTGATGATAACTGCTGTTCCAATAGCACCTGCTAATTGGCGAATCGTATTATTTACTGCGGAACCATGTGAACCCAGTTCTCTTGGTAAAGCGTTTAAACCTGCTGTATTTAAAGGCATAGAAATGAAGCTTAACCCAATTCGTAGAATAATGGTACGAACCATTAAATACATATAAGTTGTGGATTCGGTCAAATCAATTACACCCCACATCGAAATAATGATACATGTTAAACCTATAATAAAGAGTGGTTTTGCACCGTATTTATCAAACATTTTCCCGGTGATAGGTGATAAGAAGGCATTAATGACAGCTCCGGGTAATAGAAGTAGACCGGATTCGAATGCAGTAAAACCTCGTCCATTTTGTAAGTAAATCGGTAATAGAATTAAATCCGCATACATAATCATCGTAATTAGTATATTAATGATTGAAGTAAGAGTGAAAATTTTATATTTAAATACGGATAAGTTTAGTAGTGGATCGCTAGACTTTATTTGACGTAAACAGAATAGAGTTGTAACGATTATTCCAATGATAATTGTAGTAATAACAACTGGATGATCCCATCCTTTGCTTCCTGCACTACTAAATCCAAAGATAATACAACCAAAGCCAATCGTTGATAAAATGACACTTACGATATCTAATTTTGCTTTTGTTGTTTCAGCAACATTCATTAAATATTTTAGAGCAAGAATAATAACGATTAATACAAATGGAGCTAATCCAATAAATAACCATCTCCATGAAACATATTCAATGATAAATCCAGATAATGTTGGAGCGATGGCTGGCGCAAAAATGATGGCAAATCCGATGGTCCCCATAATACTCCCACGCTTTTCACTAGGGTATAAATATAAAATAACAGTCATCATTAGCGGCATAATAATTCCTGCTCCAACTGCTTGAATCATTCTTCCTGTTAACAGAATGCCAAAATTCACGGCACATGCACAGAGAACCGTCCCAATAAACAAAGAGAGCATCGAGCTAATAAATAGCTGCCGTGTTGTAAATCGTTTCATTAAAAACGCAGTAATTGGCACGAGAACACCATTTATGAGCATAAAGCCTGTTGATAGCCATTGCACTGTTGCAGCCGTAACACCAAATACTTCCATTAAATTACTCATCGCCACATTTAATAGCGTCTGATTCAATGTTGATAAAAAACAGCCGGCAATGAGCACAACTAATATAATTTTTTTATTTCTTTCTGATATTTCCTTTTGCATTGGTAAACTCCTTCATTGTTTTCTTGATTTATCGACAATGTGTCGATAAAATTAATGGTAACAAAATAAATTTTCATTGACCATGAACAGTTTTGTTGAAAATGTTCACTACTCGACATATAAGGTATGCACTGTCGAGTAAGTAAAGAGAAAATCTATAAAGGAGTTTCAAAATGTCTACACCTAAAAAAGAAGATCCTCGTACAGTTCGCTCAAGGGAAATGTTTAAAAATGCTGTTTTTTCTCTCCTATGTGAGAATCTTAGTACTTCAAGTTTAACGGTTCAGAAAGTCGCAACAAAAGCAGGATTAAATCGGACAACATTTTACTTACATTATCAAGATATTCAAGATTTACTAGACCAAATCACAAATGAGATTTTAAACGAGCTTTCTAATAAAATTGTTGATTTAATACATGCAAAAGATTTATCAGAAAAACAAAAGCTAACACAATTACTTGATTATTTATATATCCATCGAAATTATTTATTTATATTATTTAAAATGAATCAATTTGAGGAACAACTATTTTTATTTTTAAAGCAATTAATAGAAACGAGAAGAGAGAATACGAAAAAGGATTTGCCAGATGACTATGTTGCGGTTGATATTAAAACAGCCTCTTTGGTAGGTATCATCATGTGGTGGATAAGGAATGGACTTCACTTTAGTTCAGATTATATCGCAAATCAAATTTATTTCATGTATAAATAATGATTTTAAGGATCGGAATTAATAGAACTTTATAAAACAAAAAGTTCCGAGAAAGAAAGGGATAGTCATGAATTTTAAAAATGAAAAAGTAGCATTACGCTTAGAGGTTGTAAATTACCAATTTAATGATGCAAAAGACGAGTGTGATAGAAATTGGTTAAGAGTAAAGGCAAAACTATCAGAAGAAAATAAAGTTTTTGAAACGATGGATCCTTTTTTACAAACATACGACTTACAGTACATGAAAAAATGGTTTGAATCTTTACCAAATCCTACATATAACGAACTAGATTTCATAGAACCAAATTTAGCGTTTGAATTTATGGGGGAAAAATCAGGGGAGTTTAACATTGTTATTCACTTATCGCTGGAACTTAACCCCGCATGGTGTAAGGAAGAAGAGTACGAATTTTCTATCGGTATAACTCAAGATGATAGAGAGAATATTATTCGTTCTATTGAAGAGCAACAAAGGAAATTCCCAAAACGATAAAAAAAGACTTGATAACCTACAAGAGGGAATCAAGTCTTTTTATTACATACGATTATCATGCCAGAAGTTTAATGGGAAGTGTTCGTTCTCATTATAGGCTTCTAATTCATATCCTTTTTCTTTCAATCCTTTAATTATACCAGGTATTGCTTTTACTGATTGTGGATGAATATCGTGCATAAGGATAACTTCTGTTGGATTTGTAGCACCATGTAGAACGTTTTCTACGATTTTAGCAGATGCAGCGTCTACTGGCATTTTGTTGTATCTCCAGTCTAATGAATCAATTGTCCAGTCCCAAACTTTTAAACCATTTTCGACAACTTTGTTGCGAAGGGCTTCATTTAATCCTGGCATTGAGCCGTAAGCAGGACGTGTTAATACTGGTGATTTTCCTAGAACACCAGAGATTAAGCCTTGGTCTTCTTTCATTTCATCAACGTAATGACCTTCTGTGTAAAGATTCTTGTAGTTATGAGTCATACTGTGCATCCCAACATAGTGGCCTTCAGCATTTTCACGTTTTACAAGATCAGGGAAAGCTTTCACGTTTGAACCAATTAGGAAGAATGTTGCTTTTGCATTTTCACTCTTTAACATATCTAAAAGCTCAGCTGTGTATTTTCCAGGACCATCGTCAAATGTTAAGTAAGCGACTTTTCTAACTTGCCCGTTATAGTGCTTTGGAGCTTCTTTCGGAGTAAGGGACGTTTGAATTTCACTTACAAGTTGAACAGATTTCGCTTCATCCTCTGTACTTGCTAGAGCGATATGTGTTGATCCATAAGCAGCTTCGTATGTAAATAATACCCCAGCGCAAATCAACAGAGCCCTTTTCACTAAAGTTGTCATCCGAATTCCATTGTGCATAATTTTCCTACTCTCTATAAAAGTTCTACTCTACTATATTAGCAATTTTAGAGGGGGAAATGCAAAAAAACTTTTTTACAAACGCAAAAAAGTTTGTTAAAAAGTATGCAAGATTTCACGGTTTTGCAGGTTTGAAAAAATGAAACAAGAATTAAATGAATGGAACTGTATGTAAAATGGTTCATTCATGTTTTTTGTTTTAGAAAGGGAGGATAAGTATGAAAAAATTAGCTTGTTTACATGCTCATCATTCAAATATTGAATACATTGACCGAGTGTTGCAATCTTTTGAAATAGAAATACTCCATTTTGTAGATCCAATCTTATCACACAGACTAAAAATAGAACGAGAACAAGCACGAAATGATTTAAAAGATATTATAAAGTATATAGCTGAAAGTGATGTAGATACACTTTTAATAACTTGTACAGATTATATCACGTTATTAGATGAGGATTTCAAAATAGACATACCTATATTGAAAATTGATGAGCCATTCTTTGAAATGATTTGTCAGGTTGAAGAGCCACAGACAATACTATTTACAAATACCCGTACTGTTTCAGGAACGATGCAACGTTTAAGAATATACGCTCATCAGAATAATAAATCCATACAAGTAAAAGTAGAAGTGATAGAGGGGATATTTGAGTTAATTATGCAAGGTCACAAAGAAGAGCATGATGCTAAATTAGAACAGTATTTATATGAAATTATGAAAGATAGAAACGAAATGTTCTCAGTTGCACAATTATCAATGGTAGACGCTGCTACAAGGGTAGAAAATATAATAGGGAGGAACATAATAAATCCGTTGAATGCGCTAGTGGAGTATTGTATACAGAGTGTGAATGAACAACCGTGTGAAAAATAAAGAAAAGGATGTTTTTTGTTTTAAAGAATATCAATAAAAATTTCACATACCGTATTTAAAAAATAAATATAGGAAAACCAAAAAATAATGTAGAATATATCGTACATACATATATGAAGTCAACATAAAACATAAAAGAGGTGGGCATATGTTACTTGAAGAAGTAATGCAGCAACTGGAAGAGTATGGGACAGAACAAACTCGTAAGACATATAAAAACCATGGGGCGAAAGAGCCGTTATTTGGAGTTAGTTTTGCGAATTTAAAATTGTTAAAAAAGAAAATAAAAAAGGATCATGATTTAGCAATTTCATTATGGGAAACGAAAAATATGGACGCAAGGACTTTAGCAACGATGATTTTAGATCCGAAGAAACTAACATCAGAACAGCTAAATAGATGGGTTCAAGATGTTGATTATTATTGTTTAATGGACGTTCTTATGACAGCTATATGTACGTCGCCAATCGCGATAGAAAGAATGGAAGAATGGACAAAGTCTGATGATGAATGGATTGGAAGAGCTGGTTGGTCATTATTAGCGAATATCGCAATAAAAAATAAAACGTTAGACGATGACTTCTTCGTACCGTATTTAGAAGAGATCAAGGTTCATATACATAATGAAAAAAATAGAAAAAAAGAAGCGATGAATAGTGCTTTAATTGCGATAGGGATTCGAAATGAAGCTTTAGAGCAACAAGCAATTGAATTTGCACGCGAAATTGGAAAAGTAGAAGTTGATCATGGTGCAACGTCATGCAAAACGCCAGATGCAGAAGCTTATATCAAGAAGACACGAGAAAGAACTGAAAAAAAGAAAGTAAAATAAGAGAAGGGGAAAGGCTATGGGACCAATTGAAGCGGCACGAAGCATAATTGCATCACAATTTTCGAATTGTGATGTTGCTTTACTAGGGGGAAGTGCTGCTAGAGGAGAGGCTACGAAAACATCTGACCTTGATATTGTAATATTTGACCAAAGTTTGTCATCTTGTTATAGAGAATCTTTCTATAGTAATGGTTGGCCTGTTGAAGTATTCGTACATAATTTTGAAACGTATAAAACCTTTTTTAAAATGGATTGTGACCGCGGGAGACCTTCGTTACCACAATTAGTTTCAGAAGGGATTGCATTAAAAGGGGAGAATGAAATTGTTGAGAAATTAAAAAGAGAGGCGAATGATTTACTAAATAAAGGACCAGCAAAATGGACCGAAGAAACGATGAAGCAGAAGCGATATTTTATTACGGATGCTTTGGATGACTTTATTGGTGCAACAAAGAGAGAAGAAGAGTTGTTTATCGCAAACTTATTAGCTGATTTAGTACATGAATATGTTTTGAGGGTAAATGGACAATGGCTTGGAAATTCAAAATGGTTTATTAGAGTGTTAAAAAGATATGACGAACAATATGCAGACCAATTTGTAGCAGCTTTTGATCATTTTTATAAAACAGGAGATAAAAATGAATTAATTAGTTTTATAGAAAGAACTCTAGATCAGTATGGAGGAAGAGTGTTCGAAGGGTTTTCTATCGGAAAATGAAAAGGGGATAGCAAAATGAATGTACCATTCGTTCAATTAAGAGAACTGACACTAGATGATGTAGAAGATTGATATCAATGGTCATTAGATATAAAAGTAACAAAACATTTAGTCGTACCAGATCAATATCCACCGTTCACTCGTGAAGATACGAGAAAGTGGATTGAAGCATGCGTAAGTCGAGAGAATGGCTATGAACAACGAGCTATCGTTACAAAGGAAGGTGTACACATTGGATGGGTAGACCTAAAAAACTTTGATCAAACAAATAAAAATGCTGAATTAGGAATTGCAATTGGAAATAAAGAATATTGGGGTAAAGGATATGGAATGGCAGCGCTATACAGTATGTTACAAATTGGCTTTTCTGCATTCGAATTAGAAAAAATATGGCTACGAGTAGACGAAGATAATTTACAAGCTAGAAAGAGCTATGAAAAAGCTGGATTTGTTTGTGAAGGAATAATGAGAAATGATAGATTACGTCATGGTGAATTCATTCATCGCTATCGTTATAGTATGTTAAAAGAAGAATATCAATCTTTATTTAATAGTCTATAAAAATATTATGTTAACTAAAGGGGATAGGGAAATGATTCGATTACTTACTAAAGAAGATGCGGAAAAATATTGGGATTTACGTTTACAAGCATTACAAGTAAATCCAGAGGCATTTGTAACAACTTATGAAGAGGCAATTCGTCAGGAAAATCCTATTGAGCGAGTTGAAGGTAATTTGACATCTACTACTAGTTGTACATTCGGTGCATTTAATGAAGAAAATCAATTAATCGGAGTTGTCACTTTATTAAGGGAAGAGAAAGATGCCTATAAGCATAAAGGTCATATCGTTGCGATGTATGTAGATGCACAAAATAGACGTAACGGACTAGCACGTGAATTAATTGCAAATGCAATTCAAAGAGCGAGAGAAATAAAACTTGAGCAATTAAACTTAGGTGTTGTATCCACAAACGAACCAGCAAAAAGATTATATGGATCAAAGGGTTTTAAAACCTACGGAATTGAAAAGAGAGCTTTAAAGATGAATGGTGTATATAGTGATGACGAATATATGGTGTTGTTTCTTTAAAAGAAGGGGGTTATTATGAAAGATCTCTATTTAGAAAAAGATATGAACCCGCAAGTAGCCATTTTATATGCAACAGTTCTTGATACATTTAAACGATTGCAAAATTTAGTAGAAGGTACAGAAGAGGACGAACTATCCTTTAAAGGGTCTGAAAATAATGAAAATAGTATAGGGCAGCTACTTCAGCATTTAGCAGTTGTCGATTTACACTGGGTATATCGTTTAAGAGGAGAAGAAGTTCCACAGGGGCTTAAAAATAAATATGGGCCTATGTTGAATAAAATAGGGGAATTGCCAAGTTTAAGAAAAGATACATTGCAAGAATTAATGCAAGATTATGAAGCAGTGCAACATATGTTTTATGAGGAATGTATGAAACTAACAGAAAATGATTTAACCCGGGAAGTGTCCTATGAAAAGGGAGAAAGTGCGACTATAAGATGGGGAATATGGCATATAGCTGATCATAATCGGTACCATCAAGCACATATAAATCGATTGAGAAAATTATACAAAGAACATCACTTACATATAATCTAAATGTAAGTGTGAAAAACTCCCCTTAATTAATAGATTAGGGGAGTTCATTTTAAATTGGCTTTTGTTTCTTTTCTTCCCAAGTTAACATCAAATTTTTATGGTAGTCTTTTGGTTGCTCAATTAAATACCAGTAAATTATATGCGCAATTGTTGGCTGCCATTTTTTATGGCGTATTCTTATATTTTCGTGATGAGTATAGTGAGTGGAAATTACAGTCGCTTTTGTTTCTGGGAAACCGCTGTATACAATATCTTCTATCTCATACCAATAAACTTTATTCCCATCTAAATCAATTATTATACCTTCATCATCCCAATAAAAAACGGTGTTCTCTCTTCTTTTTTTCAAAAGATAAAAACCATAGTATAAAAAAAGGACTGGGATGATTAAGATTAGAATACCAAGGAAGAAAAACTCATCTATTAAAGCTAAAATACAAATGAAAAGAAAAGAAAGTCCTGCAGCTAACATCATTAAGGTGAATACCATGGAAATTTTATATGTTTTAATATGATTACATCCAAATAACTAATTTATTTCTTTAGTTAAAACTCTTCATCTGTACGATATGCACCGATCATTATGCATACAGCGGATATAAAATACATACACATTTCGATTAGCGTAATTCACCAAACGAATGCTGTAGAGATTCCTCTTAGTGTTATTTTAATATATTGTATAATAAATAAAAACATTATTATTTTTATAAGTTAATATTCTGTTGAAAAATTTTGCATTCGAATAGATTGAAAGTTATTTAATAAAAAACTATTATAAGGGGTTTTATAATGAAAGCTATTGCAGTAGGGATATTGGCATCGTTTTTCTTTGCCTTTACCTTTGTGTTAAACCGGTCGATGGACTTAGGAGGCGGGAGTTGGATTTGGAGTGCATCATTACGGTATTACTTTATGGTTCCAATGCTGCTACTTATTGTTCTGTATAGAGGGAACTTAAAACAACTCTTTCAATATATGAAAAGTAATCCGAAAGAATGGTTGTTATGGAGTATTGTTGGATTTGGTCTCTTTTATGCACCGCTTAGTTTCGCGGGTGCGTTTGGACCGGGGTGGCTTGTCGCTTCAACTTGGCAAATTACAATAGTTGCAGGGATTTTGTTAACACCATTTTTTGCGGTAGACCCATTACATAAAAAACTTCCAATGAAGGAATTAGTAATGTCAGGCATTATTTTATTCGGTGTTGTTCTTATGCAAGTAGAACATGCTTCTTCTTTAGGGATTCGTGAAACCATTTTATGCGTAGTTCCTGTACTCATTGCTGCGTTTGCATATCCACTTGGAAATAGAAAAATGATGCAAGTATGTAAGGATGAATTAGATGTCTTCCAACGAGTTCTCGGTATGACATTAGCAAGTTTACCATTTTGGTTTTTACTTTCTGGCTATGAAGTATCTACAAGCGGTTTACCGTCAAGTAGTCAAGTTTTTCAATGTTTTATTGTAGCGATTAGTTCAGGTTTAATTGCTACAGTATTATTCTTCTTTGCGACAGATCTTGTAAAAGATGATCCGCAAAAATTAGCAACAGTCGAGGCGACACAGTCTGGTGAAGTTTTATTTGCTTTAGTAGGAGAGCTGATCTGGTTATCGGCTCCAATTCCGTCTTCTTTATCGTGGGTTGGAATGAGTCTTGTAATTGTCGGAATGATACTTCATAGTTATGTAGCTGTAGTTGTGAAAAAAGAAGAAAAAATAACGGCGTAAAAAGATTAGCTCTTTTTCAATAAAGAGCTAATCTTTTTTCATGAGAAAGGATGGAGATAGAGTGTTACAACGTGTTGAGCATATAGAAATAGATCCTATAAAAAAAGTATTAAAGCATGCGACCGGTCCGAGTGAAGAAAGCTTAATTAAAGCAGTTTCAATGTATAAAAATGATCAGGCAGTGCTATATAAATATGGGAGTAAGGGTTGTATAGGTATAGCGTTAATTTATACAAATAGAGCGAGAATGTGTCACATAGCTGTTGATGAAAAATATCGTAATCAAGGCATTGCACTTCAAATGATTAAAGAAATAATTAGGGAATATGAGTTAACATATATTGAGGCTGAGACAGATACAGAGGCAGTCGGATTTTACAAGAAATGTAACTTTAAGATTGAAAGCTTAGGAGAGAAATACCTGGGAGTAGAGAGGTTTTATTGTTATTTAGAGAATGAATAAAATACATAGCTCATCATTTGTGATGGGCTATTTCATATTAGTATAAATTAAGATCGCTAGATTGAAAGTTTTTCATTGCGTTCACTTTTTTATATTTATTTCAAATTAATATACCATAATTTAACTTTTTTCGATATGATAAAAACGACAGACGTATAGTAATCGGAATGATTAAGTTAAAAATTAAGAAAAATATGATAATATATGTATGTATTAGTTTAAAGCAAAATGGGGGAACAATCGTGAAAATGAATGAAATAGTGGCGAGTACAAAACTTCCAAATACAATCGAAACAATTACAAACGATTTAAAAACCTTAGGGATAGAAAAAGGAATGACAGTTATTGTTCATTCATCATTAAGTTCAATCGGTTGGATATCTGGTGGGGCAGTTGCCGTAGTAGAAGCGTTAATGAAAGTTGTTACAGAAGAAGGAACGATAATTATGCCAACCCAATCTTCAGATTTATCCGATCCAAAACATTGGTCAAGACCACCTGTACCAGAAGACTGGTGGCAAATTATCCGGGATAATGTTCCTGCATTTGACCCACGTATAACACCAACAAGGGCAATGGGAAAAGTAGTTGAATGTTTTCGTACATATCCAAATGTATTGCGCAGTAATCATCCGCTCAGTAGTTTTGCAGCATGGGGGAAACATGCTGAGGAAATTATAGCAAATCATTCACTTTCCATAAGTTTTGGGGAAGAATCGCCCTTACGAAAAATATATGATTTAGATGGATACATATTATTACTTGGTGTCGGATACGACTCCAATACGTCCATACATTTATCTGAGGTACGTACAGGTGCACGCGAGTTAATAAAGGCAGGAGCACCTATTATAGAAGCAGGTGTAAGAGTATGGAAAGAGTTCGTTGAAATGGATTACGATTCTGACACGTTTGTAGAAATTGGAATTGAATACGAACGGAAAGGAACAGTTACGCGTGGGAAGATAGGGAATGCGACGTGCCGTTTTATGAGACAACGCGATGCAGTTGACTTTGGAACAGAGTGGTTTCGTGCGAAAAATCAGTAAGGGATGGTTAAGATGAAGGGGAAAAAAGTATTAATTACGAGCGGCGGTTGCCTAGAAAAATGGGATCAAGTACGTGGACATACAAATTTAGCAAAAGGTACAATTGGAAGAATTATTGCAGAAGAGCTAATGACAAAAGGAGCAAATGTAATATATTTGCATGGCTATTTCGCTGAGAAGCCAATGGATGTAAATGACCAATTAGAATTGCACCCATTTGAGGGGATTATTGATTTACAAGATAAGATGAAAAGTATTATTACACATGAAAAAGTTGATGCGGTTATTATGGCTGCTGCTGGCTCAGATTGGGTTGTGGAAAAGATTTGTGATCAAGATGGAAATATTCTTAATATGAACGGAAAGATTTCGAGTGACATCGCTCCAATTATTCATTTTAAAAAAGCACCAAAAGTATTAAAACAAATAAAGAGTTGGGATCCAGAAACGATACTCGTTGGCTTTAAACTGGAAAGTGACGTAAATGAAGCAGAACTTATTGAAAGAGCAAGCAAAAGGATGGAAGATGCGAAAGCAAGTATAATGATAGCGAACTCACCGCATTCTTTATATTCTCGCGGCGCTGTACATCATGTTATCGGACAAGAGGGCAACGTGAAGTTATGTAATGGGAAAGATGAAACTGCAAAAGAAATTATCAATATGTTAGAGCATTTATGTAATCGTATCACTTCTATGTAAATTTAAGCTTTTAGAAAGAGATGCAGTCGCATAGTATGTAATGGAGTTAATATTAAATTAGTGAGGGAACTTCTCCCTTACTGATTATTAAATCGAATCAACGGAATAGGCTATTAGCTGCTCGTAAATGTGTAATACATGTTATATGCATAATGAACATTTTGTGAGGAGTGGATTTTATGGAACATTTATTGAAGCGAGCTATTAAACTTAGAAATGAAAAGAAATATGCACAGTCTAAAGAGATACTTATAGGGTTAACAAATTTTACGAGGGATGCAGAAGTACTATATCAATGCGCCTGGATACATGATGTAATGGGTCTTGAAACGGAGGCTGTTCCGTATTATGAACAGGCAATCGCGAACGGACTTGATGGTGAATCCCTTTGCGGTGCGTATATCGGTCTTGGCAGTACGTATCGTTGTATAGGGGAGTATGATAAAGCGATTACTGTATTAGAAGCAGGGATAAAGAAGTTCCCGAAAAATGACGTGATGAAAGTGTTTTTATCACTAGCAAAATACAACGTAAACGATCATGAATCCGCGATGAAATTATTGCTGGAAGCGGTCGTAAAAGTAGAGGAAGTAAAAGAATTTGAACGTGCCATTTTATTTTATAAAGACCATTTAAATGAGGTTTTTGAATAGAGGTGTGAACGTATGAATGTCACCATATCTCGGAAGAGAATAGGTGTTTGGTTTGGGCTTGTATCTTTAATTATGTTGTCAAACTATTTATTGTATGCCCTTCCAATTGTACCAGCCGCTCCGAAAGAAGTAGTGCTTGGTTCGTTATTAGATTTTATGTTTGTAATTCCAGTCATCACATATTTCTTTATTATACGAAAAAGGTATTCGTTAACGTATATGTTTCCTGTAGTTATAGCAGGATACGTGTTCGCAAGATTTATAATTCCTAGTGATTATTTACAAGCTTTTTCATTTGTTTCGTATGTAATAGTTGCTGGAGAAATTTTGTTCGTATGTTTTGAACTGTTTCTGATATATAAAATTATTAGAGTTCTACCTAAAATAATAAAACGATATAAAGAATATAGAAGTGAGTATTCTTCATTTTCTTATGCGATTGATCAAGCATTTGATGATACTATGAAAAGAAGTAAGTCAGTAAATATCATTCTTACTGAGTGTAAATTATTCTATTATGCTTTTTTATCGTGGCGTGTAAAAGTATCAGAAAGTGAATTCACATACTCATATCATAAAAAGACCGGTGCAATAGGTGTTTATATCATGATTATTCATGCAACTTTAATTGAAAGTATCGGTTTTCATTATTTACTTCATCAATGGAATCCAGTAAGAGCTTGGATTTTACTTATCTTAAACATATATGCAATGTTTTATTTTTTAGCTGAAATACAAGCGATACGTAAAAATCCAATTATCGTTGCGGAAGAAAAAGTAATTATTCAAATTGGATTAGGAAAGAAAATCGTTATACCATTTACACAAATTGATAACATTACGTTTTATAAAGGCGAACTTTTAAAGAAAGAGGTTCTTGACGCAACTGTTATGGAATTTATAAAGGAACCTCCAACTTTTGAAATAACGTTAAAAGAGCCAATTAAAGCGCAGTTGTTATATGGATTTTCTAAAACAGTAAATCGTGTGCATTTAAATGTGGATGAGGAAAGAAAATTTTATGATGCGGTTACTGAAAGGTTAAAACATATGAATGGTGGATAGTGAAAAACTCCTTCTAAATAAGAAGGAGTTTTATTGTGTAATTGTAGACCGTACACTTCTTTATCGCTATATAAACGGATATAATTAAGACTAGAAATAGCATAAGGGGAAACAAAAAATGAATAAATTACGAACGCCTAAAAGTGAAATTATAGAAAGAAAAATTCGGCATGACTCAACAATAATAGATCACAATTGCTTAATACTTGAAAAGAAATCTCAAAGTATCATGTTATTTCATGAGGTTCAGTATTCATTTACGATGAATACAAATGATTCGAGTTTAACAATCCCAAAAGGAAGTTACACCATTGCATACTACTGGGAAAATCGTCCGTACAATTTATACATATGGAGAGATAAGAACGGAATGTATTTAGGCGCTTATTTTAATATTGTAAAAAATACGCACATAACAGACGAACTAGTGTCATTTGAAGACTTAATTATTGATATTTTGGTGCTTCCAAGCGGAGAATATTTTATTTTAGATGAAGATGAATTACCTGAGCCTTTAGAGGGTTTTGAGGGTGGTTATGTGAATGAAGCACTTTATGTATTAAAGGAAATAATTCAAAAGTCGCTTCCTCAAATGATTGTAGAGACAGAAATGGTGCAGCTAAAATAAAGTTTAATCGATTTGAAAAGAAAATACGTGTTTAATGAGAATGAGTAGTCTCTAGTTATATGATCTAACTTTTTGGATAAATCTAAGGTTAGAAGCATATTTCTTGGGATTACTCTTTTTTTGTAGGAATTTTGTTGCTTAGTTTCTAAATTGATTTTTAAATTTATCAAATAAGATTGACTGAATCAAGTTCAGTCGTTTATGATTGAATCAGATTCAGTCGTGGCAAAAAACATAGTAGGAGATGACGTATGAAAAGAATATCAAAAGAACCAGATATAAGACGCCAAGAGTTAATGGATATTGGTTTTGAACTATATATGAAAAATGGTATGGGAGGATTTAGCATTAAAGATGTTGTGAATCGTGCGGGTGTAGCAACAGGGCTTTTTTACTATTACTTTAAATCTAAAGAAGATTTTGTTGATGAGACTTTAAATAGCTTCATTGTGAAAAATATGGAGTTAATCGAAGAAATACTTATTTCAAATGAACGGTCTGTAATGCAGAAGATGAAAGATTCTCTAGATATATTTTGGACATTTATTGAAAAATTAGCACCCTATAAAAATATGAGTTCGTTTCAGACGGAACAACATTTTCAACTGGAACAGAAATTATTCACACGAATGCAACCGTTAATTCGACAAGTAATTGAAGAAGGAGTGAAAACGGGGATTTTTTATACTGACAACTCATTATTAGCTTCTGGATTTATTTTATACGGTCTTAGCAGTATTGCCCATTCAGAAGTAAAGTTGAGTCTAGATACGAAGCAAGAAATGGTTAATTTAGTATTAACTACACTACGATACGATCAAAAAGAAGGTGAATATAAATGAAGATTATTATCGATGGAAACAATATTTCGCAAGAGAAACTTACAAAATGGAAAAGAGAACGTATTAAAAAAGTTTTAAATACATTAGGATATAAAGAGCCTGAAATAAATGATACAGACGCCATGATAAAAAAGCTAACGGAAGTAAAGATGGGATATTCATATAATGAGATGTATGATAAGTTGAAATCCAAACTTAGATTAAGTGGAATAGGTATGCGTATTTGTTCAGTTTTATCTGGCGATAGACGAAAATTTTCAAAAACAAGTATCTATTTAGACGGGATTACAGCAGAAGAAGCTATAAATGGAATTGATAGTTTTATGCTTGAACAATCACGTGAAAATAATCAAGTGAATTTATCAGCTTGTCCTGATCACTATGTACTAAGACCCTTTGGGGAAAATGAATTAGAGGTTATCGAAACTACAGGTAATTCTCCGTTCCCGGTTCAATTTTTCATTGTTTTTGGTGACGAAACGGGATTAAAAACACCTAGAGATAAGTCTTATCAATACCAATCAACAGGTGTTGCACGTATGAAAGATGGTACTATTATTGGTGGAGTTCGACATCAATTTAAAGATACTGATACTGGGATAGAAGTACGTCTAGTTGTTGAGTTCCCAGCACTTTGTCCTAATAGCCTTATTAACTCACATCAAATGCATTTAGCATGTGAGTTTTCTTATTGGTTACAGCGGATTAAGGACCATGAAAAATAGTAAGTGAAAAATACCTTTCAAATAAAGAAATATACTATTTTTATGAATATAAATCGAACTGTATTTCAAACAAACAGTAACGATGTTCAAGCAAATCATATGTGTCTTTTAATAAAACCCAGTTAACTTATCGAAAATACCTTTGGTTTTTTTTATATAAAAAACGAATTTATTCATTTATATGAATCAGTTCAAGGAGGGGGAAGAAGTGGCAGAACTGTTATTCCTTTTATTAAAAGACGAGAAGCAACAAGAAAATAAAATCGTTGGTGAAATGATAGCTGATGCATATGCTTTAATAAAATAGTGAGAAATAAAAAACTCGCAATTTTTTAAGCTTGCGGTTTTTCATCGTAAACAATTAATAAATATGGTAAAATTAAGAGGTAACTTATGGTACGGTTGGTTGTTCAATTATCACTTCTCCAGGTAGGAGGGGGGTGATAATTCGTGAGTGAAATTGCGTTGCTGCTGCAAGGTGGACTGTTTCTCGTTGCATTGTTAACGTTTATTGTCGTCTTAATTGACAAGCTCAAAAAATAACAACCCACCTATGCCTATAGAAAGTGGGTTGTTGTGTTTGTACGAAACAAATAGGATAAATGAACAATCCAATCTGCTAAGTTACGTGGACTAGTGTGTAGCCGCACACTAGTCTTTTTTATTTATATACAGTTTTTAATTGTTTTATGTGATTGTATTGTTCTATTCATACTCATTATAACACAGTGTCTTTTCATGAAGAAAGGAGACCGTATGTTCTGGTGTCAATTAAATAGAAGGTTTAGTTTCTTTAAATAGCCCGTCCATATATTGTTTTAAGCTTTCTACAAAAAATCCTTTTTTGTCTACATTATTTACGCCGACAATTGGTGATGGAAGATCGTACCTTTTTTCTGATAAATGAACAACAACATCAAAAATATCAAATAGGCGAATGAAGCAGAACAGCCCGTCTTTATCACTAAGTAAAATAAAGTAATGGTTTTCACTCGTTGTATTTAATGTATTCCATAAAGAACTTTTGCTTAAGTCACGGACGATACTCTTTTCCTTTAATTCCATGAAATCGGCATTTAATAGAATGTTAGAAATATCAATCGCATCTGGATCGTCAAAGTAGCCATCAATTGTTTGTACAGCAAAAGTATAGGCCATTTTTAATACACTCATTTTATATTTACGGTTATCTAAAAGTAATTCACGTTGAATAGAACTAGCTACTTTTGTTACACGCTCTTCTTTCCAAATTTCATTGTGTAGTGAAATATCGTGCTTTTTACATAGTTTCATAATTAATGCATTGGAATAAAGTATTTCATCACTTACTTCGACAACATCCGTTTCAGCGGCTGCCAGCTCTTCACCGTGTTCATTCGTATAGAGAGGGGAGTCGATTTGTTTTTTCATTTGCTCAATCTTATATTGACTTAGCTTATGCCTAATTAAAGGACGGTCAACATTTGTTGTCATATGTTCATGACAGGAATCACAAATGGAGTTTGTGAAATAATATCCACATAATATCTCTGGTATGACATATTGTTCGCTAAGTTCTTTCGTATCTTTTCTGCAAATGATGCATTGTGTCATATTTATCACCTTTACCCACAAATTTGTATGTAATCTCATTGTAGTGTATTTAATGGTATTTTGGAATATTGTAAAGGAAAATATTATGTGAAATTCATGTTTATTTTGGTACAATGAAAAGAAGTGCTAGTTTAAAGGAGGATGTTTTTTTGAAATCGAAAGTGCACTTTTGGACATTAGAAGTGCTGATGGTTGTAGGAATTATATTTATTTGCACAAAAATATCGTTTCTATTTCAACCGATTGGTATCTTCATATCAACATTATTTTTCCCAATTTTAATCGCGTTATTTTTATACTTCATTTTTAATCCATTGTTAGTCTTTTTGGAGAATAAAAAAGTACCGAGAGGTTTAGCGATTTTACTATTGTATCTTTTTATCATCACATTAACTGGAGTTGCTATTGGAGTAGTCGTTCCAACGATCTCACAGCAGCTAATGGATTTAGTGAAAAACATGCCGACTTATATAAAAGAGGGAAAAGTATACATACAAGATCTATCCCATCATAAATTATTTGAATGGCTATCTACACAAAACTACGTTTCCATTGAAACAATTGAGAAAAATGCAATTGAATACTTAAAAGAAATACCAAACACAATTACGTCGAGTGCAACGGCTTTATTTGGTATTATCACGAACGTGGCATTAGTTATTTTTACAGTACCGTTCATTTTATTTTATATGTTTAAAGATGGACATGCATTTCCAGGAAAAGCCGTTAGTGTATTACCAGAGTCTTACCGTGAAGAAGGACTTCGTATCATAAAGGAAACGAACGAAACATTATCTGCATATATTCAAGGTCAAGCGCTCGTTTGTATGTTTATTGGTGCCTTTACATTTACTGGTTATTTAATCATCGGTTTACCGTATGCTTTTGTTTTAGGGATTATCGCAGCACTTACAAATATAATTCCGAACTTAGGTCCTTTTATCGGAGCAGCACCAGCTGTTATTGTAGGTCTATTCGTATCTCCGATGCAAGCTCTGTACGTAATTATTATTGTAACAATTGTACAGCAGTTTGAAAGTAACATCATATCTCCACGTATTATGAGCTCGAAATTAAACATTCATCCGTTAACGATTATTATCCTTATTTTAGGGGTAGGGAACTTTGCTGGAATTATCGGAATGATTTTAGCGGTGCCTGTTTATGCAGTAACGAAAACAGTTGTTTCGAACTTAGTGAGATTGTTTAAAACGAAACGAAGTAATCGGAAATAGAAAAAATTAGGGAAGATACACCGCTGAAAAAAGTGGTGTATCTTTTCAAATTTTTAGATTGTATGAAATGCGTATTATTATATATTTTTTACACATCAAATTAACTGCAATGCATGTATAAAGTATTCCTGTTAAACTACGTGGAATCCCTCTGAACTATCCAAATCATTTCTTTACACCGCGTTATTAACATCATAATCGACTCCTTTCGTTTCTAATATAATTTCAAATAATTATAGGTGAGTGTAGTACTTGCTTCTACGATCACGAATTTCATCTATAATCTTTTTATACTGTTTCTCTTGTTTTACTTCATCTGCAGATATAGTTTCTTTTTGAATCGTAATGGTTAAAAAGAAAAGGTGAAACTTCATACATGAATTCCTCCTTTCAAATCGGAATTACAGGTGACTACAATAATGACTTTGTCGTTCTTTGACGTTGTCCATAGCCTGTTCAATTTGTCGGTCATGAAGCGTATCAGACTCAGATAGTTTGTTTTTTTGAATGGTAATCGTTAAAAAGAATACTTTGAATTTCATTGGATTTTACCCCTTTATAATTTATTTAGTAAAGACGATTGTAATAAGAGGACTGGCGCTCTTTCACTTCGTCCATAATGTTTTTGATATGTTGTTCACGTAAGATTTCAGCTTTAGTAAATTTTCGTTTTTGAATGGTGATAGTTAAAAAAAATGCTTTAAATTTCATTAAGATATTGCCCCTTTATAATTTATTTAGTAAAGACGATTGTAATAAGAGGACTGGAGCTCTTTCACATCATCCATAATATTTTTAATTTGTTGTTCACGTAAGATTTCAGCTTTTGAAGGTTTACGTTTTTGAATGGTAATCGTTAAAAAGAAAGCCTTAAATTTCATTAG